>CAUZMW010000008.1:0-37084 GCA_963581225.1 Gammaproteobacteria bacterium
CCGCGACCAAGCGACGCTCTCTATACTCATCGAGTCGTTCGGTTACAAGCACGGGCTGCCAGCGGACGCTGACTTCGTTTTCGACGTGCGCTGCCTGCCCAATCCGTATTGGGAACCCAAGCTTCGGCCTCTGAACGGTAGAGATCAGCCAGTGCGAGACTTCCTGGGCGCAGAAGCGCAGGTACAGGAGATGATCAGTGATATCGAGGCATTCCTAAGCCACTGGATACCCCGCTACCAGAGTTTTCAACGGTCCTACCTGACAATCGCGATCGGTTGCACCGGTGGCCAACATCGCTCAGTGTATATCGCCGAAGCGCTCGCGGAGCGCTTGATGACGGCGCACGGTCCGATTCAAACACACCACGACGAGCTACCCTAGCAGAGCGCAGTGGATCCGCGGCGGGCCAGAGCAGCGCAATTCGAAGCGTTACACCAGGCGCTCGACTCCGGTGCGATGCGCCAGGTACGCGGTCTTGTCCATGCCCTGCACCCGGCCGAGACCGCCGATCTTCTGGAATCGCTTCCGCCCACGCAACGCGCGATCGTCTGGGAATTGGTCGACGGAGAAGACGAAGGCGACGTACTCGTCGCGCTCAATGAGGAAGTCCGCGCGATACTAATCCAGGAGATGGACTTCGAGCAGCTCGTCGCTGCCGCTTCCGGTCTGGATCTGGACGATCTGGCAGATCTGTTTAACGAGCTACCCGAAACGGTAAACCGGGAAGTACTGAAATCGCTGAACGAGAGCGATCGGCTTCGTCTGGAAGCGGTCTTAAGTTACGACGAAGACACCGCCGGCGGTCTAATGGACCCGGACACGCTAACCGTTCGCGGCGATGTCACGATCGAAGTCGTGTTCCGATATCTGCGAATGCGCGGGGAGATCCCCGACGATACGAACGCGATTTTTGTCGTCAGCCGGCAGGGAGAGTACGAGGGCTGCTTGCCGATCACCGCGATGCTAACGGCGGATCCTGAACAGAAGGTCGCAGACCTCATGGACGCCGAGCAGCGTGCAATCGAAGCCCATACCACGGCGGCGGAGGTGGCACTGCTTTTCGAGACACATGATCTGGTCTCGGCCGCGGTAACCGACGACACCGGCGCTCTACTGGGCCGCATTACCGTCGATGACGTCGTGGATGTGATTAGGCACCAGGCGGATCACTCTGTGCTAAGTATGGCGGGGCTGGACGAAGACGACGATATGTTCGCGCCAGTGTTCGTCAGCGCGAAGCGGCGCTCTATCTGGCTCGGCATTAATCTCGCTACGGCTTTCGTTGCGGCGGGCGTCGCCGGTTTTTTCGAGGCCACTTTAGAACGAGTCGTCATGCTCGCGATCCTCATGCCTGTCGTGCCGAGTATGGGAGGAATCGCAGGCAGTCAAACGTTGATTCTAATCACCCGTGGGATCGCGCTAGGCCAGGTGGAGCGTTCCAACGCCCGCTGGTTGCTAAAAAAAGAGTTCGGCGTCGGCCTACTGAACGGTCTTGCCTGGGCCTGCGTGGTCGCGGGCGTCACGATGTGGTGGTTTCAGACTTGGAAGATCGCAGTCGTGATCGCGAGTGCGCTTGCCGTTAACCTGGTGTGTGCTGCAGTCGCCGGATTCACGATCCCGCTGACGCTGAAGAAGCTCAACATCGATCCGGCACTTGCCGGCGGCGTCGTCCTGACAACCATCACGGACATCGTTGGATTGGTCGCATTCCTCGGCTTCGGCACCTTACTGCTGTTGTAGAAGCGGCCGCGGCTAGGTATCGAGGAATAAGTCGCGCTTGAGCGCGAGCGACGCCGTTTCCATCGTCTGATCGAATAGAAAGGCCCTGAGATCGTCTTCCATTTCCAGCGCGTCCCGATACCCCATCTCGATCAGCTCGCGTGTGAACCCGGACTCGAACAACAGGTAACTGATCAACTGCATGCCGCCCTTGTTCATGGCCCCCAGGCCACCAAGCAACAGGCGCACCCCGCGCGGCAGCTCGTCGACATGACGTTCGGCGACCTGCCGAATATCCTCCTTCGGCACAATGATCAGCGTGCTCAACCGACGCAGGTTTGCTACCGGGCCCTCCAGCGCCTTCTCCCCCAGCTGCTCCATGATGACGTTGATGCGTGTCGCCTGCTCGAGATCCGCGTACAGACCGTCCATGAACAACGTATCAAGCATATATCCAGCCAGATGGGCGAAGGTGGGCCTCTCCGCGCCTGCATCCTCGCGGGGCTCCGGATCGGGATGCTCGTCACGCACGCCGATCACGAGCAATCGCTCCGCACCGAGGTGGATGGCTGAACTCAGCGGCGCACGGTGCCGCATGGCGCCATCGCCGTAATACTCACCGCCAATCTTGACGGGCGAGAACACGAACGGGACCGCCGAACTTGCGAGCAGATGCGCCATTTGAATCTTGGCCGGACGCCCGATACGCCTGACTCTGGCCCACGGCTTCAGGCCCTCCAGGCCCTGAAAAAACGTGACGGATCGTGCGGACGAATAAGCCGATACGGTTATCGCCAGTGCGTCCAGGTGACCGCGGTTAATCGCCCGTTCGATATGGGAGAACCGGATCTTCTGCGAGAGCAGTTCACCCAAGGGGCTGCTGTCCAGCAGCGAGCGTGGATTGTTTCTGCCGAGCCCGCCAAATACAACGGCACTAAGCCAGTGCAGGCTCGTCTTTAGCATCGTCCAGTTATCGGTTCGATAGACTTGATCGGCTGTGAAATTCGACCACACGTGCTCCATCTCGGCGACGGCCGCGCTGAATTTTCCAGCTCGGCTTGCGAGCACAGCCGCATTGATGGCTCCGGCAGACGCCCCGGAAACAATCCCGAACGGATTCGGCGCGTTCTCAGGCAATAGGGTCGCAATGCCCTTCAGAACGCCAACTTGATAGGCGCCGCGCGCGCCCGCGCCCGGAAGAATCAGCGCTTTACGCATTGGATCAGTCACGCCTGGCGGCGCCCGTCTCGTTGCCCGATGTTACCTCGATGATTTTCAATGTATTCGTTCGGCCCGCGATGCCCCGTAGATCACCCGCGGTGAATAAAACCACGTCGCCGCATGCCAGGACTCCCTCACGGAATAGCACCTCGAACGCACTCTGGTACACGGCACTCGACTCGGCATGGACGATGTCGAAGCTCTCCGGATAGACGCCGCGATAAAGCATGACACGCCTGCGCGTCGTCTCGTGACGTGTGAAGGCATAAATGGGAATATTCGATCTAAGCCGCGACATCCACTGGGTCGTAGAGCCCGATTCGGTCAGCGCGATGATGCCCTGTAAGTTGAGATGATTCGCGACGTACATCGCTGCCATCGCGATCGCTTCGTCTGCATGTTCGAACGCGTCCTCTAGGCGAAGATTCTGGGCTCGTCTGAAGGTCTCGTGCTTCTCGGCGCCGATACAGACCTCACTCATAGTTCGGACGGCTTGGACCGGATGTTGTCCGACAGCAGTCTCGGCTGAGAGCATCACGGCATCGGTGCCGTCCATGACCGCGTTCGCGACATCGGATACTTCGGCCCTGGTCGGCGATGTCTGGGTGATCATCGATTCCAGCATCTGCGTTGCGGTAATCGACACCTTATTCTGAGCCCGAGCGCGGCGAATCAACTCTTTCTGCAATCCCGTCATGGCGGCGTAACCGACCTCTACAGCGAGATCGCCACGGGCGACCATGATGACGTCACTAGCGTCGATGATCTCGGTGATATTCTCGACTGCCTCAGCGCGTTCGATCTTCGCTACGATGTGGCCGTGCCCCCCGGCAGCGCGCAGCAATTTACGGGCTTCCTCGATGTCCTCGGCATTGCGGGCAAACGAGACCGACAAGAAATCGAAACACAACGTCGCGGCAACCTTGATGTCGTCACGGTCCTTATCCGTGAGTGAGGGCGCCGACAAGCCACCGCCCTGCTTATTCACGCCCTTATAATCGCCCAGTTCGCCACCGTCGCGCACTCGGCAGCGAATTTTAGTGCCGCTTACTTCCTCCACGCCGAGTACGATCCGGCCGTCGTCCAGCAGCAGCACATCACCCGCAGTCAAGTCGTTGACAAGATCAGGATAGGCAACGCCGACGCATTCCTCCGTGCCCTCGCTCGGGTCCCACGCGGTATCGAGCGTGAAATCCTGACCCTGCTTTAGTTTGACCGGGCTCGAAATAAATGACTCGATCCGGATTTTCGGGCCTTGCAGATCTCCCATGATGGCGACGTCACGACCGACCTTCGCCGCAACCGTCCGGACCGTCTCGACACGCAACACCTGCGCGTCGGCGTTGCCGTGAGAGAAATTGACTCTTACGACATCTGCGCCGGCGCGAATAAGCGCCTCCAGTACCGCTGGATCGTCGGTCGCGGGACCGAGTGTCGCGACGATCTTCGTGCGGCGTCGCTGGGATCCGGTCTTTTCGATCAGCACAGACAGACTCCTAAACGGTGGCGTTGATCAGGATCAGACGAAAATCGTTGACATTGGTCCTCGTCGGACCGGTCTTGACGAGTAGCTTACACGCTTGAAAGTAACGATACGTATCGTTCTTCGCCAGCAGAGCAGCGAGTTCGAGACCAACGCTACTCCCGCGGGCGAGCATCTCCGGCATCACGAGTCCGCCCGCGTGATCGGCATTACCGTCAATACCGTCGGTGTCGGCGGCAAGAGCGAAGATATTCTCATGGCCGTTGAGCTCAAGCGCGAGTCCGGCAAGATACTCGAGATTACGGCCGCCTCTCCCGTCTTCGCCCACTATAACCACACGGGTCTCACCGCCGGATAACAGGGCGACCGGCGCGCTCGATGCGGCAGCCTCGGTCGCAAGCCTCCCATGCGCCCGACCGAGTTCGTGTGCATTGCTGGAGAGATGATCGCCGAGCCGGCGGACGGTAATGCCGCCGGCTTCCAGTCGTTCCTGAGCTGCATCCAGGGCTGTCTTCGCCGAGGCGATGATTCGTGTCACATCGGACGCGTAGGCCGGATCGCCCGGCCGCGGCGATACATATTGCGGGTTCGTCAAGACAGCACTGACTTCATCACGACCTGGATAGTCGTAGCGCTCCAGTATCTCGAGCGCCTGCTCCGGCGTGGTCGGGCTGGGTATCGTCGGGCCGGAGGCGATATCGCCGATCGCGTCGCCTGGAATATCGGAGATCGCCAATGTCACTACGGGCGCAGGATGTGCCGCTTTGGCAAGCCGTCCGCCTTTCAATGCCGAGAGATGTCGGCGTACACAATTGATATCGCGGATGTCAGCGCCGACGCGCATCAGGTAGTCGGTCGCCTGGCGCTTCTGCTCGAGTGTGACTGTGCCGAGTGGCGCGACGGATAGCGCGGAGCCGCCGCCGGACACGAGAAACAACAGTGTCTCAGCCGGGCCGATAGTTCGGGCCAGCTCCAACAGCCTCTGCCCCGCAACCGCGCTCGCAGCATCGGGAAGCGGGTGGGCGGCTTCCAGTACTTCGATGTCGCCGGCCGACTCATCAGGCGCCAAACCATGACCGTAGCGGGTCACGATGAGCCCACGAGCAATGCCACTCAGATGTTCATTGACGGCGACCGCCATGGCCGCAGACGCCTTGCCGGTCCCCAGCACCAGGATGTCGCCCTCTGGCAGGTCGTCGAGAGCTAAACAGTTTCGCGCGGACGCGGCAGTAACGGCACAGTGGAACGCATCCAGTAGCACCCCACTCTCTGGGTCGGCCCGGCGAGACGGCCGGCCGCGAGACTCAGGCACGAGCCTCCAATACCTCTAACGCGGGCAACTTCTTCCCCTCCAGAAATTCTAGAAACGCGCCGCCACCGGTCGAGATGTAGGAGATTTCATCAGTGACGCCGAACTGCTCAATGGCTGCAAGCGTGTCGCCCCCGCCGGCGATCGAGAAGGCCGTGCTGTCGGCGACCGCTCGGGCGATACTTTCTGTGCCTTGTGAAAATTCAGGATGCTCGAATACACCGACCGGCCCGTTCCACAGGATCGTTCCCGCTCCGCTCAATCGCTCACCATAAGCGCGCGCCGTATCGGGGCCGATATCGAGAATCATGTCGAGCTCGGCGATCACGCCCGTCGATTTGACTGTACCCCGAGCATCGGCAGTAATAGATTCGGCGACGACAACGTCCGTGGGCAATGGAATCGAAGCCCGCCCGAAGTCACCTGCCAGCAACTTGGCCGCAAAGTCGCGCATTTGCGTCTCCTGAAGCGACCGTCCAACGTTGGCGCCCGCGGCGGCGAGCAGCGTATTGGCGATGCCGCCGCCGACGATGAGTTCGTCGACTGTCGAGGCAAGCGCGCTCAGGACTTCGAGTTTCGTCGATACCTTCGAACCTCCGACGATGGCCACAACCGGCTGCGCCGGCTTCTTCAACGCTTTGGCGAGCGCTTCGAGCTCGCCGACCAAAAGCGGGCCTGCGCAGGCTACCGGTGCATGGCGCGCCACGCCGTGGGTACTCGCGTGAGCTCGGTGAGCCGTACCGAAGGCATCCATGACGAAGATATCGCACAGCGCCGCCAACCTTTTCGCGAGCGCTTCATCATTCGCCGCCTCGCCGACCTGGAAACGAACGTTCTCACAGAGCACGATATCGCCGGGCTGCACGTCGAGACCGTCCAACCAATCGGTTACGAGCGGGACAGGACGGCCGAGCAAGGCGGCAAGTTCGGTGGCTACCGGCGCGAGCGATAGCGCGGAATCGACGACCCCCTCCCGCGGTCGTCCCAGATGTGAGAGTACCGCGACACGCGCACCGTGCTGGAGGGCATACTGAAGCGTTGGCACGGCCGCGCTGAGCCGCTTGCCGCTCGTTACCTTGCCGTCTTTAACCGGGGCGTTCAGGTCCTCACGTATCAGGAGCCGCTGCCCATCGAGCGCGAGTTCAATCATGCGCTTGACGGCAAGCGCCATCGAGCCTCTCCCCGCTACGCCGCGTTAGCGAGCGCGAGCGTCGTGTCGAGCATGCGGTTGGAGAATCCCCACTCGTTGTCGTACCAGGCACAAACCTTGACCAGCCTTCCGTCCAGTATCTGCGTCAAGCTGGAATCGTAGATCGAGGAAGCCGGATTGTGATTGAAGTCGACAGACACCAGCGGCTCGTCACAGTAGGCCAGGACGCCCTTGAGTTCACCTTCACTTGCCGCGCGCATGGCCTGATCGATCTCCTCTTTGGTCGTCGCGCGACCGGCCGTAAACGTTAGATCGACGACAGACACATTGATGGTCGGCACACGCATCGAGAAGCCGCTGAGTCGGCCGTCGAGCTCTGGGAGAACCAGACCGACCGCCACCGCCGCACCCGTTTTGGTCGGGATCATGGACTGCGTCGCGGAGCGGGCGCGGCGTAAATCGGTGTGGTAGACGTCGGTCAACACCTGATCGTTCGTATAAGCGTGGATAGTCGTCATCAGCCCTTGCTCGATCCCGATCGTGTCGTTGAGGACCTTGGCGAGAGGCGCCAGGCAGTTAGTCGTGCACGACGCATTCGAGATAACTTCGTCGGACGCCTTCAGCAGCTGATGGTTGACCCCATAGACGATGGTCGCATCGACGCTCGTGCCCGCTGGCGCGGAGATGACGACTTTTCTCGCACCCGCCGCGAGGTGAGCGGACGCCTTTTCTTTCGACGCAAAAAACCCGGTGCTCTCAAGCACGATATCGACACCGAGCTCCTTCCACGGCAACTTTGAAGGGTCACGTTCCGCACAGACTCTGATTCGATCACCGTCTACGATCAGCTCATCGTCACCGACCTGCACGTCGAACGAGAACGGCCCGTGAGCGGAATCGTAGCGCGTGAGATGGGCATTGGTATTAACGTCACCGAGATCGTTCAACGCGACGATCTGAAGCTCACTTCGTCGCCCACCTTCGTACAAGGCACGCAACACATTTCTGCCGATCCGGCCATACCCGTTGATCGCAATCTTTACTGGCATCTCAGTCTCCTGACCTAACAGTCGTCATTTAATAGTCGTCGAGCAGTCGCCATAACAGCCTCGACCGTATATCCGTACTCTTCCAGTAGAGCGGTGGCAGGCGCGGACTGGCCGAAGCGATCGATTCCAATGACGTCGCCCCTGCCCGCGATATAGCGCCACCAACCATCCGCCGTACCCGCCTCGATCGCCAGACGCCGGGCATCGGTCGCCGGCAGGACATGGCTTTGATAATCGGCCGGCTGTTGGTCGAAAACCTCGGCACAGGGCATGGACACGACCCGCACGCGGCGGCCGGCCTCTTGCAGCTGTCGGGCAGCGGTCATCGCCAGACCCACCTCCGATCCAGTCGCGATGAAGATCAGTTCCGGCTCGCCGTCACTATCGAGAAGGATATAGCCGCCTCGTGACACGGCGTCGATCTGGTCCGAGGTACGGGGGATGTGCGGGACCCCCTGCCGGGTGAGGATCAGGCTGGTCGGTCCAGTCGTGTTTTCCAGCGCGGCTCGCCACGCGACGGCCGCTTCCACGGCATCACAAGGTCGCCATACGAACATATTCGGCATCGCGCGAAGGCTTGCCACATGTTCGATCGGTTGGTGAGTCGGGCCGTCTTCGCCGAGGCCGATGGAGTCGTGAGTGAAGACCAGAATATTCTGTGTCCTCATCAACGCCGCCATGCGAAGCGCATTCCTGGCGTAATCGGAGAATACGAGGAACGTTCCGCCGTAGGGAACGAAGCCGCCATGCAGTCCGAGGCCGTTCAGGATCGCCACCATCGCGAACTCACGTACCCCGAAATGCAGATAGTTACCCTGTCCGCTCTCCGGGTCCAGCACTTTGGAGCCGGAGTGAAAGGTATTGTTAGAGCCGGTCAAATCCGCCGAACCGCCGAAGAGTTCGGGCAGATAGGGCGCATAGCCCTCCAGCGCCCGCTGCGATGCCTTGCGAGTCGCCATGTCCTTGCCCTCGGCCGCGACCTCCGCAATGACCGCTGCGGCGTCCGTACTCCAATCCGTTGGTAACTCTCCTCGCATGCGCCGCAAGAACTCCGCGGCCAGATCCGGATGGCGCTGTGTATAGGCGTCGAACCGAGCTTGCCAATCTGCTTCGAGCTCCTGGCCGCGCTCGCTTCCGTCCCAGGCGGCCCGGATGTCGTCAGGCACGACGAACGGCGCCTGGTCCCAGCCGATGTTCTCTCTCGTCGCTGCGATCTCGTCCGCTCCTAAAGCGGCGCCGTGGGTAGCCGCGCTACCCTGCTTGTTAGGCGCGCCGCTCCCGATGACGGTTTTGCAGCAAAGGAGGCTGGGGCGATTCTGTTCCACTCGGGCGGCTTCCAGTGCGGCGATGATGCTTTCGGGATCGTGGCCATCCACATCCTCGACGACGTGCCAACCATAGGCGCGAAAACGTGCCGGACTGTCGTCCGTAAACCACCCGGAGGTCTCGCCATCGATTGAGATGCCGTTGTCATCGTAGACCGCTATGAGCTTGCCCAACCGCAGTGTGCCCGCCAGTGAGCACGCCTCATGCGAGATTCCCTCCATCATGCAGCCGTCGCCCAGGAAGACATAGGTAAAATGATTGACGATCTCGTGGTCCGGGCGATTGAACGTACCCGACAGAGCCTTCTCGGCCAGCGCCATGCCAACGGCGTTCGCCAGTCCCTGACCAAGCGGGCCGGTAGTCGCCTCGATACCAATCTCGATGTCGCGCTCCGGGTGCCCGGCGGTACGCTGCCCGAGCTGGCGAAACTTCTTCAGCTCGTCGATGCCCAGCGGATAGCCGCGAAGATAAGCGACGGCATAGAGCAACATAGAGCCGTGGCCGTTCGACAGAACGAACCGGTCCCGGTCATACCAGCTCGGGTTGCGCGGGTTATGACGTAACACGTCGTTCCACAAGACCTCAGCGATGTCGGCCATACCCATCGGCATCCCGGGGTGGCCGCAACCGGCTTGTTCCACGGCATCCATGGACAGGACGCGAATCGCATCGGCAAGCTTACGCCTGGGCGGCCTCACGGAAGCCGTGATTTTCTCTCGGGTCGATGCCATCGGGAGTTATTCTGTAGAACCGGACGATGAAGATTGTCGCCTACGTCGGACACATTCCGCAACCGCAGTCACACGCGAGACGGATCTGTGAGCCAGTCCTCATCGACCGGCGACGAATTGCGTATCATTCCCGGACCCACGCTGCGACTCTGACCTGTGATGGCATCGAGTAATTCCAGACGCCCGGTTGTCCTGCTGCAACTCACCGATATGCACCTGCACGCCGCTGCTGACAGCAGGATGCGAGGAGTGACGACCTTCGAGACATTGGTCGCTGTGTTGGAGCAAGCGCTCGGCGACACGAGATGGCCACCGGACGCGATCGTTGTGACCGGGGACGTCGTCCAGGACGAGAGTCGCGCCGGTTATGAGCGCTTTCGCGAGACCATGCAGCCTTTTGGCGTACCGGTGTTCTGCCTGCCCGGCAATCACGACGATCCAGAATTGATGGCAGAGGTCCTTGGCGCAGCCCCTTTTCAGGTCTGTGGCAGCACGATTCTAGAAGGCTGGACGTTGTTTTTCATGAGCACCTTCGTTCGCGGTGACGACGGCGGTCAGCTCGGGGCCACGGCACTCAGCATGCTGGACGAGGCGCTCGCAGCCTGCCCTGACCAACATGCGCTTCTCTGTATGCACCATCAGCCGCTACCGATGGGCAGCGCCTGGCTGGACGGCGTCGGACTTAGAGACTCAGAGCAGTTCTTAGCGGGCATCGCGCGTCACGCCCATGTCCGCGGAGTCCTCTGGGGCCACGTACATCAGGCCTCGGATCGAACTCGAAACGGCGTGAGATTCCTGAGTACGCCGTCCACGTGCTCACAGTTTCTTCCGGACGCGGAGTTCTTTGCTCTCGATGGCCGACCCCCGGGATTACGCTGGCTGCGGCTTGAACACGACGGCCGCATCGAAACCGAGATCGACTGGTTACGCGCCGACCAACCGTGAGGCTGCCAGCGGTCACTCTGTGCCTGCTGAGTGCCTCCTCCTGGGGGGGTCCGGCGGCCTGGCATGTCAGCGGCGACGAAGGCGAACTCTGGCTGTTGGGCTCGATTCACTATCTGCGAGAGCAAGACTACCCGCTGCCGTCGCTGATCGATGAGCTCTATCGACAAGCCGATACGCTGGTGATGGAACTCGATCTGGATGACCTCGATCTCCCGTCCATGCAAGCGAGCTTCATGGAGGCCGGTGTTCTGCCGGCATCGACCACTCTGCAGGCGGTCTTGGACCCGGCAGTGTACGACCTGACCGAGGCTCGCGCCGCGGAACTCGGCCTGCCGTTGATGTTGCTGGAACGCTTGGAGCCGTGGCTTGTTGCGCTGACGCTGATGGATCTCGGCATGAACCAACTCGGCTATCAGGCCAATCAGGGCCTGGAGCAGCATCTCCTCCGCCGCTCGCTGGCCGACGGCAAAGAGATTCTCGGGCTGGAGTCGCTCGACGATCAGATCGGCATCTTCGACTCACTCTCGTGGGCAGACCAGGAAGCGCTGCTACTGCAGACGCTAACGGATCTCGAGGCGCCCGACGCCGAAATAACCCAGCTCCTGGAGGCTTGGCGCGACGGTAGCCTTGAGGACCTCGCAGCAGAACTGAGCGGCGACTTTGACGAATTTCCCGAGCTCGAGACGGCGCTGATCAGCGCACGTAATCGACGCTGGGCGGTGACGCTCGAAGAGTTGCTTCGACATCCGGGGCGCTATCTAGTCGTCGTCGGCGCGCTGCACCTCGTGGGTGAAAACAACGTTGTCGAGCTTCTGTCAGCGCGCGGACTCGATGTCAGTTTCGTCGATCGGCCCTAGCTACTACGACTCTACCGCCGGACGGGCCGCGCTTCTCATGCCTCGACCATCTCGAAATCTTCCTTGCCGGCACCGCAGTCGGGGCAACGCCACGAGAGCGGTATGTCCTTCCACAACGTGCCGGCTGGCAGCCCGTCATCCGGCAGCCCGACCGCCTCTTCATAGACGAAGCCGCAAATCAAACACATGTAGGATTTCATATCACGACCGGCGTCAGTCGATCGGGCGATGCGTCTACATGAGGACGCAGCATACTGAGCCGTGCCTCCGGATCCATCAGCCCAAGCATGGCCTGTTTGGTAGCGACCGGCAGTGAAAGAATCTCTGCGAATCGAAAACCGACCCAACTCGCGTCTTCGTACTCTCTGTGAATGTTGCGATAGCGGCCGCCCAAGTCATCAAGGATATCCGGCAACAGCGTGGCTAGCGCCTGATACTCCTCGGGCACGACGCTGGCAGGCTCACGTTCCAGCAACTCGACTTGCCCGATGTAGAGTCCGTCGCTCTGTCGATCGATGGTGCTGATCTGAAAGCGATCTCTTCCCTCCGTCGTCACGCCGAGTAAGCCGTCACTTCCCTGATGCCAGTCGACGATTTCCGCTACCGTTCCGACGCCGAACATTTCATCCGTGTCCGTCTCCGAGCCGGCCTTGATCAGTACGACACCAAACCCCTCCGTTCGGCGCAGGCAACGGCTGATCATCGCAAGATAGCGCGGCTCAAATATCCGTAACGGCAGCGGCCCGCCCGGGTAGAGCACAGTGTTCAGCGGAAATAACGGGATCTCAATCATGGCCTGTGGCCGAGAATCCAACGACTCGCTAGGCGCTTTTGGCCGTCTGCTCGTTGCTCTTCAAAGCTTGCTGAAGCAACCGAGGCAGGCGCTGAAAGTTACTATTGGACATCAGAATTACCTGATCCCCAGGCTCCAGTTCCGACATAAGAGCGTCAAGCAGCTCGTTAACGTCCCACAAGACGGATAGCTTACTTCCCAACGCCGCCAGTGCAGATTCGGGATTCCAATTCAGGTCCTCAGTCGCCAGGACGAAGACACTGTCTGCTTCACCGAACGCCTTGTGCAGAGCATCACGGTGTACGCCCATACGCATCGAGTTCGACTTGGGTTCGATCACGGCGATAATTCGCTGTTCCGCTTTCTGGCTTCTAACCGCTGCGAGAGTCGCCTCGATCTCGGTGGGATGGTGAGCGAAATCGTCATAGAGAGTTACACCCCTGAATACGCCCCGCTTATCGAGTCGGCGCTTTACGCCTTTGAACTTCGAAAGCGCCTCCAGAGCGATGTCGATGCCGACGCCGGCGTGGACCGCAGAGCTGAGCGCGGCCAGCGCATTCTCGAGATTGTGACGCCCCAGCAACGCCCAATCCGCCTGGCCTACTTTTTCGCCATGCCGAGATACGCTGAATCTTGATTTCGCACCGATCAGATCATAGCTGGCGGACCAAGTCGCCGCCGCGCCATCAGAGCTGAAGCTCTCCACTGGAGTCCACGCGCCTCTCGCCAACAGGTCGTCGACATTCGGGTCCTGGCCGTTCGCCGTAATCAGGCCGCGACTAGGGACCGTCCGTACGAGCTGATGGAACTGCCAAAGAATTGCATCCAGATCCGCGTAGATGTCCGCATGATCGTATTCGATGTTCGTAATTGCCAGGGTCCGCGGACGGTAATGGACAAACTTAGCGCGCTTATCGAAGAACGCAGTATCGTACTCGTCCGCTTCAACGACGAAGTACTTAGACCGACCGAGACGAGCTGAGATATTGAAATTTGTCGGCACTCCGCCGATCAGAAACCCCGGTGACAGTCCAGCGTAATCAAGGATCCATGCCAGCATGCTGGACGTCGTGGTCTTACCGTGGGTCCCCGCTACGGCAAGGACCCACTTGTCGGTCAGGACGTTATTGGCCAACCACTCCGGCCCGGAGTAATACGGCAAACCTGAATCCAGCAGCGCCTCGATCGCGGGATTCCCTCGGCTGAGAACATTTCCGACGACTACGCAGTCCAGTTCGTTATCAAACTGACGATCGTCATAACCTTCATAGAGACGGATACCCAGTTTGCGTAACTGGGTACTCATAGGCGGGTAGACGTTCTCATCGGATCCGGACACCTGGTGACCAGCGGCTTTCGCCAGCGCGGCAACGCCGCCCATGAACGTGCCACAGATTCCAAGAATATGAACGCGCATCAGTTAGTGGCCCAACACTACATCGGAAATAGAAGCCCGCCGAGGGTAAACGAACTGAACGCGTACACTAGCACGATCAATACACCCGAGAAATACGATAACTTCAGCGCCCGCGACAACACAAAACCCGCGACATCGATCGACCATAGGATCAATAGAAAAAACAACCATGTACCGACATTAGGTGCTTCGACTTCACCGTTCTCGAATCCGGCCAACATCAGAACAGGTATTCCGATGAGTGTAAGAAAAGTTTCGGCACCGAGTAGCGCGGAAATAGTTTGCAAGAAGCGGCCAGACTGCTGGAAAAGCGCAAGGAGTAAATAAACGAAACCAACGTAGAGCGCCGTATCGACGATCACCATGCCCGCGGCACGCCCCAACGGCTGGGCGATCTGTGTCGCGGCGATACCCGCTGTGACATAGACGAATAACAGTAGGCCGAACAGGAACTTGGACGCCGGTAAGTCCTCTGGCCCGCGACGGTGCAGAGCTATATCCACAAAAATTAAACCGAGGCGCCACAAACCGATTGTCTCTCCAAGTATCTACCTCTCTACAAGAGACAAGTAGATTGACGATAATAGCGTACGGACGGAGCGTAGATGAAACGGATGATTGAAACAGACCTATTCATAGACACGGACAGAAAGTTAGCGGAGTTTCTTGAAGAGACTTCTGCGGAACCTCTATTGGCGCTCGATACAGAGTTTGTGCGGGAGAAGACCTACTACCCGAAACTCTGTTTGATCCAGATCGCTACTCCCGTTCTCACGATCTGTATCGATTGTTTAGCGCCGATGGACCTGGCGCCGCTCTTCACTGCGTTGTTCACGAACGATCGCACATGGATATTGCACAGCGCCCGTCAGGATCTGGAGGTGATGTATCTTCAGGATAATCGCTCGCCTGTGAACTTGATCGACACGCAAATAGCTGCCGCGCTATTGGGCTACGCACCACAGATCGGCCTCCAGGCTCTGCTTGCCGAGGAACTAGGCGTTGAACTTGAGAAAGAGCATACGCGCACAGATTGGAGCCGTCGGCCGCTGCCTGACGGCGCCCTCCAATATGCGTTGGATGACGCTCGTTACTTGCTGCCCTTGTGGCGAAAACTCGAGCAACGACTGAATGATTTGCAACGCGGCCAGTGGCTTAACTCTGATTGCCGCGTCGCTCTCGACATTCCACCGCTGACCCCGCCGGTTGCTCTCTGGAGCCGACTCCGCGGACTGCAATCGATGGAACCGCTACAGCAGTGTGCGGCGCTCGCAATGGTGGGCTGGCGTGAGCGACGCGCGCAGTCGCTTGACCGGCCGCGCCGCTGGATCATGAGTGATGAACTACTAACGCGCATTGCGAGAAGGCTACCGCAGGATCAAGAATCTCTTCAGTCCATACCCGAGATACCCAGACGCCTGGCGGATCACTCCGGCAGTGAGATTCTCGCCGAACTGCAGAACTGCGGTGAAACCGACCAAAGCGCATTGATAGAGAAACATCTGCCGCTGGAACGCCCGGACAAGACAGTCTTGCAAACGCTGCAGGAAAGGGTTCGCGTCCGCGCGGAAGAACTAGGAATTCAGAGCGAGGTCCTCGCAACCCGAAAGGAGATGAGCGAGTTTTTGGTCGGTCGACCGTCCGATCGCATCAGCGCAGGCTGGCGTCAAGAGGAACTGGAAAGTCTGCTCGGCTGACGGAGCTCACTCGACTGCGAGAACTTCTACGAGACGAGAGTACACTTCCTCAGGCGTGCCCTCCGCCTGCACCGTTCGTAAGCGCCCGTCCTCACGATAGTAATCGATCAACGGCGCCGTCTCTCGCTCGTAGACCTCCAGGCGATTCCGAATAGTGGCTTCGTTGTCATCGGCACGCTCTATCAACTCTCCCCCCGCATCGGTGCACGCGTCCAACTCGGCCTGCGGGGAAAAATAGACGTTCAAGAGTTTGCCCGTCTTCGAACACGTGCGTCGCCCGGTCAATCTCTGCATCAAGATGTCGAAGCTGACGTCCATCAAGACCGCGCAGTCGAGTCGTTTTCCCATACTCGACAGCACGGCCTCCATATCTTGAGCCTGCACGCGGTTACGTGGGAACCCGTCCAATACGAACCCGGCCTTTGCATCTTCTTTGCCAAGTCGATCTTTGATGATTCCGAGTACGATGTCGTCTGACACCAGATCGCCGGCATCCATGACGGCTTTCGCCTTGAGGCCGAGCTCGGTACCGACGGCGACCGCACCGCGAAGCAAGTCACCAGTCGAAACTTGAGGCCAACTGTACTGACTCTGCAGTTGCCGCGCTTGAGTGCCCTTGCCAGAGCCGGGAGCTCCGAGCAAAACCAGTCGCATGACGAATTCTCCGCGTTACTGTGTTGCGCCGATACGGGATGCGTAAACTATCCCGTACTATTCTCGTCGTCAATCTGATTGGTCTCTTTGGTATTCTCTTCGGTTGGCGCATCAGAACAAACAACGCATCGGAGGATTCGTGAAGCAAAACGCATTTTACGCTCAGTCTGGAGGTGTAACCGCAGTGATAAATGCCTCCGCGTGCGGGGTATTGGAAACCGCCAGAAAACACAAGAACAAGATCGGCAAAGTATTCGCTGGCCGTAACGGCATCATCGGCGCATTAATGGAGGACATGTTCGACACGAGCAAGGAATCGGCCAGGACTATCGCCGCGCTGCGGCACACGCCCGGCGGAGCGTTCGGCTCCGCACGTTACAAATTGAAAGGACTGGACGAAAACCGCGCCGAGTACGAGCGACTGATTGAGGTCTTTAAGGCTCATGACATCGGCTACTTTTTCTACAACGGCGGTGGTGATTCGATGGACACCGCACACAAAGTCTCCCAGATCGGAAAAAAACTTGGCTTCCCCGTCGCCTGTATTGGCATCCCGAAGACCGTCGACAACGATTTGCCAGTCACGGACGTCAGCCCCGGGTTCGGCTCCGTAGCGAAGTACGTCGCCGTCTCCACGCGAGAGGCTGCGTTGGACGTTGCTTCGATGGCGAAAACATCGACGAAGGTGTTCATTCTCGAAGTCATGGGGCGACACGCCGGCTGGATTGCCGCTGCGTCGGCTCTCGCCGGGCAGACCGCAGCTGATGCCCCCCATATCATCCTCTTTCCAGAGATCCCCTTCGATTCGAGCCGGTTTCTGGCTCGAGTCGGAGAGTGCGTGCGACGTTACGACTACTGCGTTGTAGTCGTGTCCGAAGGCACGCGCGACCCCGACGGGCGGTTTCTCGCCGACGCCGGTACCCGCGACGCATTCGGGCATGCTCAACTTGGCGGCGTCGCGCCGACGATCGCAAAACTCGTCAGAGATAAGCTGGGCTACAAGTATCACTACGCAATCGCGGATTACCTCCAGCGATCCGCGCGCCACATCGCGTCGAAAGTTGATGTAGCGCAGGCCTACGCCGTGGGCAAAAAGGCTGTTGAACTCGCTTTGCAGGGACATACCGCCGTCATGCCGACCATCGTCCGCAAGTCCCAGACGCCCTATCGATGGACGGTCGGTCAAGTCGCCTTGGGCCGCGTAGCCAATCGCGAGAAAATGATGCCGAGAGGATTCATCAGTCGCGACGGCTTCGGCGTAACCGCCGCTTGTCGCCGCTACTTGCAACCGCTGATTCTCGGTGAAGACTATCCCCCTTACCGTAACGGGCTACCGCGCTATGCAAAGCTGAAGGGAGTCCTTGTCAGGCCACGGCTCAGCGGAAACTTTGTGCTAAAATAGCGCGCCTTTCGCGACCCGGCTCGGGTCTCGAGACACCAAGGGCTCGTTACTTAGGGACCAGCATTCGAAGAGCAGCATCACCGGGTCGCTCGCGATCGATCTTGCTTGGGATAAACGGTCCTTGCCATCTTCAGGACCAACCAACCCGCAACTGCGGGTTTCGGACTCCTAGTGGCCGGACAAATAGGGAGAAAATGGAATGAACCCGACTGACACAACGTGGCTGTGGCTTTGCCTCGGCGCTTCGCTGCTCGCACTGATCTACGGGCTGATCTCCGTGAAGTGGATCCTCGGCCGATCGGCGGGTAACGAGCGCATGCAGGAAATCGCAGCGGCCATCCAGGAAGGCGCCGGCGCCTACATGAACCGGCAATATTCTGCGATCGGCGTGGTCGGACTCGTACTGTTCTTCGTACTCGGATTCGGGCTGAATTGGCCGTCGGCGTTTGGATTCGCGATCGGCGCAGCCTTCTCCTCGCTCGCTGGGTATATCGGGATGTTCATATCGGTCCGAGCGAATGTCAGGACTGCTCAGGCAGCAACAGAAGGAGTCAATCCAGCTCTGCAGATTGCGTTTCGCGGCGGCGCCATCACCGGCCTGCTCGTGGTGGGCTTGGGATTAATGGGAGTTGCAGGCTACTACGTTCTCCTGCAATCCATGGGCATGCCTGAAAAGGAAATCCTGCAGGCGCTCATCGGCCTGGCTTTCGGCGGCTCCTTAATCTCAATCTTCGCGCGACTTGGCGGCGGCATATTCACGAAAGGCGCGGACGTCGGCGCCGACCTGGTCGGCAAGATAGAGGCGGGTATCCCGGAAGACGATCCGCGTAACCCGGCCGTGATCGCCGACAACGTCGGCGACAATGTTGGCGATTGCGCCGGTATGGCGGCCGACTTGTTCGAGACCTACGCGGTCACGCTTATCGCGACTATGCTCTTGGGTGGACTGACCGTCGCAACGGTTGGGCCGAACGCCGTGCTCTATCCAATGGTGCTCGGCGCAGTGTCCATTCTCGCCTCAATAATCGGAACATTTTTCGTCAGTACGAGCAGCGGAAAAATCATGGGTGCGCTGTATAAGGGCGTCATCGTCTCCGGCGTGCTGGCCGCCATCGCTTTTTACTTTGTCACGAATGCATTGATGGGTGACGACGCGACGAATCTCTATTTTGCGGCGCTGATCGGTCTCGCTCTGACGGCGGCCCTGGTCGTCATCACGGAATACTACACGAGCACCGAGTACGCTGCGGTCAAGAAAATCGCCGGCGCTTCAACCACCGGACACGCCACGAATATCATTGCGGGGTTGGGTGTCGCCATGAAGTCGACAGCGCTACCCGTGATTGCGGTCTGTGTGTCTATCTGGGGCGCATATCAGTTCGCCGAGCTCTATGGGCTCGCCATTGCGGCGACCAGCATGCTGTCCATGACCGGCATGATCGTCGCGCTTGACGCCTATGGCCCGATCACGGACAACGCCGGCGGTATTGCCGAGATGGCGGGAATGCCGGCCGATGTTCGCAAGGTGACTGATGCGTTGGACGCTGTCGGTAACACCACCAAGGCTGTGACAAAGGGTTACGCCATCGGTTCTGCGGGTCTCGCGGCACTTGTTCTGTTTGCCGACTATACGCACAGCCTGGAAGAGGCCGGCCACGGCGTCCTGAGTTTCGATCTGTCCGATTACCGGGTCATCATCGGCCTGTTCATCGGCGGCCTCGTGCCCTACCTCTTCGGCGCTATGGCAATGGAAGCTGTCGGTCGCGCTGCGGGCTCAGTTGTCGAGGAGGTTCGCAGACAGTTCCGCGAGATCCCCGGAATCATGGAAGGTACGACGCGGCCGGACTACTCCACCGCTGTCGACCTGCTGACGAAGTCTGCGATCAAGGAAATGATCGTCCCGTCGCTTCTACCGATTCTCGTGCCGCTGGTCGTCGGCATTGTTCTCGGCCCACAAGCATTGGGCGGGCTGCTCGTCGGCACGATCATCACCGGGCTGTTCGTCGCGATTTCTATGACGACCGGTGGCGGTGCCTGGGACAACGCGAAAAAATACATTGAGGACGGCAACCTCGGTGGCAAGGGGTCGGACGCTCACCATGCTGCCATCACCGGCGACACTGTCGGTGATCCGTACAAAGACACAGCAGGCCCAGCGATCAACCCGCTGATCAAGATCATCAATATCGTCGCACTCCTGTCGGTGCCGTTGCTCTAGCGCAGCGGGTTACTAGTGGACGGGCTGCAGCGCGCGCGGCCGTTCGATGACGTAGCCCTGCACGAAGCCGACGCCCATCCGGCGAACGGTGTCGAACGAGGCCTGATTCTCTACCTGCTCGGCGATAATCTGGAAGTCCAACGTACGTGCCAGCTTGATCATCGCGGTAACCATCGCTCGATTAACGGTGTCGGTCTCTAGATCGCGAATGAACGCCCCGTCAATCTTCAGATAGTCGATCGAGAGATGTCGGAGATTCGAGAACGACCCGATACCGCTGCCAAGTTTATCCAACGCGAATCGGCAACCGACGCCGTGCAGGACATTAACGAAACGATGTGCGTAATCGAGGCTCGTGACGATCGTAGATTCCGCAACCTCGAAGCATAGTTGTGACGGCGAAACGCCGGTGTGATCCAGGATGGTATTCAGCGCCGCAGGGCACCATGGCCTACCGCACCAACACATAGCCCAGACTACGCCGACTGTAGGTCCGGGATGGATCCTAGCTTAAGGTAATCTCCAGCGTGTCGACGCCATCGATACCGCCCTTCAGTTGATCCTCTCTCACAACAGCGCTGACACCCGCCGGGGTCCCTGTGAAAATGAGATCCCCAGGCTGCAGCTCAAAGAACCTGGAGAGCTGCTGGACGATCTCTGGCACGCTCCAAATCATTTGCGAGAGATCCCCGTCCTGGCGCCTCTCCCCGTTCACTTCGAGCCAGATTGACCCATTCGACCGATGGCCGACGTCATCTGCCGGATGAACCGCGCTAATGGGAGCAGATTGATCGAAACTCCTTTGATAGCGTCCAGGGCTGCCCATGCTTTTTTGCGTGCGCCTGAAGATCGCGGCGGGTCATATCGAGCCCAACGGCATACCCGAAGATCACTTCCGTTGCCGCCAAGATATCGATATCCGCGCCCGGAGCACCGATGGCCACCACTAGCTCGACCTCGTAGTGGAGACTTTCAGTGGCTAACGGGTACTTGACGTCGCCGCCATTGGGCACCAGCGCATCGGGGGGCTTCATAAAGAAAACTGGTGGCTCCCGGTCTGGCTCTGACCCCATCTCGCGCACGTGCTCCGCATAATTCCACCCCACGCAATAAACCCTGCGCACAGCGAATCTCTCCACCCTACCGGCAATCTCCAGGGACGGAATCAATGGCGGATAAAAGTACGACATGCTGCACGCTCGGGCTGAAAAAACCGACCCGGAGTTTACCCCAGCTGTACACATCAACGTCCGCTAGCGTTCCGCTCTTCGGATGGATGATCTATTCTATACATCTATATTGAGGTTGATGAACAGGGCTAAGTTAGGAGGCTCTATGAAACACTTCACTGCGATGGGCAGACTTTTTGGAGCGTTGAGTGTCCTCTCCTCTCCTCCCCTGTTCGCACAGAGCTCGGGACAACCCCTGCAGATCTACTGGATCGATGTGGAGGGCGGTTCCTCGACGCTGATCGTGACACCCAACCGTGAGGCCGTGCTCATGGATGCAGGCTGGAATCGCGAGGACGAGCGGGACGCCCAGCGCTCGAAGAGCGGGGCTGCGCCGGACTCAGGTTCCGTCGTCTTGTCATCCCGTTCGAGTAGCTTATTCAGACTCGAGACGATGCCGACGAACTCGGTGGATCGGTCTTCGACACTGAGCGGCTTCGCCGAGTCTCCGTTCTTCAGCAGCTCGACGATGCCCGTGTTGAGCCGCTGCGCCTAACGTCGTCCAGTAACAGCCACTAGAACGATCGCCGCGAACAGGCCCACAACAACCATCGCGATGAGCCAGGGATACTCGAGCATCAGCTCCACCATTGCTCCTTATACAGTTGCTGCACCGTCGACCGCCGTACACCTGGGCTGATTCCGGGCGGACGCCCTATAGATCGCCTTCATGACTATAGGCGAGTTTGTTCTTCTGACACGCCACAAAAGACGCATTGCTACAAAACTAGCTCCCATACCCGCCTTGGGCGGAGCAGTTTTCCTAATCTCGATGACGGTTAAGATACCCCAACAGAGCCTGTCGGGTCGCTCGGTATTCACCATAATTCTTTAGAGACCGCCTTGTGTGCCTTTGGGTATACTTCGCAACCTTATCCGTACCTCTGGCCGGCAACTGCTAGATCCAGCGTGAAGCAATGAATCTCGAAGAAGCACGATCCCAAATGCTGGGACAGCAAATCCGTGCCTGGGAAGTCCTGGACGACCGCGTCTTGGGCGCCCTCGGCGACACTCCGCGAGAGTCCTTCGTCCCCGACGCCTACCGTGACCTGGCGTTCGCAGATATGGAGATACCGCTCGCCCACAGTCAGCAGATGCTGGCTCCTAAGGTAGAGGGTCGTCTGCTGCAGGCACTTTGCCTGGAATCCAGCGATGACGTCCTCGAGATCGGCACCGGCAGTGGCTTCCTGACCGCGTGTCTCGCACAGCTTGCAAGTTCCGTCGTCAGCATCGACATCTACGAAGACTTCTCGCGAGCCGCGAAAGAAAACGTTGAAAAGCTCGAGCTCGGCGATATCGAGTTCCGGACGGAGGATGCCCTCGTAATGGGGCACCAGGAACAATTCGACGCGATCGCCGTTAGCGGCTCGATTCCGAATTTGGATGAGCATTTTATACGGATGCTCCGCCCTGGCGGGCGGCTGTTCGTCATCGTCGGCCGTGCGCCCGTCATGGAAGCCCGTGTCGTGACGATGCATCAGCGTGGCGACTATGCGCAGGAGAGCCTGTTCGAATCCGTCATCGCTCCGCTTATCAATGCGGACCGTCCTGTGCCTTTTGTCCTCTAAGGCGGAGCTGGTCGAACTGCGCCACGCCGGGGTGCGCAGCAGACAGGTGCTCGGCTATCGTCTGGCCGCCGACTTCGAGAACGGCTTTAATTTATATCGCGGAAGTGGTGCCTGGTCACAGGCAATCGCCCCGCAGGTATCGAGATACTAGTCATCCAGATGAATTCGGCAAACTTTACGGGTAGAACAGCCATGAACTCGACTATATACCGCCTCATTATTGCCATCGGCCTGCTCGGGTTGGCCCAGTCCAGCAGCGCGCAAGAGGACCTGATGGACGTCTACCAGCGCGCGCTGCAAAACGACCCCGTGATCCGTGAGGCAGAGGCCATATACCTCGCGACGCTCGAGGTGAAACCGCAAGCACGAAGCAGTCTGCTTCCGCAGTTGTCTCTCAGTGCCGGCGTTACGACCAACGAGAGCAGAAATCCTACTCCGGCGACCAACTTCCAGACCGGCCAACCGAGCACGATCGTTATCGCCACCGAGACCGAACGCGGCTCGTCCAACTTTAGCCTCAATCTGAGTCAGACGATTTTCGATAAACGCCAGTATGTCACTCTTAGGCAGGCCGATAAGAGCGTTCTGCGCGCCGATACCGACTACCAACTGGCGAAGCAAGACCTACTTATCCGGGTCTCGGGAGCCTATTTCGATGTCCTGGCAGCCGATGATACCTTGACTGCGGAGCGCACAGCCCGCGAGGCGATAGGCCGGCAACTCGAACAAGCGGAACGACGCTTCGAGGTCGGTTTGATCGCGATCACAGACGTACAAGAATCGCAGGCCGGCTACGACCAGGCCATCGCGACCGAAATCTCCGCGCAGCGCTTCCTGGCGACAGCTCGAGAATTTTTGCGTGAAATCGTCGGCGAGTACATCGAGGAGCTCGCCAGCCCGGCAGACGAGATACCACTGCTCTCGCCCGACCCGGCCGACGCAGATGAATGGGTTCGAGTGTCGCTCCAGCAGAATCTTGCCTTGAACTCCAGCCGGATTGCGGCAGATATTGCACAAGATGATATCGATGTTCAACGCGGCAGCCGCCTGCCGATATTGCGCCTGTCCGGAAGTTACTCGCAGTCGGATTCCGATACGCTCCGGAGGAATTTTTTCGCCGACGGAAGCATGAACGAGAACCCGTCGATATCGGCGCCGGAAGGTTACAACCTCTCACTAAATTTCAGCATCCCGCTGTACACGGGAGGCTTCAACAGCTCTCGTGTACAACAAGCTGTGTACCAGCACCGCGCGGCGCTGGAATCCCTTGAACGAGTCGCCCGGCAGACAGAACGGCAGACGCGCGATTCCTATCTCGGCGTGATAGCCGAGATCTCGCGAGTCAGAGCGCTACGGCAAGCGGTGCAATCATCGGAGACGGCATTACAGGCAACCGACGCAGGCTTCCAGGTAGGCACGCGCACAACCGTCGACGTTCTCGTCTCTCAGAATTTACTGACACGCGCCCGGACGAACTACGCCCGTAGCCGCTACGACTATATTCTGAATGTTCTGAGGTTACAGCAGGCCGCCGGCAGCCTCTCAGTGGAGAACCTTGAAGAAGTCAACGGCTGGTTGAACTAAGCCGAATCGTACAGTCTGAGGATTCTTCGGTCGCCCGATCAGGCGTTCTTGATGGCGTCGATAAGAGCGCTCGTCGAGCGGCCCGCCTTCAGACTCAGGACACGAACTTCTCCACCGTTCTCGATTACGGCTTTGCCGCCCGCGATTTCACCCGCTTGGTAATCGCCGCCCTTGACGAGAACGTCAGGAAGTAGTCTCGCGATCAGCGCGGCCGGCGTGTCCTCTGAGAAAGGCACAACCCAATCGACCGCGGCTAGGCCAGCCAGGACCGCCATCCGATCGTCAAGCGGCATAATCGGCCGAGACGGTCCTTTAAGGGCGCGCACCGATGCGTCGTCATTGACGGCGACAATCAACCGATCGCCGAGCCCCTTTGCTTCCTCCAGGTAACTCACATGGCCCACGTGAAGAATGTCGAAACAACCGTTAGTCATCACAATCAGCTCGTCGCGACCCCTAGCCTCTTCCACCAGAGTTTCCAGTTCATCCGCGCCGACCAGGCCGCGGCCACCAGCGCCCCGGCGGTGAAGAGCGAGGCGCAACTCCGAGGGACTCACCGTTGCGACGCCGACCTTGCGTACTACGAGTCCAGCGCCGAGATTCGCCAGCGCCGCCGCATCGTCCCATGCCATACCGCTGCCAAGCCCCGCGGCCATCAGACCGATTACGGTGTCGCCGGCGCCGGTGACATCGAACACCTCGCGCGCCTGAGCGGCCAAATCTAACGCCTGCCCACTGTCCCAGAACAGCGTCATTCCCCTCTCACCGCGCGTAACAAGCAGTGCGTCCAGCTCCAACTGAACCCCGAGATCAGCGCCGCGGAAGCGGAACGCAGCCTCGTCCGGCCAAGGACCGACGACCGCCTCGAACTCGGTCTGATTGGGAGTCAACGCACTAGCGCCTCGGTAACGTTCGAAGTCGATGCCTTTCGGGTCGACAAGCACCGGAATTCCGCGATCACGCCCGAGCGCTATCAGTGGCTCGATTCGACCAAGCGTTCCCTTGCCATAGTCGGAAAGGACGATCGCATCGACGTCGTCCAGTGAATTAGAGAACAGCGCCTCGAACTCGTCTTCGTGTCCGGTCAGCCGATCCTCGGAATCCAAGCGAATCAGCTGTTGGTTACGCGACAACACACGCAGCTTGTGGATCGTCGGAGTACCGCTTGCCTCAATGAAATCGCAGGCCACACCGTTGCCCGAGAGAAGTTCGGTTAATGCCCGCGCCCGCGAATCATCGCCGACGACTGCAAGCAACCGAACCTGTCCACCGAGCGCCGCGACGTTCTGGGCGACGTTCGCCGCTCCGCCAGGCCGCTGCTCGATAGCGCGCGTCGTTACGACCGGTACAGGCGCCTCCGGTGAGATTCGCCCGGTGTCACCGAACCAGTACTCATCGAGCATCGCGTCACCCGCCACGAGAATACGGAGCGACGAGAAGTCAGGGATCGTTACTGCCACGGAGCGGTTCATCCGTTAGGAACTTAAAGAATAGTCTAGCATCTGTGCTGAGCATGGCAGCATGCCTCGCACGACCTGCGGGGGAGTCCCGATGCGATCTGTGGGCTGAAATAAAAAAGGTCCGCCCCCGACCATCAATGATCTGGGAGCGGACCAACGGCGGATCAGTAAATCTTCGATTCTAGGCTGTCGGTTCGATCGCGCGAACCAGCATCAGCCACACTTGGAATAACCGCAATTCAGGCAAGTCAGACAACCATCCATCATGACACTGGCTGCCGTACTGCATTTAGTGCACAGCTGCGCGCCGTCCGGGAAACGGTTCTCGGCGAACGCATCTTTTTGGCTGTCTCGAGCCTCAAACTCAGCGCGCTTCTCGGCGATCAGGTCCTGCTGCTCTTCGCTCGGTCCCGTCGGCTTTAGTAAACCGATCTGCACGAGATGTTTCTCGACGATGTAGCCCAGCTCGGCGATGATCGAGGGCATATACCGGCCGTCTGACTGCCAATACCCGCCGCGGGGATCGAAGACGGCCTTGAGTTCGTCGACTAGAAAAATCACGTCGCCGCCTTTTCTGAACACTGCCGACATGATTCGCGTCAGAGCGACGATCCATTGGTAATGATCGAGGTTCTTGGAGTTGATGAAGATCTCGAAGGGCCGGCGTTTCTCGAATTTCGTCCCTTCATTGAGCACGATGTCGTTAATCGTCACATACATCGCGTGGTCGGAGACAGGCGTCTTGACCTTATAGGTCGAGCCAATAAGCATATCCGGCCGCTCGAGCTTCTCGTGCATTCGGATGATCTTGGCTTCCTCTCGTGGCGCGCTCTCAACGACAGTGGACTCCTCGATAACCGACTGCTCATCGGCGTCCAGAGCCACGTCGTACTCCACTATTTTTTTCCCCACCTTAATGCGCGCCATTTTTCTAATCTCTCGCCTGTCAGTCCTTAATTTGCCAGTCCTTCATTTCGCCCAATCGCCGTGATGCTCGTGGCTTCAGTTCCTGGGTCACATCCTTGACGGGCTTCAGCCATCGAGACGTACCAGTATCCGTCTGCCAGAACACAGTTTTGCCGCGGCGGGCATCTTTATAGGGTTTATGCTTGTTCGAGTTCACGTGGTCTACAATTTCCCGTAATACCCTTCTTTCAGAGCGTCAAAGAGATTCGCGGCGCTGTGAAGCTCTCCGTCGTACTCGATCTCGTCATCGCCTTTCGCCTCGACAACGCTACCGTCGTCCAGGGTGAACCGATACGTCGTCTTCTTCAGGTCTTTTTCCTTCACCAGGACTCCCTGAAACGCTTCGGGATTGAAACGGAACGTCGTACAACCCTTGAGCCCCTTCTCATGCGCGTAAAGATAGATGTTTTTGAAATCCTCGTACGCGTAGTCCGTCGGCACATTTGCTGTCTTCGAAATTGACGAATCGATCCAGATCTGAGCGGCCGCTTGAATGTCGACGTGCTCCTTCGGAGAAATATCCTCGGAGCTCAGGAAATAATCCGGCAGCGCCTGAGCGCCTTCCTCAACATCAGGCGTCGCGTCGGACGCCACGAGCTGTCGATACGCTAGAAGTTCGAAAGAGAACACATCGACCTTCTCTTTCGTCTTTCGGCCCTCCTGAATTACATTCCGGAAATAATGGTGGGCAAACGATGGTTCGATTCCGTTGCTGGCGTTATTGGCCAGCGACAAGGCGATGGTACCAGTCGGCGCGATCGAGCTGTGGTGTGTAAAACGTGCACCCTCTTCGGCGAGCTTCTCGACCAGCTCTGGGGCGACTTCAGCCAGTTTCTGCATATAGCGACTGTACTTTGCGTGTAACAACCGCCCGGGAATACTGTCTCCGACTTTCCAGCCATCCTGTGTCATCTCGGGACGCTTGCGCAGCATCTCAGCGCTGACACTGAACTCCTCGTCGAGTATCGGCGCGACACCCTTCTCGCGGGCGAGTTCCAGGCCCATCTCCCAACCGGCAAGCGCCAGCTCCCTGGAGACATCCTCGGTAAATTGCACAGAATCCGGCGCGCCGTAGCGCATACCCAGTAGCGTGATAGTCGAACCCAGCCCCAGGAAGCCCATGCCGTGGCGACGCTTGCGCACGATCTCGTCGCGTTGAGCCTGCAACGGTAAGCCGTTCACTTCGACAACGTTGTCGAGCATACGGGTAAAGACGCGAACGACCTCGCGGAACTCGTCCCAATCGAAGCGTGCATCCTCGGCAAACGGATCGAGCACGAACTTGGTCAGATTGATCGATCCCAGCAAACATGCGCCGTAGGCCGGCAGTGGTTGCTCACCACACGGATTGGTAGCGCGAATGTTCTCGCACCACCAATTGTTGTTGAGGTCGTTGACCCGGTCTATGAGTACGAATCCTGGCTCGGCAAAATCATACGTGGACGACATGATGACGTCCCACAGCCGCTTCGCCGGGATCTCGCGATAGATCCGGCAGGCGACGAGGCCGTCAGAATTACAGACATACTCGTCGGCCGTCGGCCACTCACGCCATACGACCTGTTGTGGGTCTTCCAGATCGATATCGTCTTCGTCCACTTCGTGCTGAGTGAGAGGAAATGCGAGCGACCATGAACGATCTTCCTTGACCGCCTGCATGAACTCGTCCGTGATCAACAACGATAGGTTGAACTGACGCAGACGGCCGTCCTCGCGCTTGGCTCGTATGAACTCCATCGCATCGGGATGGCCGACATCGAACGTGCCCATCTGCGCGCCGCGCCGCCCGCCGGCAGAGGAGACCGTGAAACACATCTTGTCGTAGATATCCATGAACGACAGCGGACCGGAAGTATGGGCGCCGGCGCCCGACACGTAGGCTCCGCGAGGCCTCAGCGTTGAAAATTCATAGCCGATTCCACAGCCGGCCTTAAGCGTCAGACCGGCTTCATGCACCTTGTCGAGGATGTCGTGCATGGAATCGCGGATCGTGCCGGAAACCGTACAGTTGATCGTCGAGGTCGCGGGCTTGTGCGCCTCGGCGCCCGCATTGGACATGATGCGCCCCGCCGGGATAGCGCCGCGTTGGAGCGCCCAGACATAGCGTTCGTACCAGTGATCTCGTTTGACCGGATCCTCAACTTCCGCCAGCGCCTTGGCGACGCGCTGGTAGGTAGCTTGGATGTCGTTATCGACCGGAGCACCGGACTTCGTCTTAAGTCGATACTTGGTATCCCAAATGGTCCGTGACGCTTCCTGCAACGGCAGGTCTGCAACCTTCGAAGCGTTAAACCCCCGCGCTGTTTCCATTGTCGTGTAGTCCCCTCCCTGCTAAGTACCAAATGCTGCCTGACGCGTATGTCCGGGTCGCATCCTCAGCTGATCGGCTTGAGTGCCAGTGGCTTTTTTAGAGCGAAATAATCCCCCTAGGCAAGCCTTGAAAGCGCCCGTTTCAGCCGTTTTCAGCTAGTGTCCCCGACACAAGATGTTGTGCCGCAAGCCTTGTAGATTAGGACGAGCCAGGACTCGTGTCAAGGGCTTATGACAAACGCGGTACAAGTTCTTTATTATTATAAAACATATAGTTACATGAAATACCTCATTTCTTTCGAAAATATTTTTTT
Organism: Gammaproteobacteria bacterium; assembly: GCA_963581225.1. Classification (GTDB taxonomy): domain Bacteria; phylum Pseudomonadota; class Gammaproteobacteria; order Steroidobacterales; family Rariloculaceae; genus SMWC01. Next base: position 29,404 of record CAUZMW010000008.1, read on the forward strand.
GCCGCCGTCCGCTGCACGTCTACCATCACCGGCACTATATATTGTGTTGCGTTATCCCCACCGTATCCCCCGCTTAAGCGCAGAGAATCCACAGGTTCTCGATCTCGTCCAGCCTCTTGAAAACGTGCATCCGGGCCCCATCTTGATCCCTATCAAACCAGCAATACTCGGAGAGACTCATGAACGTAATTCGTTACAACCCCTGGGGTTTCGTCGGTCGCCACGACAGCAACCCCTTCTATTCCCAGCGGCCGTTCTCGGCAGACAATGACGAGGCCAGCACCTACAACGACTGGGTTCCAGCGATTGATGTCCAGGAACAGGAAGACCGCTACTTGATTCGCGCGGACGTGCCCGGTGTAGAAGCCAAAGATCTCGACATAACAACGGACAAAGGCGTGCTGATATTGCAGGGCCGGCGCGAAACCCGTAGCGATGAAGAGAAAAACGGCGTCCGCAGAGCGGAACGCGCGAGCGGTCGATTCTATCGACGCTTCAATCTGCCCGACACCGCGGATTCGGCCGCTATCCGTGCCGAGTACCGTCATGGCGTTCTCGAGGTTTCGATTCCGAAACAAGCCGAGGCGCAACCGCAGCGAATCCAGGTAAAAGCGAACTGAGACGCGCTAAACTAAGATGCTCGGCGGGGCGTTGCGTCCCCGCCGATGCGGCTTGAGTTCTTGCGACCCTGTTGGCTCTGTGCGCATCTTGTGTCTCGTTAAGGGTGGAAACATCGCGCTTAGACCATCTCGGGCACAGCGACCGCGAATAGAGAGAATCCGGCGCCTACAGATTGAGAGGAACAACGAATGAACAGTCGAACCCGAGTACGGACAACTCGTGGCAGCAGCGTCGTCAGTCTGAGCGTAGCCGTCAGTCTAGCCACAGCAGCAGTATTGGCTCCGGCGACGAGCGCCTTCGGTCAATTTTTCGGTAGCTCAGGCCAGCCCACTCTCGCACCACTTATCGAGGAGGTCGGCCCAGCTGTCGTCAATATATCGGTCAGCGGTAGCGTTACAATCCGCAATCCGTTAGTTCAAGATCCGTTCTTTCGTCGCTTCCTGCCACCGGAAGCAGGCCAACGTAAGTTCAAAAGCGCGGGTTCCGGCGTTATCGTCGATGCTGCCGAGGGTTATATCCTCACTAATCACCATGTCGTGGAAAACGCCGACGAGATCACGGTCACGCTGATCGATAATCGCAGCCTTGACGCCAGTGTCGTGGGTTCGGACCCGGGCACAGACATCGCCGTCCTCAAGGTTGATCCGGATGGATTGACTGAAATGCCGCTGGGAGATTCGGAGACCGTTCGAGTCGGCGACTTCGTCCTTGCAATCGGCAACCCATTTGGCCTCGAACACACAGTCACGTCCGGGATCGTCAGCGGGCTCGGGCGCACCGGCATCAACCCGGAAGGCTACGAGGACTTCATCCAGACGGATGCGTCCATCAATCCCGGCAACTCGGGCGGCGCGCTAGTCAGCTTCAACGGCGAACTTGTCGGAATTAACTCAGCGATACTGTCGGGAAACGGCGGCAACATCGGCATCGGCTTCGCGATCCCCGTCAACATGGCACGCAGCGTCATGGATCAGATCATCTCTTTCGGTAGCGTTCGACGAGGACTCCTGGGTGTCAATATCGCCACAATCACGCCCGAGATCGCCGAAAGTTATTCTCTTGACACCACCTCGGGTGCGCTGATTACGCTGGTCGCAGACGATTCGGCGGCGGAGAATGCCGAGCTTCTAATCGGCGACGTCATCGTCACTGTCGATGCTGAGCCGATCGAAGGCGCTGAGTCTCTGCGCAACGCCATCGGGCTTCTTCGTCCCGGCGACAGCGTCGAAGTCGGAATTATTCGCGAGGGAAGCGCACAAACGGTTACGGCCATTCTCGGCGAGGCCAACCCACCGGCAGACGAACAGCAGCAACTCAGCAGTGTCGATCCAGTCTTCGAAGGCGCCGAGATAGTGACAAGCGATGAGCGGGGCAGGAACTCCAACGGCGTAGCCGGGTTACTCGTCACACAAGTTCAGTCGGGTAGCCCAGCGGCCCTGCGAGGACTTCGTGGCAACGACATCATCACGCACATCAATCGCCAACGGACCCGGAGTGTCTCCGAAGCGATTGACATCATCGAGTCCGCTCGCTCGGTCATACTGCAAGTACAACGCGGAAACCGCAGCGCGCTTGTATTAATGCGCTGAGCCGCCTGTGCCGGCGAGCCCCGACGACGGTATGTCGCGAGGGTATACTGTGCGGCCCGCAGCCTGAAATCAGTTGATGATCTCGAAGTCTCCGTCGCGAACTGTATGTATCATGGGCGGAACCGGCTTCGTCGGTCGACAGATCACCGGTCAACTCGTGCAGAGCGGTTATTCGGCCCGCATCCCAACCCGGCATCGCGAGCGCGCCCGTGAGCTTTTGGTCCTCCCGGGCGTTGAGATCGTTACTGCCGACGTGCACGATGAATCCGTCCTGCCCCGGCTCGTCGCGGGCGCCGATGCCGTGATCAATCTAGTGGGGATACTGAATGAGAAAGGTCACGACGGCAGCGGCTTTCGTAAAGCGCATGTGGAACTCGTAGAAAAGCTCGTCAAAGCCTGCCAGGAAAGCGGCGTGCCGCACCTACTTCACATGAGTTCACTGAAGGCGAACGCCGATACCGGGCCCAGTCATTACCTGCGCAGCAAAGGCGCGGGCGAGCGAGCGCTGAAAAACCTCGCGGGGAAGAAACTACGCTACACGATCTTTCAACCGTCGGTCATATTCGGTGCGGAGGACTTATTTATTAATCGATTCGCCCGGCTACTGCGCGTTTGTCCGTTTCTGCCGCTCGCCAGACCCGACGCGCGGTTTGCCCCCGTCTTTGTAGGGGATGTAGCTAGTGCGTTCTGTGCCGCGCTGGAGAATCACACCGCGTATGACCGAACGTTTCAACTCTATGGGCCGGACGAGTTCTCTCTGCAGGAGATCGTGGAGGAGATTGCCCATACGCTGGGCCTCAAGCGCTGGGTCATCCGCGTGCCCGACAGCCTGGCCCGCACTCAAGCATGGCTTCTGGACTACGTCATTCCCGGAAAAATCTTTACCCTGGACAACTATCGCTCCATGGCCGTCGCCAGTACAGGCACGGAGAACGGGCTATCTGCACTTGGACTCACGGCGACGCCTATGCGCCTGGTCGTGCCCGGCTATCTCGCGAACAGAGACCGCCAGCGTCTGCTATCGGAGTTCCGAAGAAAAAGCAGTCGTTGAATACGCTTCTACGCGCGACCGCCGCGCGTCCGGAGGGAGACTCTCCAGTAATGCCATTTCTGCATATAACTCAGTCAACCCATGACTGCTCAGATACGACCGAAGATTCGGCAACCAATGACTATAGGCCGCGACCGACGCGAGCTGAGCATTGTTCAGCGGCCGCGAAAACCACGCGTCGTAATCGCTGACGCCACCCCAGTCGGCCTTGAGCGCTTCGTATCGGGACAGCAAAGCCAGAAAAGAGTCTCGCTTCGCGACTCGCATTTCTTTAGCCGTATCAGGACGCTCGTAGATCGCCCGCAGACGACTCTGCTGATCGCTAATCAGTTGGGAGAAGTCCTCCCGCCGCTTCAGTCCGCTTCGATAGGCTTCAATAACCTGAAGATCGCCCTCCCGCAACAGCCATTGTTGCGTCCCGTACTCCGCTACCACTGATGCGAAGGCTTCGTTGAGCTCCGTGTCGCCCTTGATATAGTGGAGCTGATGCGCCAGCTCATGAAATATGACACCGGCAACGTACTGCTCACCGCCTATGAGCATCGTATTGAGGATCGGATCTGAGAAATAGCCGAGCGTGGAATAGGCACTTGCACCCGCAACGTAGGTATCCAGGCCTTCATCACGAAGACTCTGAGCATAGCGCTCGGCGTCTTGCTGCTCAAAGTAACCGCGATAGGTTACACAGCCGGCTACGGGAAAACACCAGCGACGTGCCTCGACCGAGAACTCCTCGGTAGCGACAACATTCCAGACCACGTACGGGCGGCCAACGTCAGCATAACTCCGATAGCTGTCGTTATCCGGTAACCCTAACTCTGAAACCGCGAATTCGCGTATCTCAACCGCGCGAAGAAGCGCCTCCCTCGTGGCGTCACTCTGCTCGGGATCGTCCAGCACCTCCGAAATCGGTGCTCGCTGATTCAGTAGATCGAGGTGTCCGGTAGCCGCCTGCCAGTAGTAAGGCACTGCGCAACCGGAGACCGAGGCACCGCTGATCAGGACTACGCCGCACCGGAGCAGAGTTCGCATTCACCAAACCATAGCATGCTCCAGCCCTGCGGTATGATGCCGCCATGGAGGTGTTCGAAGTAGGCGGAGCGGTACGGGACTCGTTGCTCGATCGGCCGATTACCGAACGCGACTGGGTTGTCGTGGGAAGCAACCCGACGGAATTGCAGGAGCTCGGCTACCGCCAGGTCGGTAAGGATTTTCCGGTATTTCTGCACCCGCAGACCGGCGAAGAGTACGCGCTGGCGCGAACCGAGAAGAGTGTTGCTCCCGGGTATCATGGCTTCAGTTTCGACATCTCCGCCGAAGTTAGCTTGGAACAGGATCTTGGCAGACGTGATCTTACGATCAACGCCATGGCCCGAAATCGAAACGGCGAGCTTGTCGACCCTTTCGGCGGCCAGGATGACCTCAAGGCGCGAGTGCTTCGTCATACCTCGGAAGCGTTTACGGAAGATCCGCTACGAATTCTTCGTGTCGCCCGATTCGCCGCACGCTTCAAAGAATTATCGTTCACGATCGCCGCCCCGACCATGGCGCTCATGCACCAGATGGTCGAAGCTGGTGAGGCCGATACGGTTAGACCCGAGCGCGTATGGCAAGAAACAGAGAAAGCACTCGCAGAAGATCGGCCGGATATTTATTTCGAAACGCTGCGCGAGTGCGGCGCCTTGGCCGTCGTGTTCCCGGAAATCGATGCGCTCTTCGGCGTGCCCCAGCCCCCACGATGGCACCCGGAGATCGATACGGGTATTCATACGCTGATGTGTGTGCGTGTCGCCGCAACGCTGTCGACGGATATCGCTGTCAGATTCGCCGCACTGACACACGACCTGGGCAAGGCGTTGACTCCAGCGTCGATCCTGCCGCGCCACTCAGGGCATGAAGAGCGCTCGGTGAAGATTCTGGATGAGTTCTGTACGCGACTGCCGGTTCCGCGGCGCCACCAGGAACTCGCCCTCGCCGTCGCCCGGCATCATGGGGTTGTACACAGGGCGGATGAGCTCCGGCCCGGCACGGTATTGAAGTTAATCGAAGCTGTGGACGGCATCCGCAGGCCCGAGCGCTTCGAGGCGATGTTGACGGCCTGCGAAGCTGACGCTCGTGGCCGAGCGGGTCTGGAGGCCTCCGATTATCCGCAGCGGCCGCGATTGCGGCGCGCGCTTCAGGCCGCCCTGGACGTAGATAGCAAACCGCTGGCTGAGACGTCGCAAGGTCCGGAACTCGGCGCAGCGGTCCGGGCCGCGCGTCTCGCCGCCATCGGTGAGGCTCTCCAGGACCAGTCGCCGTAGGAGCGACGGCCTCGTCGCGATTCGGCCTTCCTGCAAATGGCGGTCGCAAGAGTCCGCGTATACGCGAAGGGGCCGGCCATAATGGTTCACGTCTCCGTGCGCCGTACCCACCACGAGTTCGGGGAACGACAGTGCCAGCGGCTTCGTTCGCCATGAACCATCACACCCGCCGTACGCTCGCGGCCAAAGCTCAGGTTGATGAGATTTCTGCCGGCACGCCACTCGAAACCCAGGCGTCGATCATTCTCGAGGAAACTGTTCGCCAGCGTTAGAGTAGAACTCGAGAGTAAATTGAACGCATCGAGACGCGGCAGTATCGCTAGCGTGCGCGAATAGTCCCACTCCCTCGCGCTACCATAGACACGCCACCAATCGGTCAAGTCGGCGCGAAAAAAAATTCCGCTGCCGTCACCGGTCAATTCAGTCTGGCGACGAATCTGCCTGTCCCCCGGGCCCGGAATCGAGAAGGTCAGATCGATATCACGCCGCTCGAGGTCGAAGCCAACGCTATATCGGTCGCCGCGAAGATAGACCGAACCCCGGTAGTCGAATGATTCCACCGCATCCTTCTCGCCCCACTGCTCGACCTCGAAGGAAACACCGAGCAGGCCGAAATTGTGATCGACGCCGGCGCTCAGATCCTTGGTCTTGATATCGGCCCGCCCCACCGGCGACTTACTCTGTCCGGCGGCGAAGAACAACCAGGTGTTTTCGGCCACGCCCCAGTTAAAGGTCGTGTAGAGACTCTCGCTTTGGGCCTCGTCGGTTTGTAGCGTCAGACCGATGGCCCAGGGCCGAAACGACTCCTCGGAGCCCGTTTCCTGCGCAAGCGCCGGCAAGCCGCCGGCGCCGAGAAGACCGACAACGATAGCCCGCCGAAGTTGCTTACAGCAGCACATAGGCAATCACCCCGGCCAGCAGAATTCTATATACAGCGAACACCAGCATTCCCATGCGCTCAATTAGGCGCAGAAACGCGGCGATCACAAGGAACGCCGTCACACCAGAGATCATGGCCGCCGCAGCCAGCGAGCCCCAGGGCACAGGCATCGGTGCCGAAGCGAATTCGACGATCTGCCAGGAACCGGCCGCCGCGATAGCCGGGACCGCGAGAAGGAACGAAAACCGCGCGGCTGCGGCCCGGCTCAGCCCCAGCGCCAGGCCCATCGTCATCGTAATACCCGACCGTGACGTACCCGGTATCAGCGCCAACGCCTGACTGGCGCCAATCAGCAACGCTCGCGTCCAGCCGAGATCGTGTTCGTCACGGTGCTCGCGACCGTGCCGATCTGCGAGCCACAATAAAACACCGAACCCCGCTGTCGCGGCGGCGATGACTGCGGGCGAACGCAGTGTGCTCGCAACATAGTCGCCGAATAGAACCCCCGCTAAACCGAGCGGAACGGTCGCTATCAGAATCGACCAGGCGAATTTGTGGTCGCGATGAGCCGGCCTGAACAACGCACGTCCCAGGCTGACGAGATCATTGCGGAAGTAGATAATCACCGCGATGAGCGTACCCAGATGAACCGCGATGCCGAAGCCGAGCCCGTGATCGGGCCAGCCCAACAGGGCGGGAATGAGAATCAGGTGACCGGAGCTTGAAATCGGCAGGAACTCGACTAGACCCTGCAATACCGCTAGTACAAAGACTTGAACTGGATCCACGGGCACCCTGACTTCAGAACAACAAACTCGCGGATGGTAGCAGCAACAAGGGCGTCGGGCTGTGAATCAGAGCCGGTCTCGAAAGTCTCTGCCAGGCAGCGTTGCCCGCACTCCCCTCGTCAACAGCAGTAGCTTAAAACGCTCGCCCATCTCGCCTGGCAGTATCATCGTCTTAAACGCCTGAGCCTGCTCCACGTTGGCGCGCCCGGTCGAGCGTTGCAGAAACTTGGCCGCGCCGCCCTCAAGCAGAAACTGCCCCTGAGTCGTAAAGCCCGCAACGTCGAGCCCGGCAGCGGTCGCCGTGTGCGCGCAGGCGCTGAAATCCACCCACGCACTGATATCCTGCAGCCCCGGGTACAGAAATGGGTCCGAGTGAGCCCGGTGACGATAGTGGCAGACCAGCGTTCCATCCGAACGCGAGCGGTGATAATACTCGTGCCGGACGAGTC
>CAUZMW010000009.1:0-35263 GCA_963581225.1 Gammaproteobacteria bacterium
ACCACCTTCGTACTGATAGGTGTGAGCCTGCTGGCCGACGATGTATTCATCGCCTCGCCGGCACTGGCAAAGTAACGCGAGGAGATTGCTCTGCGTCCCGCTGGTGCAAAAAATCGCCTTATCCGTGCCCAGCAGATCAGCGGAAACTTCCTCCAACCGATTTGCTGTAGGATCTTCTCCATAGACATCATCACCGACCTCGGCCGCGGCCATAGCCGCGCGCATGTCTGGCGTTGGCTTCGTTACGGTATCGCTTTTTAGATTGACCGGCATACTCGAAGGATCTTACTACGCACAACATCCGAACGAGAGAGGACTCGACGCGGCAAGAACAAGCCCAGCGCGACATGCTTGGACGGGAGAACGTCGCTTTACTGGCGCCCCGAGCAAGATTCGAACTTGCGACCTTCCGCTTAGGAGGCGGACGCTCTATCCAGCTGAGCTACCGGGGCGGCTTTAAAATCAATAACTTAGTCTCCGCGTAGTGGAGCATCAATCCTAACACGCGCATTCTGAAGGTCGGCTTCGGGACGCAGTCATTCCGGTTACTAAATGCTAAGCTCGCGGCTCCGACTTATCCAAGGACCCCCATGATCCATCGGAGAGCTTGTCGCACAACTTCCGAGATCGCAGCGCTGCTCACCCTCTCTTTCCTCTCTGGTTCGCTGGTCGCTCAACCCCAAGCCGCACTCGACACTGAGGAATCGAGAATTCTTTATGCTCTCGGGCTCGCAGTCGCTCAGAATCTCGACACCTTCAACCTGACTTCCGACGAGCTTGAGTTCGTACAGCAGGGCCTTGCGGACAGCGTTCTCGCTCGGGAGGCAAGAGTGAGCTTGCAGGAGTACGGCCCTAAGATCCAAACGTTCGCGGAACAGCGTGTCAGTGCCGTGGCGGATACCCAGAAAGCCGAAGGAGCACGGTTCTTAGCGCAGATGGCTGCCGAAGATGGCTCTGTACGGACGGCGTCCGGCCTGGTTTCCACCGAAATCGTCGTCGGCACAGGCGCTAGCCCCGCAGCGACCGACGTTATCACTGTCCACTACCATGGCACGTTTCGAGACGGTTCGGTGTTCGATAGCTCGGTTGAGCGGGGCAAGCCGTCGAGCTTTGCGCTCAATCAAGTCATTCCTTGCTGGACCGAGGGATTGCAATTAATGAGGGTCGGCGGAAAAAACCGTCTCGTCTGCCCTTCCGATATCGCCTACGGCGACGAGGGACGATCGGGAATCCCTCCGGCCGCCGTACTGGTCTTTGAGGTTGAGCTGCTCGGAATCGAATGACGGCAGTGACCGCCTACTGAGGCTATCGTGACCCCCGATTTATTGATTGGTTATTAAAGCTTCGTAGACTCCAGCCACGTTGCCGGCGCGGGAATCGTCGTATTCGATTAAGTGATCGTAATTCTCCATGAGAATTGTATCGACTAGTTGTTCTTTCGTCTTTCCTTCCGCGATGCCGTCGGATACGGCAGCCACGAGTTCTTCCAGATATTGCCGTTGCTCGGTTACGTGCGCCTTTGTACCGGGTAACTCGTGGCCCGGGGAGAGAATGTCAAAGTCCAGTTGTTCAACACGACGCAACGAGTCGACCCATTCGGGGAAATAGCCACCTTCCATGTGACCACGCGGCGGGCGATTGGGCGTCAGGAAATCGACCGTGTAGACAGTGCGCTCTTCGGGAAACAACACGACGGTCATATCGTCAGAGTGGTTGCGTCCCGTGTAGTGGAGTTCTACCGTCTTACCGCCTAGGGTGACGGATGCGCGATCAACGTAGTAGATATCAGGGGGTACTTGCTCGCCACCAAACCGTGCCGCCCAAATCTCCGCGCGGGTGAGGGCACCGTCTTGATTCGCGTCCCGCGCCGCGAAAAGGCCCTCCAGGGCAGTCCCCTCCGCTTCCGCCGCTTGAATGAGTCCATCGCCATTCGTGTCCCAGAGCTGTTCGCGCGCCAGCAAGGGCGCATCGGCCGCTGGAGACTGCAGATTGCTACGCATGTTCTCGTGGCCAATGATAGTGGCCGTCTCTGCGAAAATTTCACCGCCGCTTGCGTGATCGTTGTGACCATGGCTGTAGATCACATACTTCACAGGAAGCCCGAATCGCTCGTCCAATTGCTCCTTGAGCCACGTGGCAGCCTCCGAATTAGTCGGATCGACCAAGATGATCCCATCTGCTGTTACCAGGAACATCCCGAAGTGTCTGGTCTGCCTAAATCGATACAGATCACCTGTCACGTTGGTAATCTCGTGCCTCGGCAACCCCTCGCCCCTACCGAACCCTTGAGCGTGTGCGAGTTGAACTGTGCCGCAACATGCACCAATCACGACGACTACGGTCAGTTTTTTGTATCGCATCGAATCACCCTCTGATGGCCTACGGCTTACTATATAGCGGTTTTCCCTGGATCGGAGCGGTAAAGCAGTCCGACTAACGCCTGGGAATCGGCTTCAGTGCCATCTCCCAGCGTGAATACATTGGCACTCGGCTGGCGAGAAAGACGACCGCCGCCGCGAATCCCGCCGCAAGCCCGATCGCGACACTGACGTCCAACCAACTACTGAACGGCTGGTCGTCGGGCCTCAATACCGGCACCACCATCAGGTATTTGAAGAGCCATATTCCTAGATTAATGCCGAATGCGATGAGGCACATCGCAACTACCGACCGTTTGACGAACGCGAAGATCAACGCCGCGAACGGGACGAAGAAGCACCCCGCCATCATGGTCCAGAAGTACGGGCCGTAATGGCCGTACATCTGGCGCCACAAAGGGTCTGTTTCGTGTGGGAGATTACCGAACCACATCACGAAGAACTGCGCCCAGAAGAAATACAGCCACATCAATGTGAAGCCGGTGACCATCATGCCCAGGCTGCGGACTTGATCGGGGCCGAAATAGGAGTCGGGAGTGCTCGTTCGCCCGAGCAGGGCTGGGAACACGATCAACGCAGCCGTCCCTGCGAACAGGTTACCGAACCAGAAAAGAATCGGATATACCGTACTGTGCCAGTGGGGTATCAGCATCATGCCGAAGTCCCAGGCGATAAAAGTATTACAGGTGATGAAAGCCGCGATGACGAGCGGCGAGAGCATGTAGAGCTGACCCGCGACTTCGCGATGATCGGCCTCTTGCATCTTCGCATCCGCCAGGTCGGGCTTAAGGGCTTTTAAAGCGTAGTACGTGCTCAGCCCATAGAAGACCGCGAGACCGGCGAGATTTCTAATCAATAACCAATCGATATTCAGCCACGCACTCAGGTGCTCTTCGGGAGCGGGTGAGAGCCAATAGAATAAATCGTCCTGGGCGTAGACGAAGATCAACAAGAACCCCACGAACGCGAACGGGGTAAACGCCAACGTGCTGAGCTCGGCGAGCCGGTAGTACGGTTTGGCCCATTGGGCGTGGACCAGTCGAGTGATGGCGCAAAAGACGACGCCAACCTGGCTGACGCCCATTAGGAACAGATAAGAGACGATGAGCAGGCCGATGTCGGGCTGCGTGCTCTCGTCGGTCCATCCATAGACGAGGCTTGCCACTCCAACGACAAAGAGGACGATCAACACCCACAGTGCAGGACCGGGCCGCCGGGATGAAGTGTCGCCTTGAATCGCAGCCGCAGTCCGATATTCGTTCATTCGGGCCCGAACTCCGCTCTAATATAGTTGATCACGTGCCAGCGTTCCTCCTGGCTCAATGCGTCTCGGTAGAACGGCATCGTCACCCGTCCACGCGTAATCGTGAAAAAAATCTGCCCGTCGGTCTGGTCCTGCGTATAAGCCAGGTTCATATCCACAGGCGCGGTCGCGAGCACCTGCCCGACCGGCCCGTCCCCGCGGCCCTCCGCCCCGTGGCAGACCAGGCAGGTGAGCTCAAAGAAATATTGCCCCTGAGCGACGGACTCAAGCGTCGCAGGAATCGGATTCTGCAGCGTCGCAGCGGCGTCTTTGGCATCGAACATCCCGGCCTCGGTCGTCGGGGCGGGTAATGTTTCGGTCCCGCCGACTGGGATCGCGTTCGGCTCGGCCGGCGCCCGCGAACGCTGTGCTTTGGCGATAGGCTGATCGACCATGTCCTTATCCCAGGGATAACCCCAGCTTACGGCCGACAGGCTTAGCAGCAGCAGAGCGACAGTCGCCTGCGGTACGCCCCTCATGAGCCCTCCTCCGTCAGCTCCCGAATCTCCTCAGCGCCGGCGCCACGCAGGATCGCTTCAGCGCGCCTGAAGCTTTCCGTATCGTCGCAAACTACTGTAACGGCAAACTTGTCGACGGCCGCTTCAGGTACGTAGACCCGCTCGCGGATCGCGGGGAATCGGCTGCTGATGAAAAATCCCAGTACCGTCGCCAGGATGCCGCACAAGATCGTCAACTCGTAAGTGATGATCAGAAACGGCGGTATCGTGATAATGGGCCGGCCTCCGGTTGGATGAACGTAGAGCACGGCCGTGCCGGCGGCCAGCAGGAACCCGGACACGCCGCCGAAAATCGCGCCGAAGAACGTGAAGCGTTTGATCACCGACTTATTCTCGCCGAGAACTTCTTCGACACCTTCGATCGGGATCGGCGACATCAGGGACGGCCTGGCGAATCCGGCACCCTTGAGTTCGCCGGCCGCCGCCAGCGCCGTCGCTGGAGCGTGAAACAGTCCTAACGCGTTGGTTGCCATTCGGGTGCTCCTATCTGGGGCGCGGGGTCGGGGGCATCTTCAGGTTCGGGCAATGTCTCCTTCACTTCGTATATCGAGATGCTCGGAAAAATCTTGACGAACAGCATGAACAGCGTCACGAACAAGCCCAATGAGCCGATCAGGATCGAGATCTCGACCAGGCTCGGAACATACAGGCCCCAGGCATCGGGCAGATACTGCCGTGAGAGCGAGGTGCCGACAATTAGAAAACGCTCGGTGTACATGCCGATGTTGATCAGGATCGACAGAATCAGCATAGGAACGAAGGAAGTTCTAAAACGTTTCGAGATCAGCAGCAGCGGCGCCACCGCACAAAACAGGATCATCTCCCAGTACAGCGGCGCGTAATAACCGAACAACTTGTAATTAAGCGCTTCGTACTCGGTCGACGTACCGCTATACCAGCCGGTGAAGAGTTCCAGGACGTTGATATAGGTCCAGATCAGCGACAGCACGAGCAGCAGCTTGCCCAGGTTGTCGAAATGCAGCTTGGTGATGTACTGCCCGAAATCCATGTACTTCCTAAGCATGTACATCACGGTGACAATGCCGGCCGTGCCGGAGTAGATGGCACCGACGACGAAGTACGGCGCGAAGATCGTCTGGTGCAGCGCCGGCACGATGGACAGCGCGAAATCCCACGAGACGATACTGTGCACCGAGACCGCCAGTGGAATGATGAGCACTGCCAGGAACGTATAGGCCCAACCCAGCCGGTTCCATTCGGTGTCGGTGCCGCGCCACCCCAGGGAGAGCAACACGTACATGTGGTGACGCCATCCGGTCGTGCGATCTCTAACCGCGGCAAAGTCCGGAATCGTCCCCATATAGATGAAGATCGAACTTCCTGTTACATACGTGGTGATCGCCATGACGTCGAACAACAGCGGCGACTTAAAGTTGGGCCACAGCTCCATCTGGTTGGGGTACGGCAACGCCCAATGAACAAACCACGGACGCCCGAGATGTACCATCACCATCGTCGCCGCCACTACGAGCGAAAACAGCGTCATGGCTTCGGCGCTGCGATACATAGCCTTCCGCCACGAGCTGTTGGTGATATGTAGAACGCAGGACAGCAACGTGCCGGAGTGGCTGAGCCCGATCCAGAAGATGAAGCTCGCAAGATAGGTCCCCCAGACACCGGGGTGATTGACGCCGGCCGCGCCTAGACCGTAATAGAGCTGATAGAACCATGGGAAGAAGAAGCAGACGAGCGTAACGGTGATCGCCGTCGCGAGCGTGATGTAGTACGTGCGTCCGGTCTCCACGAGGGAGCGCACAACGTCCCGGTTGACATCAGCGTAGCTGATATCGCGGGCGTCAGACTGCATCAACTTCCACCTTCTTGAGATAGACCACGGACGGGGCGGTGTTTAACTCTTCCAACACGTGGTACGCCCGCGGATCGTCCATTAGCCCGGTGACCTGGGCATCGGGGTCCAATCGATTACCGAAGACCAGCGCCTGCGTTGGACAGGTCTGAACGCAGGCCGGCTGCACCTCGCCGTCCCGCACTCGCCTGCGATCGTCATCCTTGGCTTGATCCTTGGCCTGACGAATCCGCTGGATGCAGAATGTGCATTTCTCCATGACGCCCTTCTCTCGCACCGAGACGTCGGGGTTCAGCTGCTGATCCAGCGGCGCGTCCCAATGATGATCGTTGTAATTGAAGTAGCGGACCTCATACGGACAGTAAACGGCGCATGACCGAGTGCCGATGCAACGGTTGTAGATCTGAGCATTGAGGCCGTCCTGATTGTGATAAGTAGCGCTTACCGGGCACACCGTCTCACACGGTGCCGCGTCGCACTGTTGGCACAGCATCGGGATGAAACGCAGCTTGACGTCTGGATACTCGCCCTCCCAGTAACGCTCGATGCGGATCCACTGCATCTGCCTACCCTTGGCGAAGGCCTCTTCGCCAACGATGGGTATATTGTTCTCGGCCTGACAAGCGGTAACGCATGCCTCGCACCCCGTGCAACGGTCGAGATCGATCGTCATCGTCCACGCATAGTCGAACTCTTCGTAGTAACCGGGCCTGCGGTACTCCCGCCACTTCGCACGAAAGTCGTCGATAAAACTCATGTCGGCACCACCGTTATCGGAATGCTGTGCAGACCGGCAGTCTCGCCCGCGCTTGCGCCTGACCCCGTCGTCTGGACGATCTCTCTACCGAGTTCACGGGAGACGCCGCCGGTCTTCAACAGGTCGACGCGTCGCCCGGTGGGAATGAGCCTCACTCGCGTCGCGCTCCACGCCAGGCCACCGGTTACCGGTTCGATCTGTGGGGAGAGGATCTCGATCGGGTTGGCGCCGCGGTTTTTGGCGTAACGCCCGTACTCGGTGTGGCCCTGCCCAATCGGCATCGCAACGACGTCCGGCATGATGGCCGGATAGACGTACACCGGCGCGGCGACGCGCCCCTGTGGAGATTCGATCTCGACCACGTCGCCCTCGGCTAAACCGAGCCGCTCGGCTGTCGTGGGATTCAACTCGACCCAGGACCCGTAGACGACGCTGGTCATCGGATCGGGTAGTTCCTGCATCCAGGGAAGATTCGCGCCCTGGCCATCGTGCAACACGTTCGAGACATAGGGATGAAGAATGAATGGATAGCCGTTGCTATCGCCTGCGAACTCGGGCGGTTCGACGCCGATCGAATCGACGACGTCGCTGGCAATCGTGATCGACCCCACCTCGCGACGGGTATTCTCGCCCCACACGCCGGCTTGTAAGACCGCGGCCCAGAAGGCTTCGAAACTTTCGGCTTCGGCCTCACCCTCGGCGGCGCCGCGCGCATGAATCTCGCGCCAGCTCTCCTGTAGATACACCTCCATGCTGGCCCACGGCAGCGCGTCGCCGAGACCGAGCGCTTGCGCCAGTCCCAATACGATGTCACCCGTGGCCCGTGTGTTGTAAAGCGGCGAGACCACAGGCTGAGAGACGGCACCGACGGAGAACCCGACTCCCGGCTCCGGGAAGTCATCGCCCCAGCTCTCTAGGTAGGTATGGCTCGGCAGGATAATGTCTGCCATCGCGGTCGTCTCATCCATGAAACTGGACAAGCTGACGATCAGCGGTATGTCGGCCAACGCCGCCTTAAATTCGGCTGCCGCCGGCAGCGTAAACACGGGATTGGTCTGGTTGAGGATCAATACCTCGATATTTCCCTGACGGGCGTCCGCGGCAAGTTCGAGCATCGCACTGTAACTCGCGTGACGAGAACTCGGGGCTTGGCCGACGACAGGCTCGGGGTTAAATATCAGCCCCCCTTCCGCCCCTAGGTTACCGACCAGATAATTGAGCGCATTGACCGCGACCAGCGTGTCGACGCCGTTGCTGTGGTTTCCGGCTGCGCCGCCGCCGATCGCCAGGCTGGGTTGGGTGTCGGCGAACGTGTCGGCTAAACGCATGACGGTGGCTGCCGGAACACCCGTCTGCTCGGATACCGCTGCACTGGAGTACGGTTCCAGCGCTACGGCCCAGGCGTCACGGTCGGCGCCCTGATAGCCACCCTCGCTGACGATGTGGTTCGCGAGCCCTAGCGCCAGTATGCCTTCCGTGCCAGGGCTAGCGGGAATCCACTCATCCGCGGCGGCACCGCTCAGCGACATCCTCGGCTCGATCTGCACGAACCGCCCTCTGACATCCTCTCGTCCCTGGCGGCTGTTGCCGAAGCCCAGACCATGGTGCACCGGGGATATCCAGTTGCCGAGATAATCAGCCCCGAAAGACAACAGGTAACGCGTGTTACCGAGGTCGTAGTACGGCAGATGATCTTCGCCGAAGAGCCGATTCACGGCCGCGTAAAGCGTCTGCGGATGCGCGAAGTCGTGGTGGAGAAGCCGGCCTGATCCCAGTTCCGCCATGAACCGCTCGATGAGCGTGCCCAGGTGTCCACCGACACCCTCGCTAAGAAAACCAATGCGGTTTCCCTGGCCGCTGCTGCGTAACGCGCCCAAGCGTTCAGCGACCTGCGACAGCCCGTCCTCCCAGGTCGTGGGAATCCAAGCGCCGGACTCGCGGTCTCCTGCCCGCAACAGCGGCGACGTCAGGCGATCCGGATTATACAGAGCCTGTAAACCGGCCTGGCCCAGCGCGCAAAGGCGGCCCTGGCTGACCGGATGCGCCGGGTTGCCTTCAATTTTCTTGGCGCGACCTTCGCGCGTGCGTACGGTAATTCCGCAGCCTGCGGAACACATCGAGCAGACCGAGTTGTAGTAGGTCGCGATGCCGGGACTGAAATCTTCCGGCGGAACCGGGTAGGGAATCAGGTACTCGACCGGGTGCTTGATAGACTCCGCCAGCATGAAACCCGCGCCGGTGCCAACGCCGCCGGCGCCGACGAGTTTTAGAAAGTCCCTGCGGTCTATGCTCGACATCTAACTACTCTTACTCCCGAATCACTTGTGGCAAGTCAGACAATCGAGTCCGAACTCTACCTGGTGCTCTTTGTGGCAAGTCAGACACAACCCCATCTCTGTCGGTGCCATGCGGGAAACGACATCCATCGTTTCGACCGGTCCGTGACAGGTCTGGCATTCCACACCGGCCTGGACGTGGCGTTTGTGCGGAAAGTAAACAAAATCGGGCAGGTCGTGGACCTTGATCCACGGTATGGGCTCTTTATTTTCCCAGTACTCCATCAGGAGACGGATCTGCGGCCGTTCCGTCGCGACGTTCTCGTGACATCCGACACACTTGCTGACGGCAGGTATCCCTGCCGATGTCGAGCGTCGTGCCTGAGTGTGACAGTACATGCACTCAATCTCGAAGTCACCTGCGTGAATTCGGTGGCTAAAGTTGATCGGTTGTGTCGGCGCGGTGCCGGGGAAGAACGCGGCGTTTGCCCAGTAGCCGAACACCAACCCAACGAAACCGACAACGGCCATCAGCCCTAACGGCTTGAGCACTCTCAACGTGGGAACGATAGAGACGCCCATCTAATCAGCACTCCGCTGCTGGCCACTACTCGCCAGGGATATCAAATCGATCAAAGGTTTCCGTTCGCCCGTTCCGCTACGGCTACCGTCGCTGGCAAATCCCGTGTTACTGCCGAGCTGCTCAGCGAATTCGTGTATCGACTTCGCGACATCCGAATTTTGTGTTGCCCGTAGATACGTGTCGGCCATTTGATGAATCGCCTGATAGAAATATAGATTCATGTCGTCGACGGTCATGTCCTTGATCCAGAGATCGATCGCCGCGATGGTCTTACGCTCCCCGTCCCACAGTGACAGCATCATCGATCGGCAGGGCGTCGACCCGGCGCCCCGTGCCTCCGATGCTTCCCACACAATCTGCGTCGGGACATCGTCATCGTCCAATTCGACGGTTATTTTGATTTCGGCGGTTCTTGACATCGCTCCGTGCCCTTGATTCTATGCCGTCTTGTTCCTGCTGCGGCCGCATAGAAAATGCTCAATATTCTCATCCTCCTGGTCCTGGTCGGTATTCTAGTCAGTCTCGGCAGCGGCCTGTTTTTTCTCGTGCGCGACAGCGGCAAGACCGAACGCACGGTTATCTCGCTAAGCGTTCGGGTGGCGCTCTCCGCCCTATTGCTTGGGCTATTGGCGTATGGATTCGTCTCGCAGTACATGATCACCAACTAGAACCAGTAGACGAACGTAAACAGACCCAGCCAGATCACATCCACGAAGTGCCAGTACCAACTGGCGGCTTCGAACGCGAAATGGTTCTCGGGCGTAAAGTGACCCTTAACGGTCCGCAACCACATGACGGCCAGCATGGTCGCGCCCATGGTCACGTGCGCGCCGTGGAAGCCGGTCAGCATGAAGAACGTCGAGCCATAGACGCCCGACGCCAGAGTTAATCCAAGTTCGTTGTAGGCCTCCGAGTACTCTATTACCTGTAGGACTAGAAACGTCGCCCCTAACAGCACGGTGAGCCCGAGCCAGATCTGCAACGGCAGTCGTTGGTTTTTCTTCAGCGCCCAATGGGCGAACGTGAGGGTGACACTGCTGGTCACAAGAATAACGGTATTGATGAACGGCAATCCCCACGCCGCCATCGCCTCCGTCGCCGTACCGCCGGGGGTCATGAATAACGGCCAGGTGTCAGCGAAATCCGGCCACAAGTGGAGGTGGGTCTCCAGGTTCGTCCCTGCGCCGGCGAGCGCCGGTACGGAGATGGTCCGAGCGTAAAAGAGCGCGCCGAAAAATGCAGCAAAGAACATGATTTCCGAGACGATGAACCAGAACATGCCCATGCGATAGGATCGGTCGAGCTGATCGCTGACCATGCCTTTCAGAGATTCCCTGATGACGGTCCCAAACCAGCCGAACATCATGAACGCGATCAACGCTAATCCGATATAAAAGATCGGCGCGCCGAAGCTGCCCGTCGCCGTCGTCACCTTCACGGTGCTTTGTTGAATATAATTGGCCGCGCCAAATGCCGTGATGAATAGCGCGACGGAGCCCACGATGGGCCAGACGCTGCTGTGCGGAACGTAATAGCGGGGAGTCTCGCTCATAAGTCGGCATGCCCCTCGTGAGTCGCCGGCGTGACGCCGGCGACGTGTGCCTCGTCCTCAAGCCCCGTCGTTTGAGAGTCGGGTACCGGAAACAACGTATAGGACAATGTGAGCGTACTGACCTCAGCGGGCAGATCGTCGGCCATGTAGAACTTCACCGGCATTTCCATCTCTTCGCCGGGATCGAGCGTCTGTTGCGTGAAGCAGAAACACTCGATCTTGTGCAAGTAGCGGGCTGCCCGGCCGGGCGTGACACTCGGCACTGCCTGACCCGTCACGGCTTGACTCGCGAAGTTGCGTACGTAGAACGTGGTCTCGTTGATCTCTCCGAGTCGAATGCGCATCCGCCCCTGAGTCGGCCGAAACTCCCAGGGCATGCCTCGCCCCACGTGTGCGAGGAACTCGATAGTCACCTCACGCCCCACACTCTGCGAGGCAGGCGCACTGGCAACGGCTCGCGCGGATGTTTTGCCGTTCAGGCCGGTCACCTCGCAGAAGAGGTTGTAGAGCGGAACCAGCGCGAATGCGAAGCCGAACATGCCTACGGCCAGCAACAGCAAGAGTACCGTCTGCTTGCGTTGACCAGTGGGGCTATCTGACATCTACGTGCTACTCCGTTCTCGAGGGCTCGTGGTGAGTGTTTCCCGTTTACTCCACATGCGGCGGTGTCTCGAACGTGTGATGCGGTGCCGGAGAAGGGACCGTCCACTCCAGGCCTTCCGCACTCTCCCAGACCTGATCGGTCGCCTTCTCACCGCCACGAACGGTTTTGACGACGATGTACAGGAACAAGATCTGCGTTAATCCTAAGATTCCGGCGCCGATGCTCGAAACCAGGTTCAGGTCGGAGAACGGCAGCGAGTAATCGACGACCCGCCGCGGCATTCCCGCGAGCCCGACGAAATGCATCGGGAAGAACGTAACGTTGAGTCCAAGCACTGCGGTCCAGAAGTGAATTCTGCCGAGCCGCTCGCTGTACATGTTGCCGGTCCACTTCGGTAACCAGTAATAAACCGCCCCCATCGTCGCGAAGATAGCCCCTGGGTATAAGACGTAGTGAAGATGTGCGACCACGAAAAACGTGTCGTGGTACTGGAAGTCGGCGGGCACAATGGCCAGCATCAGTCCGGACAATCCGCCGATGGTGAACATCACGACGAAACCGAGAGCGAATAACATCGGCGTCTCGAACGTCATGGAACCGCGCCACATCGTGGCCACCCAGTTGAAAACCTTTACGCCCGTGGGCACGGCGATCAACATCGTCGCATACATGAAGAACAGCTCGACCTCGACCGGCATACCGGTCGCGAACATGTGATGACCCCAGACGATAAACGACAAGACGGCGATAGATACTGTCGCGTAGACCATGGAGTCGTAACCGAACAACTTTTTACGCGCGAAGGTGGGGATAATCTGCGAGGCGATGCCGAAGCCCGGCAGAATCATGATATAGACCTCCGGGTGGCCGAAGAACCAGAACACGTGCTGAAATAACAGCGGGTCGCCGCCGCCGGATGCCTCGAAGAAGCTCGTTCCGAAATGACGATCGGTGAGCATCATCGTCACCGCCCCGGCTAGCACCGGCATAACCATAATCAGCAGAAACGCGGTAATCAACCAGGTCCAGACGAACAACGGCATCTTCATCAGCGTCATGCCCGGTGCCCGCAGATTAAAGATCGTGACGATGATATTGATCGCCCCCAGCACCGACGAAATGCCCATCAGATGGATGCCGAAGATCAGGAAGTCGGTACTCGGCGGGCCGTAAGTGGTCGATAGAGGCGCGTAGAGTGTCCAGCCGAAATTTGGGGCACCCCCTTCCATGAACAACGACGAGAGCAGCATGAAGAAAGCGAACGGCAGAATCCAGAAGCTGAAGTTATTCAACCGCGGAAGCGCCATGTCGGGCGCGCCGATCATCAGCGGGATCATCCAGTTGGCCAGCCCCACGAACGCAGGCATAACCGCGCCGAATACCATGACTAAGCCGTGTACGGTTATCAACTGATTGTAGAAATCGGCGGTGACGAACTGCATTCCTGGCTGGGCCAGCTCCAGGCGGAAGATCATCGCCATCGCGCCGGCAATCAAGAACAAGGTAAAGCTGAGGCACAGGTAGAGCGTACCGATCTCTTTATGATTGGTCGTCAGCACCCAGCGCAAGATGAAGCGAATCAGCGGATGCCGACTTCGGGGTAGGTCTTCTGCGTGGGCAATCATGCCTAAGTCACCTAACGAGCTGAGAAAACAGTGAGTGGTTGGACGACGTCACCGGTATCATTTCCCCAGGCGTTGCGTTCGTACGTGATCACGGCGGCCAGATCCAGGTCACTCAACTGGGGCGCCCACGCCTGCATTTCGGTCTCTGCGAGGCCGTTCATCACACGATCGAGATGGGCTTCGACCGGCCCGGTCGGGATGACGCCGCCTGCCAGGGACGGGTATTTGATGCCTTGCCCCGTTCCGTCGGGCTGATGGCAAGTAGCGCAATGAGTAATGAACACAGCCTCACCCATCGGCATCAGTTCCTCCATCGTCCAATCCCTGCTACGGGCCGCCACGGCTGCCTCGCCTGCGAGGTCGTTGGCCAGGCGTTGATCCTCGATCCAGGAAAGAAATTCTTCCTCGGGGCGCACTTCTACTACTATCGGCATGAACGCGTGATTCATTCCGCAGAGTTCCGTGCACTGACCGCGGTACACGCCCGGTACGTCGACACGCGTCCACGCCTCGTTGATCAGGCCCGGAAGCGCATCCTGTTTAACCGCGAAGTCCGGCACCCACCAGGAATGGATGACATCGTCCGAAGTCATCAGGAACCGAACCTTGAGGTTGGTTGGCAGCACCAGAGGGTTGTCCACCTCCAACAGATAGTTCTCGCCCTTCGGAGCAATGTTGTTAATTTGATCCAAGGGCGTCGCTAGATTGCTGTAATAGCCGATGCCGGCTTCTACGTACTGATAGTGCCACTTCCATTGCGAGGCGGTGATGAGGACGGTGAGGTCCGAGTCGCTGTTGTCTTCGATGTCCAGCAGCGTCCGCGTCGCGGGCACGGCGATGCCGATAAGAATCACGGTCGGTATCAGCGTCCAGATAATTTCCACAAGCGTACTGTGATGAAAGTTGGCAGGCTCAGGATTTCTCGAGCGGCGGTGCGCGATAATGCTATAGAACATCACCCCGAAGACGATGAGACCCACGATGACGCAGATCCACAGGATCCAGTGATGCAGCTGCTGAATGCGCTGGCTCATCTCGGTTACGCCCGGGCGCATATCGAAGACCTGGGCGATCGCGCTCTGGGAGCCAGCCCACAGCGCCACCAGCACCAGCAAACGATATAGGGCGCCCGCACCGAGACTCACATTTCGCGCTGCCCGTCTACAAAGGAGGGCCGTGGCAACGATACGTGCGCTCGACATCATCATGGAATTCTCAGCGACTCAGTTGAGTCAGTGAGCGCAGCTGATGTTTACCCGTCCAATCGCGATAGCGGATTGCCGTCGCGCGCTCGGTGGCGTGTTGCCAGTCGCCGTGGTGGGCTAGTACGAATTCCTCGCCGTCAATTTTCGCCTGCCACGCCTCGCCCTCCCATCCAATGAATGCAAGACTGCTATTCGAGTGACGGCTCCAGCGGTCCGGATTTTCTGGTGTGTGCTCGAATGCGCCGTCCCGAATCCAGGCGGTCCATCGCTCACCGTTCCAGGCAACGAACTCCATTTCATTCTGGGACCATGGTTCATCAGCGATCGCGTCATCAGGGCTGGTGGAGACAAAGAACGACACTCTAGCCGCCAGAACAGTGGCCAGAAACGCTGCGAGCAGGCCGAGCACTACCTTCGCCATTACCCTCTCCGGAGTTGCCGTGGCCTGAAAATTAAGCACGTACATGGGAGCGATCAGTATAAACTGCATCGCCCGATTGCTTCACATGCTACACAAATCGACGGGGAAAGGAAATCGCAGGATGGTAGTCCGGTCGTTTTCGTCAGGCTGACTCAACGACCGCTCTGTTGCGCTGTGAAACAAACGAATAACGAGTTTTTTGAGGACTAACGTTCCTTGGGTCCGTGCTCAGTCTCTATTACGCCTCGCCGATGAGACGGCGACTACGACTGCCATGATGACGAGTACAGACGCGAGCCCGAACCACTGAATCGCGTAACCGATATGTTGCTCCGAGGCCATCGTACGAGGCGCCCACGCACGTACGAATCCATCCGGGTACTCCTCATCGAGCCACAATGGG
Organism: Gammaproteobacteria bacterium; assembly: GCA_963581225.1. Lineage (GTDB taxonomy): Bacteria > Pseudomonadota > Gammaproteobacteria > Steroidobacterales > Rariloculaceae > SMWC01. Next base: position 15,454 of record CAUZMW010000009.1, read on the forward strand.
TAGCGAAACAGCGGCTTCCCTAAGCGCGTCTCGAGTTCGTCAATTGTGGGGAAGAACACGACTTGCGGCCAACTGGCCTCCTCTTCCGCGACAGCTGTCTCGAGCACCAACCCGGGACGCGGCAGCGTGTCGATCCGCCCCTGGATCTCTCGCACTGCCTCACTTACAGCGATCTCTGGAAGCGTCAGGCGGTCCGGCGCTGCTCTTACCCAGCCTCGATTCACGACCAGCCAACGCGCAACGCCTACCGGGCGAAAGAGTGTCAATACATGATATCCCGCCTGTCCCTCATGGATCATGTTGTCCAACAGAACCTGCTGCGACGCATCGTACTGGCCACGCAGTCGAAGCCGCCGGTAGCGATTCTCCTCTAATTGCCGGTCATCGATCGGCGCTGTAAGGGCCGGGAGATTCTCGGCTGCGCTTATCCGGTCGAACACTCGTGTCTTCTCTGCGGCACGGCGTAACTGCCACTGGCCCAAAGACAACAACAGCACCAGCAACCCCAGGAAGCCGGAGATCAGAACTGCGCGGCCGATACTCATCGACGTTGGTCACTCCAATGACTCGGCGTCGCTCCGTTGGAGGTAGCTCCGAGAAGCGGCGTCATGAAAACTCTACATTAATAAGTGTCTAGTGATAGATCATTGCGCGATTCGTCACATTACACTGGAGAAATAGACTTAGCAGGCGTACCTTAGTCGCAGAAGGGAGACGAAACCACCTGGAGCTTCGGTAATGAAACAGCCTTTCGAAGGTCTCGGACCATGCGCCCTCCCCGCTTACCGTCGTCCACTAGTCTTCAGGAGCGTCCTACGCTGACATTTATCTCAGGATATGATTTATATCGGATCTGTTAAGGCGACGGGTAGGAGCCTGAGAAAAGAAGACTGCAGCCTGCCGCAACCGGTCTCGGGACAGGTGACTGTAGCCGCTAACAATCTGACGGGGCAACTGAAAAGCGTCGCCTTACGGGAGATTCGAGAACAAGAGGCGATCTACTACATCGGCGAATACGGCATCGCAAATGGGGAAACGCTTAATCTTCTCGATCGACGTCACCCCGATCGACGAAATATCCCCCCTGTCGGTCCGCTACATGAAGCAGTTCTTCGTAGACTGAGGTCGATCCATACAACTGAATCGCGGCGGCAATCCACTATGCGACATTCACTGGAGATATTACTGACTCTTCTGGCGCTCACATTCGTGGGAACGCAGGTGGCCAACGCTCAGGACGAAGTATCGGTTTTCGCCATTGCGTATATCGAAATCAAGCCCTCATCGGCATCGCAGGCCGAAAACTTGCTTAAGACCTATGCGGACGAAAGCCGGGCCGAGTCGGGTAACCTCCGATTCCAGATCCTGCAGCGGATAGGCAGACCGAACCATTTCGCGATTCTCGATGCGTGGGATAATCTACAATCACAGGATGACCATTCTGCCGCCACTCATACGAGAACTTTTCGCGACAGTCTCAAAACGCTACTTTACAGTCCATACGACGAAAGAAGAAGCACGCCGACCATGGGCACATCGGCTACTGGCGATGAAGGTGAGATTTATGTGCTGACTCATGTGGATCTCGCCGGCAGAGGCCGCGAAGACGGTATGGCGTTGATCGAAACGCTCGTCACGACCAGCCGCGAGGACGCGGGCGCGGTCGATATCGGCGTAATAATTCAAGACAGCCGAACTAATCACATGACCGTGTTCGAGGTATGGTCGAGCGCGGCAGATCAGGAAGCCCACATGTCAGCAGAGCACACGATCCAGGTTCGAAATGAGCTCTTAAGCCGGATCGGCAGCCCCTACGATGAGCGGATCTATCGTCGCCTCTAGCTAGCGCTAGCAGGCTAGAAGCGGGGCGCGTCGTTACGCGCATCGATTATCAGTCGGTCAGGAAATGATACATTCCAAGGACGTTCAGGTCGACCCACTCGAAGTCGGCCCAGTGGCTGTATTCCTCCATGTCGATATCACGTTGCATCTCCTCCACGGACTGACCAGCAGCGATTCCTGCAGCGACCAGGTCACGCATCTTCTCCATGTAATCTCGCCACGCCGTAACATTTTCTCTCGTACCCACCGGCCCGTGGCCGGTCGCAACGTAGTCGTAATCGGCGGCCAACTGCTCCGCCTCTACGATCGCGGCCATCCACTCATCGAACATCCCGAGCTCGTAATCCATGTCTTTATTGGGCACGCGTCCGAACGTGACATAGTCGACGACATACATCACGCTGTCGTCGGGGAACGTGATTAAGCTCGAGTCCATCGAGTGATTCATCTCACCGACCCACGTCATATTTACTCGTTTACCGCCCAGAGTAATTTCGAGCTCGTCCGCATACGTAAGATTAGGAGGGCGCACGAAGCTGATCGGTCCGCGTTTTACTTCGGCGCCGTCGAGCACACCATCTTCGTTCGCGTCGAAACCTACAAACTGACTCTTCTCCGAACCGGGATAGCGACGAAAGTCCGGCCCGATTTCACTTCCCTCGATCACACCGTTACCATTGGCGTCCATCGCCGCCACCGGAGCGTATTGCCCAAGAACTTCCGACAGAGTGGTAGACGCTGGTGGCATCGTCAGATGGGACAACATGTTGGCGTGACCCACATATTGAGCCGTCTCTGAGAAAACGTCTCCGCCCGAGGCGTGGTCCCAGTGATAGTGGCTGTAGACCACATATCTGACCGGTACGCCGAAGCGTTCGTCGAACTCACGTTTCAGCCAGATCGCGAAATCCGTATTGACGGGATCCGCCAGGACAATGCCCTCCTCCGTGACGAGGAATACCGTACCGTGATTGTTGTTCAGAGCCCTGTAAACGCCGCCGTTAATATGCGTTATCGAATATCCCTCGGGTATCGCCTGGGCATATCCCTCGGACGCCAGTGCCAGGGTTGCGATCACGCTTGCCAGAAACACTCTAGCCGGACGGCTACGCATTACTCTCTCCCTATCTATTCTGAGCCACCGTTCTTTTGCAGTGGCCTTACCGAGTCAAGCCGTACTGATCTGCAAGGGTCGATGAGATTGTTCTCGTCCCGAAGCTGCATTCACGATCATGTCCGCCATCACCGGCGTGCGAGCGAAGTAGTGCCCTCCCATAGCATCGGAGATAGCACAGACTAAGCGTGAAATTCTTCCCGAGCAGCGTATAAGCCATCAGCGTTCTTCTGTAAGTATCTCGCTAGTCCTTAGATGGCCTCTCGCGGGTAACGGATATGTTCGACGAGCTCTCGAACCTTCGCAGATGGCGGCGGGGTCATTCTGCTGACGACTATAGCAACGACGAAATTTAAACACATTCCGACCGCACCGATTCCTTCGGGCGAGATCCCAAATAACCAGTTTTCCGCAACGTTTTCCGACCAGGGCGCGCCTGCCCACGGAAGAAACAGTCCCTTGAAAAATTCGATATAACCGTAGGTAAACGCCAGACCGGTCAGCATGCCCGCGATGGCTCCCTGCTTGTTGATCCGGCTCGAGAAGATCCCCAGCAATATGACTGGGAAGAGCGATGCTGCAGCCAGACCGAAAGCGAACGCCACTACCTGGGCGACGAACGCGGGCGGATAGTAGCCCAGGAAACCGGCGATACCGATCGCGACAGCCGCGGATACTCTGCCCGCCAATAGCTCGCGGCGTTCACTGATATTCGGCACGAATACACCCTTTAACAGATCGTGCGAGACCGAAGCGGAGATCACGAGCAGTAGTCCGGCCGCAGTAGAGAGCGCAGCCGCAATTCCGCCGGCCGCGACCAGGGCGATAACCCACTGTGGAAGTCTCGCAATCTCGGGATTAGCCAACACGATAATGTCCGGATCGACGTTGAGCTCATTCCCGTTCCACCCGTAGCCGGACGCCTGGCGCGCGAACTCCGCGTTCTGATCGTTGTAGTACTGAATCCGCCCGTCGCCGTTGAGATCATCAAACTCAAGTAAGCCCGTGGCCTCCCAGGTTCGGAACCAATCGGGTCGTTCCGCGTAGGCGAGATTGCCTGCCGGCTCGCCCACGGCTCCCGTCTGGATCATCTGCGTTAGATTCAGGCGCGCCATTGAACCAACCGCCGGGGCCGTCAGATAGAGGAGCGAGATAAACAACAATGCCCAACCGGCCGAGAGGCGCGCGTCGCGGACCTTCGGCACCGTAAAGAACCGCACGATGACATGCGGCAATCCTGCCGTACCCACCATGAGTGCAGCAGTGATGCAGAAGACATCCAGCTTGCTCTTGTTCCCGGACGTGTACTCGGGAAAGCCCAGTTCGGTGACGACCTGATTGAGCTTCTGCAGCAGATAAATCGACTCGCCCTCCACAATACTGCCGAACGCGAGCTGTGGAATCGGCATACCGGTTAGCTGCAGGGCAATAAAGACCGCGGGCACGGTATAGGCGAAAATTAAGACACAGTACTGGGCGATTTGTGTATAGGTAACGCCCTTCATGCCGCCGAGCACGGCATAGATAAAGACAATGCCCATGCCGACCACGAGCCCAACACCGATAGGCACTTCGAGGAACCGGGAGAATACGATGCCGACGCCGCGCATCTGTCCCGCGACATAAGTGAAGGAGATAAAAATCAGGCAGATGACGGCTACGATCCGTGCCAGCCGGGACTCATACCGCTCGCCGATGAACTCAGGTACGGTAAATTTGCCGAATTTTCTTAAGTATGGCGCAAGCAAGAGTGCCAGCAGCACATAGCCGCCGGTCCACCCCATGAGATAAACCGAACCGTCGTAGCCGAGAAAGGCGATGAGCCCGGCCATCGAGATAAAGGACGCGGCCGACATCCAATCCGCCGCCGTAGCCATACCGTTCGCTATCGGGTGAACGTGCTTACCCGCGACATAGAAATCGCCGGTAGTGGCTGCTCTCGACCAGACGGCAATGCCGATGTAGACGAGAAAACTCGCGCCGACGACAAGGTAGGTGAGCGTCTTTAACTCCATTGTCGACTAATCCTCGTCCACGCCGTGTTCACGATCGAGATGGTTCATTCGCCAGGCATAGTAGAAAATCAGCACGACGAAACAGAGAATCGAGCCCTGTTGAGCAAACCAGAAACCCAAATCGAAGCCGAAGATCTGGATCCGGTTCAGCGGTTCCACAAGCAGGATGCCGAATCCGAACGATACCGTGAACCATATAACGAGACACACGGCGACGAGTCGAAGATTGGCGCGCCAGTAGCGGGTCCTGGCATCATGTATCGTCATCTGTTGTTACCCCTTCGTCAATCGCGGCGATTCGCCCACGGTAAGTTAGTACGCTACTCGCGACCGAGTTCTCACCTACGATGCGCGCAGCGCGGATTGTCGCCAGTATCACTTATATCCCCTAGTTTGTCGGTTGCCGGGACGGCTGCAACCAATTGATGCAGCCATTCATAGCCTAAATCGAGACGAAAACCAAGATTCGAGGTAAGGAAGGCCGCTTCCTACGGTCGCTGGACCGCGAACAAATGCCGATAGCAGAACTCCGCACTTCGCTCGAGTACCGGTGTAAAATCTAGTCAAGCCTCAGTTAAGGAGAAACGCGAATGAAGAAACGATGGGTTCAGTAACGAGTATCTCTCGGGCGAAGTTCGCCGTTGGCGACCTGGTTCATCACCGGCTTTTCCAATATCGCGGCGTAATCGCAGATGTCGATCCGCAGTTCCAATTAACGGACGAATGGTACGAGGCGGTCGCGAAATCTCGCCCTCCTAAAAACAGGCCCTGGTACCATGTTTTGGTTCATGACGGGATGCACACTACGTACGTCGCGGAAAAAAATCTGGAGCACGATGAAAGCGCCGCGCCCATCAATCATCCGATGCTTCATGACTTCTTTTCACGATTCGAAAATGGACGATACTTCCGCGATGGTCGAACCAATTAGATGAAGCTAAACGACATAAAAAACCAACGGTGGAATACGATAAATGACTGAGCAATCCGACGTCGACTACGGTCCACTCAAGAACCTGATCGGCGCCTGGGCAGGCGACAAAGGATTGGATGTTCAGTCGCCTTTTATGCACAAACAAGCGCGTACGACAGATTTTCGTCACCACATCACAGTCGGAGCCAACGCACTCTCCTATTCGGAAACGACGACTGTGGATATCTACGGAACGGTCTTCGAGCATACCGATCGCAATGAGTTGACTCGCCAGTAACTATTAGCCTTGACCCAACGATCTCGCATCCCTACGGTGCCCTAGGGCGTCGCAAAAATTTCTCGCTCGATCATGACACGCCTATAAGAATTCGCGACGATAACTGTGCACTTCGAAATTGAGCATTCATGAGCAAACTGCTATCCAAAGAACGAATTATCGCCGGCCCCGATTTCAATCGCTGGCTCGTTCCGCCGGCGTCGATCGCGATTCACCTTTGTATCGGCTCGGTCTACGCGTGGAGCATCTATAACCCCGCGTTGATCCGCGTCTTCGGTATCGTCACACCAGCAGCAGACGACTGGACTCTTGGCGGCGTCGTCTGGATCTTCACCGTTGCGATCGTCTGCCTCGGGCTCTCGGCGGCATTCGCCGGTAAATGGCTCGAAGATGTCGGGCCGCGTACGGTTGGTGTCGTCGCGGCACTGTGCTGGGGCGGCGGTTATCTCGTCGGCAGCTTGGGAATCGCGTTACACCAGCTCTGGCTCATCTACCTAGGCTATGGCGTGATCGGCGGATGTGGGCTCGGTCTCGGCTACGTCTCCCCGGTGAGTACGCTGATCCGCTGGTTTCCGGATCGTCGCGGCATGGCGACCGGCATGGCCATCATGGGGTTCGGCGGAGGCGCGATGATCGGCGCGCCGCTCAAGGAGTACCTCATTAGGGCCTTCTATCGCCCCGCAGAGTATCTCGGCGGTCTCGACCAGGTGACACTGGTTACAGAGGCCGGCCGACGCTTTGCCGACGTAGCGGGCGATCTTCGGGAAGTCGTCGTCGTAGGTGCCGGCGATGTAGCGAACATGGTGGTAGCGGGCCCCGAAGGCATCTATCTCGTCGGCACAGGAACCGTCGGCATAGCACAAACGTTTTTCGTCATCGGCCTGATCTACTCCGTCGTGATGATGATCGCCGCCTTCTCCTACCGCATCCCCGCACCCGGCTGGCAACCAGTCGGATGGACGCCACCGGACGAGGCCCATCGGATCAAGAAGATGATCAGCGCTAACGATGTCCATATCGACGAAGCATTGAAGACACGGCAGTTCTATCAGCTATGGATCGTGCTGTGCTTCAACGTGACCGCCGGCATCGGGGTCTTAAGTGTGGCGCGCACGATGATGACGGAAATCTTCGGTACGACCCTGCCGGCAATTGTCGACGGCGCGTTCGCCGCCACCTACGTTGTCATGATCAGCGTCTTCAATATGGTAGGACGATTCTTCTGGGCGAGCTCTTCGGATTTTCTCGGCCGCAAAACAACGTACTGGATCTTCTTCGCGCTCGGCATCGCGCTATATCTCTCGATCCCCTACTCAGCCCAGCAAGTCAGCGTTTCGCCCGCGGCGGTATGGCTCGTTTACTTTTACGCTGCCACCATGCTCATCTTCACAATGTACGGCGGTGGCTTCGCCACGATTCCAGCCTACCTCGCCGATATCTTCGGTACGAGATATGTCGGGGGCATCCACGGTCGGCTTCTTACGGCATGGAGTACCGCGGGGGTACTGGGCCCCCTGGCGATCACTTCGCTGCGAGAGAGCGCTATCACGAATGCCATCGGGGACCTGGTGGCAACAGTCGACCCTGCAGTATTTCAGTCCGCGTTCGGGGCTGGCTTAGATCAACTCGACACGCTGATCGAGCAGCGCACGGTCACGATCGCGAAGCTCATGGAGATCGCGCCGGCTGGGACCGTGGACCCTACCAGCAGCGTCTATAACAGCACGATGATTCTTATGGCGGCACTACTCGCCGTCGCTCTTCTCAGCAACGCGTTCATGCGACCTGTGGATGCGAAGCACCATATGAAACTATAAAACGCACGATCGTTCTGTTACGCAGCTAGAAGCCTTCGGTTGACGTAAAAAGCCCGACTCGTAGATTGGTCGCCTGATAAATAGTCCTGCCGTCCACGTCCATCTCCGCATCGCCCACACCCATGACGAGTTTACGCTTGATCACACGCTTCATATCCACGCGATACGTGACGAGCTTGCTTTCCGGGAGCACCTGGCCCTGAAACTTGACCTCGCCGACCCCCAGTGCACGGCCCCGTCCAACGCCACCAATCCAGGCCAGGTAATAGCCGATCAATTGCCACATCGCGTCGAGCCCCAGGCAGCCGGGCATCACCGGATCCTCACGGAAATGACAGTGGAAAAACCACAGGCTCGCGTCGATATCCAGCTCAGCACACATCTCGCCCTTTTCGTAACGACCACCCGTGTCGTCAATGTGCATAATGCGGTCAAACATCAGCATGTTGGGTAGCGGCAGCCTGGCATTACCCGGACCGAAAGTCTCGAGTTCGCCCGCCTCAATTAACTCCTCGCGCGTGTAGCTCGACTGCCGCGGCTTTCCCGACAGCGCCTGTTTGTCGTCATCAGATCCGGCCATCTCGATTCCATTTCGTGCTGGGTGCGGAGCATACGTGTTCGCAGACCCAAAGTCCCCCTCCGAGGCGCCGCTCATGGGCCTGAAACCTGCCCAACCACAGACCTACCTCGCGCCGCGATCTCACCCACGCGACCGTTGCGACTGTTACTATCGAGGCTATGTCCATGCTAACAACCGCCGCGCCGATCCTGGCTGAGCCGAAGCTGAATATCGTTCCAGTGGCCGAGCCCGTTACGGGCGTCATCGTCTCGAACGACTCGTGTATCCGAGGTAAGTCCGCGAGCTTCGTCAGGCATACGGAGATCGACGTCTCGGGCACGCCGTTAGAGGGTCGTTTCGCGGCCGGCCAGGCATTTGGAGTCATCGCGCCCGGTGCGGATGATCGAGGCAAGACCCATAAAGTTCGACTTTACTCGCTCGCTTGCCCGAGCTCCGGAGAAGACGGTGGCGGAAAAGTCATATCCACGACGACGAAACGTATAATCGACGAGCGCAGCGTGCAGAAGAAGGGAGACGATCCCGATGACCACCGGCTGTTTCTAGGCGTCTGCAGCAACTATCTCTGCGGTCTCCGCCCCGGCGACGAAGTCAAGGTAACGGGGCCGAACGGCAAGCGCTTTCTATTGCCGGTGGATAAGGATCGGCACGACTACCTCTTCGTCGCCACGGGGACGGGTGTCGCCCCATTTCGCGGCATGATCATGGAGCTTCTCGTCTGCTCGGCCGAACCGACACCGAGCCAGATCCATCTGGTGATGGGTGCGCCTTATACTACCGATTTATTGTACGACGATTTCTTCAGCCGCCTGGCGGCCGAATATGACAACTTTCATTACCATACGGCTGTCAGCAGAGAACGGCAGGCGAACGGGAACCCCGGCATCTATGTGCACCATCTGCTGGATCAACAGTTCGACTCATTCTCACCGCTGCTGAACGATCCTCGAACGCTCGTCTACATCTGCGGGCTCGCCGGCATGCAGTGCGGCGTCTTCCAGATGCTGGCGCGGCACAGCCTCGCAGAGGGCTACTTCACGATCAAGAGCCCGCTTGCCGATATGGACCCTGATGACTGGGATCTACAAAAAATTCGCCGCGCCGTCCGTTGTGCCGAACGATGCATGGTAGAAGTCTACTGACACTCATCGTCGCGAACGAAGCGCCGCTCCCACCGGGAGCCGAAGCCCGTCAATAATTCGTTGCCGATCGTCCCCGCAGCCTTCGCGGCGTCGTCCAACAGCATATTCCGACCGATAAGCTCGACGCTCGCGCCGGGGTATACATACTGACGACCGACACTGGAAACGTCGAGGGTCAACAGGTCCATAGAAACCTGGCCGACAATCGGCACGCGGGAGCCGCCCAAGTACGCCTCCCCGCAATTACTGAGCGCGCGTGGTATACCGTCCGCATAGCCAACGCCGACCGTCGCCAGCCGGGCCGGCCCCGCAATTCGGCGAGTCGCGCCGTAGCCGACGGTCGTGGCCCTCGTTACCTCTTGTACTTGCAGTATCGGCGCTTGCAGAGTCACCACGACTTCCATCGGATTCCGGGCGTAAGCGAAGGGATTACCGCCGTAGAGCGCGATCCCCGGTCGCACAAGATCGCCTCGATACTGCTCAGCCGTCAACATGCCGGCGGAATTGCCGATGGAGGTTCTAGCGTCGGGGAACCGCTGGCACAGGCCCTCGAACAGGTCGACTTGCTGCTGGTTAAACGGATTCGCAGGCTCGTCCGCGCAGGCCAGGTGCGTCATCAGGTAGGCGATCTCCAACCCGCTCATAACACGTGAGTCGAGCGCGACCTGATTGATCTCCCGCATATCCAGACCCAGGCGCTTCATTCCCGTGTCGAGATGAACAATCGCTGGGTAACGCTTCGACTCGCCGAGTTCAACCCAGCGGACGATCTGCTCATGGGAGTTCAGTACCGGGATCAGGTTGGCGCCGCGCAGCGTCCTCTCCTCCCCCGCCTGCGCGCCCGCCAACACGAAGATCTCTGCCGTCGCGAACTGCTGCCGCAACTCGATACCTTCCGTTACCGTGGCGACGAAAAAATGACGGCAACCTTCCTCGAACAGACAGTTGGCAACGGCTTCGACACCGAGTCCGTAGGCATTGGCCTTAACGACCGCTCCGCACTTCGCAGGCGCAGCCGTTTCTCTTAATAGCCGATAGTTGCGCGCCAGCGCGTCGAGATTGACGGTCATCAGACCGTTGCCTGGAGATTTGGTCGTAGAGTTCACAGCGCGATAGGGTCTTGTTCGAAATGAGCCGGTAGCTAGCTATCCTGGCGAGGCCACTCTACCATATCGTAGTATCCTTCCTACCGAGCGCCGACCAATCTGAACTCGCTTCCAACTATTATGGATAAGTCGTTTCTTGCGTACCGTATTCACCTGAGCGATGGCAACGTTCGCGGCGAGTTGGAGACTTTAAGTCGAGATCAGCTCAGCCCGGGTGACATGCTGGTCCGGGTCGAGTACTCGAGCATTAACTATAAAGATGCTCTTGCCGCGACAGGTAGAGGACGCATCCTTCGCAAGTTCCCACTGATCGGCGGCATCGATCTCGCCGGAGAAGTCCTGGAGTCCTCCGATGATCATTTTCGTCCCGGCGACAAGGTGCTGGCCATCGGCGGCGGCCAGAGTGAGACGCGCAACGGAGGCTACACCGAACTCGCCTGTGTGAGCGCGGACAACGCGGTACTTATCCCGGAGAACCTGAACACGCGCATCGTCATGGCGCTGGGCACGGCCGGGTTCACGGCAGCCCTGGCGATCCACCGCATGGAGAAGAATGGCCAACGTCCCGAGCACGGACCGATTCTCGTCACCGGCGCGACTGGTGGTGTCGGCAGCGTCGCGATTGATCTACTAAGTGGCCGCGGGTACGACGTCGCGGCGTTGACCGGGAAGACCAACCAGAAAGCTTATCTGGAGTCTCTCGGCGCCACGGCGATCATCGATCGAAAGACCCTGGAGCTCGGAACGAAGCCGATGGAACATGCCAACTGGGGCGGGGCGGTCGACAACCTGGGTGGCGAGATCCTTGCCTGGCTGACGCGCAGCGTAAAACCGGGAGGAAATATCGCAACGATTGGGCTCGCCGCCGGTGCCGAGTTACACACGACCGTCATACCATTCATACTGCGCGGCATCAGCCTGCTAGGCATCAGCATGGACGTCGCGCACGCACTTCGAACGGAGTTATGGAACTGCCTCGGCAGCGATCTCAAGCCACGCCATCTCGACCGGATCGTGACCCGCGAAGTTGCTCTCGGTGAACTCTCTGATTGTTTCGACGCCTATATGAATGGCTCGGTCGTCGGCCGGACGTTAGTGCGAATTCAAGAATCATGAGACTCGGGAGGTCTTGATCCATGAGAAATACCTTAACGTTTCTATTGTTACCCGTTGTTTATATGGCGTTTCCACCGGTTATCGCCCAAACCGATATAGCGGCAGTCCTCGCTGACCCGAGCCGCCCCGCTGCAGATAGAGGCCGTGATGCGGGCCGCATGCCGGGCCGGGTTTTGGCGTTCTTCGATTCTCGATGTGCGAATTTACTTCGCCCATCCCTACGCGTCTTGGGAGCGCGGGCTCAGCGAGAACACCAACGGACTGGTGCGACAGTATTTACCGAAGCATCGTGACCTTCATACTATCACTACCGAAAAGCTTGCATACATCATGAACAGACTCAATCATCGTCCGAGAAAATGGCTCGGATATCGAACGCCACATGAAGTATTCTTTAATACAAGAACGTTACTAACGGTTGCACTTAAGAGTTGAATCCAAGTTACGACGGAGATTACAGCTGCCGGGTTTTCTCTGGCCGCTCGTGCGGACTTCCTGGATAACCCTGAAGACGACCGGTCGTTGCGAATCTTCGATCCGAGTATCCGCGGCAGGACAGCCCGTTTCGTGCTGCGATTCGAGAAACCCTGATCGCGCTACGGAGTTTGAGGTCGCAGATAGTAGTCGAAGGGCGTACCTTCTCGGCGACCGTTTACCCAGATAACCAACATACCCTCCAGTACATGCGCGAAGCGCACGGGACCCAGGTCGAGCGGCTCTAGCCCCATACCCTCGATGAGTGCCGCGACCGTTGCTTTTGCTCCGGCGTCATTACCGACGATAGGAATCGTAACAGGCCCACCGGACATCTCCGGATCGATCATTGTCCGGAAGTTAAGCGTGTTGAATGCCTTGACGACATGGGCATTGGGTAGCATCGCCTGAATGACCTCCGCATTGGATGTCTCTGCCGTGTGCGACATGAAGCCATCGTCACCGGGGCCAACCATATTGGTCGGATCGATGATGATTTTTCCGGAGAGATCCCCAAGACTCGCGACTACCGCTTCCGCGACGTTACCGGGCACGGCGATAACGACGATGTCGCCCTGAGCGGCAGCTTCCGTTTGCCCGGTTGCGAACGCATTACCGCCGGTTCGGGCGACGAGCTCGGTCACTTCAGCACGATCCGGGTCACGGGAGCCGTAGATAATGTCGTGTCCTTGCATCGCGAACTCAGGTCCCAGGGCGCTGGCCACATTGCCGGTACCGATGATGGCGATGGTCTCAGCCGACGCCTGAAGGGTCGTGGTCAGGGCGGCGACAAACACGATTGTGCTGGCGAAGATCGAGGTCATAGTACGGGCTACGGTAATCATCATGGCTCCAGATTATCGAAACTAACTGAAAGTCTTGGCGCTTTTCTTCAGATCTATGCGGATTCTGTTCGACTGATAATAGCGGAAATTTTACGGAACCTCGCCCCCCCAGATAGTCTGGTAGTTCAGCGTGCCGGTATAGACAAGCACCGCGTCGAGACTCACTCGATCGAAGCCCGTCACTTCATACAGTGCTTCGAGCGCGATCGAGCCATCGGAAAGCGTGCCGGGCTGGCTGGCTTCGAGCGCCTCCACATTCGCGAGAGTCGTCGCCGCCTGCGCCGTATGCATGAGCCCAGCATCGCGTGTTCCGGCGACGATCATCAGCTGATTGCCGCCCGGCCCAGGAAAAGTCGAGAGCAAGCCGTAGTCCGTGTAATTTCGCGGGCCGTCTCGAGGTATTCCGGCACCACTAGTGTAACTCTCACCCGTTTCAACATTTAAAAGCTCGTCGTAAGTCTCTCCCAGTTCTAGCCCGGAAGAGGTGAACACGAAGTCCATAAGCTTATCCAGCGCACTGATATAGCCGACATAAATCACGTGATTGCTCTTGAGGTCCGCGACCGTCAACTCCGACATCAGCGTCACTCTCACCGATTTGTCAGACCGGTAAACCACCCGCAACAGATCCTTGATCGCAACCGCGCTTGCCTGCGGTAGATAGGTTAGATCTAGATCGAGATAGGTCGCCATCAGATCCGGCTCGTAGACGAACCGATCCGCCAGATCGTCGGCCGAATTCACGTCGAACTCCCGGACGAGCCGCTCGACCGAACCGAATGCGTCCAATTCGGCGAAGATGTAGTAATCGCCGACCACGACGAGGAACGGCAGATCGTCGTCCATAAAGCTGGTCCAGATCGAGGAGCGCGAGACCTGATCGTAGACGTCCTCAGCGGAGTCCCTGCCCGGCCAAACGACGGCCGCCGTGTTGATAACGATCGCGGCGAAAAGAGCCACAGCCCAGATCGGCGGCGCGTGCCGGCGGCGACCTGAAACGGGCGTCGCGTCCGCCGTCGAGATCACGGCGAGCCGATACTCGCCTTTCGGAATCGTGATCTTCTCAGACGTCGCAAACTCTGCGCGGGAGTAGTAGTTGTCAAGCTTCTGGCGAAGATTGTGCACATAGACACGAACCAGGGAATCCTGATTGGGGTCGAAATCGGCACCCTTGCCGAACACCTCCGACGCAATCTCAAGCTCTTTCGGCGCCCTGCCCTGTGCAGAGCAAGCGGCCAGATACTCCAATAGCCGGGCATAGGAACGCGAGCGGCCCAAGACACCAGGCAAGAGAAGTTTTTCAACCTCTTGTTCTATAAAGTCTTTTTCTTCCATCGCTGTAGACTTTCGGGCAAATCCTCCTACGGGCCTGGCACCTTAACCGAATTTTAACTGTTAATAAACCGTTTCTAACTCTCTGTTTTGATTATGAATCACTATACTCGCCCTCACGTTTGGTCGTGCGAGGCCTGGAGGCACGCCCGGACCTAAGCACCCGTTAGAGGAAATCGTGAGCAAATCACACGCTGAATACCTACTTTCGGTCATGACCGCATTGTGGCTGGCCGCGCCAGCCTCGCTGGCGCAGACTGCACAATCGGAGGCCGCGGCAGACGAAGAAATTATCGTTCTCGGTGCCCGCCTCGAGGAAACCATTCCACTCGACCTACAGCAGTTCGGAAATCGTGTCGAAATCATTACTGCCGATGACCTGCAACTGGGCGGTTTCAACGACCTCAGCCAGAGTCTGCAAATGAAGGTCCCGGGCCTGTACCTTGCGCCGAAGAACGGTGCCTTCGACTATATGGATTGTTCGCTGCAGGGATCCCGTTGCCAGGATATCCTCTGGCTCATCGACGGCGTTCGCATCAACAACCGTCTGTACAACTCGACGAGCCCGCTGGACACGGTTCCCGCGCATATGGTCGAGCGTATCGAAGTTCTCTACGGAGGCCAGGGTATTTTTTACGGCACGCAGGCCGTGGCCGGCGTCATCAATGTAGTCACGAAATCGTTTTCGGAACAATCCGGCGGTAACGTTGCCCTCAGTGTCGACGGGAACGACGGTAGCCACCTAAGTGCTGATTTCAGTACATCTACCGACGATCACCAGTTCGTATTCTATGCATCCAACGACGAGGCCGATGGGTTCCAACCTTTCCTGACCGACGACTACCAACCCAGCGGCACGGACCTCGACCGGGGTTACGACGTGCTCACGGCTGGCGTAAAGTACGGCTATAGCTTTAGCCCCGATTCCAGTCTGCGATTGCACTATCACCGAACCGATAATGAAGTTGAATTCGCGTCTCCCGCCGGCTATGCGAATGCGTTCAACGACAGAGTCGAAGATCTTGTGACTGCTAAGTGGGATTACTCCATTAATGACAACGTGGAGTTGTTTGTCAAAGGCTACTATCACAAATGGGACAGTCGCTGGACGCAGATTAATAACGAAATCGATGATAACGGCCAACTGACGGGTGATGTGTTTTTCGTCAGCGACCAGGAGTTTTGGGGTTATGACGACTACGGCCTGACCGCAATGGCTCGCGTCAAATCGGGCCACGGCCTCGAGTACGCACTCGGATACGACCACCAACGCTTTTCAGGCAGAGACGATGTGCTCCTGATCGCCGATCAAACGGAGACCGTTGACGCATTTTTCGGCCAGATTCGCACCAGCGAAGTTCTGATGGAGAATACGCGACTAGCGTTCGGCTTGCGTCACAACAGCCCGAGCGGCGAAGGTAATGTCACCGTAGGCAACTTCAGCGCACGACATCAACTAAATGACAACCTGTATTTACGCGGCAGCGCCGGCACATCTTTCCGCCTGCCGGACGCGTGGCAACTCTACGGTAATGACCCGTGCTGCACATTGGGTAACCCGGACCTCGAAGGCGAGGAAAGCCAGAACTTGAATGCCGCATTGGGCGGATCCTCCGGCCTGGGCGGTAGGCTGTCCTGGGAGGCCATTCTATTCAAGCGTGAGGTAGATAATCTGATCGGCAGTGCCAACGGCATGCGGATCAATACAGAATATACAGTCGACTTCGACGGCTGGGAGCTGACTCTGAATCTGGCCCTGACGTCGAGCTGGAGCGCCAACTTCGACTACGTCAGCACTTCAGCAGAGGCACAGGGTTCCAACGAACAGATTGTCGGAGTTCCCGAAAGCACGTTGAAACTAGGCTTCACGTACACGGCCGATTCGGCGCCATACGAGCTCAGTATGAGCCTGGTCAATGTCGGCGATCTCTACGACACTGTCGACGGCGGTATAGGCAGAGTCGAGCATGGCGGTTACACGGTAGTCGATCTGACCGGCGCTTACTTCTTTGACGAAGACAGGAAGCACCGACTTGGGCTACGCTTAGAGAATGCGTTTGACGAAAAGTATGCCTCATCGTTGGGTCGCGCTCGTACGGATGTCGGCAGTGTCTCTTATGCCTATCGGAATCTAGGAACACCGCAGACCGTACATGTCTCCTACGCCTATCGATACTAAGAGTTTTTCTGTTCTGCGCTTTCGTAACCGGTCGGAATGTACGGGCTCGGATCTAAGCGGCGCCTCATGGCGCCGTTCCGGCCCAACTCGCCCCTGAGCACGCCATGATTAAATTCCTGTTTCTTCTCCACCGCTATCTGGGGATAGCCCTGGGACTCGTGGTATCGCTGTGGTGTTTGTCCGGCTTCGTCATGATGTACGTGCAGTTCCCGGACCTCAGCCGCGAGGAACAGCTGCGCGGACTTAACGAGCTCGACGTTTCCGCTTGTTGTACGGTCCCGGAAAATTTCAGCGACATCGAGCTGGACCGATACCGTGTGGAGATGATGGCCGGGCGGCCAGTACTCAGGCTCTCAGCCGGCTTCGGCCAATACGTCATCGACTTGCGGAATGGTGAGTATCTCGTGGACATCCCCGAGCGGGACGTACACGCGATAGCGGAAACCTTTGCCGTCAATCAGGGCCTGGCAGCGGACGTCGAGTTTCTCGATGTCATCGATAAAGATCAGTGGACGGTCTATGGCGGCTTAAATCCGAACCGCCCGCTATTTCACTACCGGGCGATGGATCCGGCCACAACGGAGTGGTACGTCTCCAGTGTCAACGGCGAGATCATCCAGATGACGACCGCGGCGGAGCGGTTCTGGAACTGGGCAGGCTCCGTCGTGCATTGGATCTACCCGACGATCCTGAGGCAAAACACTGGGGCCTGGATACAGGTCATCATCTGGCTTAGCGTGCTTGGGTTATTCCTGACCGTCATCGGAGTCTACATCGGGCTGCGTCAATTCAACTATCGGCGCAATGGCCGCCGCTCACCGTATCGCGGCGCCATGCTCTGGCATCACTACACGGGCCTCATCTTCGGCGTCCTGACGTTGACCTGGCTGTTGAGCGGCTTACTCTCCGTCAACCCATGGGGCGTATTCGAGGGACGAAGTTTCTCGGCCGAAGTTCAACGAATCCGTGGCAGCGCGTTGACGTACCGGGCCGCGGGCGATTCGCTAACCGCTCTCGAGACTCACGCTCTCCCCGAGGGAACCGTCCGATTGGAAGGCTCCATTCTGAGAGGCGAACCATACTTTCTTGCCTGGAACCGAGACGGCAGCAGCCGTCGTCTGAATACGCAGACGTTACGCCACAGCGCCTTGCCTGAGTCAGCCTTTATAGAGATTGCGTCGACGCTCAGGCCCGGCGAGCAAATTATGGCGCAGGGCTGGCTGCAGGACGGGGACGCCTATTACTACAGCCATCACGATGAGAAGTCCTTTCCGGTGTATCGCATCCAGTACAACGACGGCGAGCGCGTCTACCTCGATCGAGTGACTGGCCAGCTGGCCTTCGCCATGGACAACAACAGGCAGCTCTCGCGCTGGCTATTTCTCGGCTTACACCGTGGAGATCTGGCGGGATGGATGCGGGAACGCCCGATCTGGGACCTGATCCTGCTACCGTTGCTCGCCGGCGTGACGTTGGGCGCGTTGACTGGAACCTGGATCGGTTTTAAACGGCTGCTGCGCTAGAACTCACCCACTCACGCACTCACGCAGCGTTACCTGAACGCGACGAAACTGCCGGGACCTGCGGCCGCCAGCAATAAAAGCCCGCCGATGATCGCCAGGTGCGCTATCGCGATACGGCTCTGATTCAGCCGGTCGGTGCCCGATAGATTCCAGAAATCGTGCGCGATGAACGTAGCCAAGGCGGTAAAAACCGCGAGTGCCAGCGCAGCTTCCCGGACGAAGATCCCCAGTATCAGACAGATCGGCGCCACGATATGAAGCGCGACAGTTCCGACTACGGCCAGCTTGACGAACGGAAGTCGCGCGCCGGTAAACTCGACGAGTGCCTTCCGATACCAGATCCCCTTGTGAATCCCACTGACGAGATAAACGAGCGCGAGGCCAATACGCCCGAACAGGAAATACCAGGAAAGCCAGGGCTCTTCCATGTCGTCCGTCGGCTTAGAACTCGGCAGACCAGTCGCGTTGCTCGAGCAAGCTCCGAAGTCTGTCCAGGAACGCCGCTGAGTAGGCGCCGTCGATCGCACGATGATCGAACGATTGCGACAGTACACCGATGGGGAGAATCCCGATGGCGTCGCCGTCCGGGCCTTCGATGACGACCGGCTGTTTCTTGATCGCATCGACCGAGAGAATCGCGATTTGCGGTTGGTTGATGATCGGAGCAGTCATAAGTGTCCCGAAGGAGCCATTATTGGACAGCGTGTAAGTGCCGCCGGTGAGATCGTCGACACCCAGCGCATTGTCGCGGGCACGAGAACTGATCTCGGATATCCGCCGCGCGAGACCCGACACCGTCAGGTCGCCGGCGTCTCGGATAACCGGCGCAACGAGCCCTTCGAGGCCTAACGCCACGGCAACCGAGAGATGTACCGAGCCATGAATAATGAGGCCATCCCCATCCACACTCGCATTGATACGCGGGAAATCACGAATCGCCATACAGGTCGCGAAGGCGATAAACGGCAGATAGGTTAACGAGAAACCCTTATCGCGTCGCCACTGTTCACGAAGCGCGAGACGCACGTGGTCCACAGCGCTGAAGTCGACTTCGACGGCCTGCAACACGTGAGGGCTCGTTGCCTTGGACCGGACCATGTGCTCCGCCGTGAGGCGGCGGATGCGGTCAAACGGCACTCTCTCGCCGTCGGCGTATTGTGTCGCAGGGGCTTGCACGGGCGCAGGCGGTCGCGCCGCAGTCGTCGGCGTTGATGGTGCCGGTACCGGCTTCTGAGCCTCGGCGAACGCGATCACATCGTTACGCGTAATACGTCCGTCGCGGCCCGAACCCTGAATCCGATGGGCGTCGAGTCGATGCTCTGCGATCAACCGGCGAACCACGGGCGACAGTCTTAGGCGTTTGCCGGACTCTTCGGCCTGCGGTAGCGGCGGTTGCTGAACGGGGTCGGCAGGAGTCGCCGCAGGCGTGGAAGCAGCGTTGCGGGCCGCCGCCAAGTCCGGTTTCGTCGTTGTCGTGGGCTCTTGGTCTGCATCACTGTCATCCGTGCCGTTGATGA
>CAUZMW010000010.1:0-34880 GCA_963581225.1 Gammaproteobacteria bacterium
GGCCCGGCGAGAGCCGCCTGCCGCGTCACAACCAACGCCAATCATGTCATCGACGCAGCTCCAGGCGATCGACGAGCGGGGATTCGCGCAGGCCCACGCGAGCCCCTCGGTGCGCAAGCTCGCTCGGGAACTCGGCGTCGATCTATCGAGTGTCACCGGCACGGGACATAAGGGTCGCGTCACCGCGGAGAATCTGAAGGTCTTCGTCAAGCAAGCACTGCAAGCGGCGGGCGGTTCCGCGCTGCCGATGGTGCAGGAGGTGGACTTCGGGGCGTTCGGGCCGATCGAAGTTCAGCCGCTGACTCGGATCCAAAAGATCGCCGGGCCGCGTCTGCATGCCAGCTGGGTTAACGTTCCGCATGTAACCCACCACGATGAGGCCGATATCACGGATCTCGAGGCCGCCCGTCAGTCGCTGAAGGCTGCTGCTGAGCAGGGGCTGCGGTTAACGGCCCTGGCATTCGTCATCCGCGCCTGTATCTTGACGCTGGAGGCGCACCCACTCTTCGCATCTTCTTTAAGTAATGATTGTAAAAGCTTGATATTAAAGAGTTATCGTCATATAGGATTCGCGGCAGACACGCCAAACGGGCTTGTCGTGCCAGTGATTCGCGATGCCGATAGGATGAACCTCTATGAAGTCGCGGGAGCACTGGCGGATTTAAGCGAACGGGCCCGCGCCGGCAAACTCGGTCGCGACGACCTGCAGGGCGGGGTCTTCACGATCTCCAGTCTAGGCGGCATCGGCGGGACGGCGTTTACGCCAATCATCAACGCCCCTGAAGTCGCCATCCTGGGCGTATCGCGCAGCCAGGAGCGACCTGTCTACCACGAGGGCGAACTGGTGCCGAGATTAATACTACCGTTGTCGCTCTCTTATGATCATCGAGTGATCGACGGTGCTGCGGCCGCCCGCTTCACCCGCTATCTCGCCGAGGCCTTGGGTCAGGCCGACCGGTTAGTCGAGGGATCTGATGGCGGATAACGGCGGTTCGTCGAGTAACGGTGGGCGGATCGATGCCGCCCTCGTCGTCCTCGGCTCGGGTCCGGGCGGATATACCGCGGCATTCCGTGCAGCGGATCTCGGGCTCAATGTCGTGCTGGTCGAGCGTTGGCCTAGTCTGGGTGGCGTCTGTCTTAATGTCGGTTGCATCCCGTCGAAGGCGTTGCTACACGCAGCGCGTGTCATCGAAGAAACGAAGGAGATGGCGGCGCACGGGGTCTCGTTCGGCGCTCCGAGTATCGATACGGGCAAACTCAGAGGCTGGAAGGATCGTGTCGTCGGCCGGCTCACGACCGGGCTCGCGGCGCTGGCGAAACAGCGCAACGTACGTGTAATCCACGGAACAGGGCAGTTTCTTTCGGCCAACGAACTCGAGGTAATTGCTGCCGATGAGCGCTGCGTCGTCGCTTTCGAGCAATGCATCATCGCCGCGGGATCGGAGCCGGCTCAGTTACCCGGTGCGCCCGACGACCCGAGGATTATGGACTCGACCGATGCGCTGGAGCTCGAGGAACTCCCTGAGCGCCTTCTGGTCATCGGTGGCGGAATAATCGGCCTGGAAATGGCGACCGTTTACGAAGCCCTGGATGTCAGTGTTTCTGTTGCCGAGTTGACGAGAACATTGATCCCGGCGTGTGACCGAGATCTGGTCCGGCCGTTGCAGAAACGAATCGAGTCGCGTTATGAGGCGGTAATGCTTGGTACGAGCGTCACGACGATGGAAGCCGGGCCGGACGGGATCACCGTCAGCTTCGAGGGCGAACAGGCGCCGAGTAAGGCTCAGGTCTACGGTCGAGTACTCGTTGCGGTAGGCCGTCGAGCGAATGGGTCGCAAATCAGTGCCGAGAAAGCAGGTGTCGCGGTTGACGACCGCGGCCTGATCGACGTCGATAGGCAGCAGCGGACGAATGTGCCGCATATCTTCGCGATTGGAGATATCGTCGGTGAGCCCATGCTCGCGCACAAGGCAAGCCACGAGGGCAAAGTTGCAGCTGAGGTTGCGGCTGGAGAGAAGAGCTACTTCGATGCGCGCGGGATACCTTCCGTTGCCTACACAGATCCCGAAGTCGCGTGGGTCGGGTTGACCGAAACACAGGCAAAAGCCGACGCGATAAGCTATGAAAAGAGCGTTTTTCCGTGGGCCGCAAGCGGACGCGCGCTCTCTCTGAGCAGGCCGGACGGCCTGACTAAGATTTTGTTCGACCCGGAGTCGAGGCGGGTTTTGGGCGCGGGCATCGTCGGAATCAATGCCGGCGACTTGATCGCCGAAGCGGGGCTTGCGATAGAGATGGGTTGCGATGCTGCCGATATCGGCTTAACGATTCACCCGCACCCGACGTTATCGGAGACGTTGGGATTCGCGGCAGAGGCAGCCGAAGGCACGATCACCGATCTGTACGTCCCGAAGCGTTAGCACGGGGGGAAACTATGGCGGAATCGCGGCCGGGCGTTCGCCCTACAGCGCAGTCTTGTGTATGTAGTCGCAAAGATCCTCGATCATGCATTCCGGGCAGTTCGGCTTGCGGGCCTTACATACGTAGCGGCCATGGAGAATCAGCCAATGGTGCGCATCGTGTTTAAACTCATCCGGCGTGAACTTCTCGAGCCGTCTCTCAACTTCTAAGACGTTCTTGCCGCGCGCCAGGCCGGTTCGGTTCGAAACGCGGAAGATATGGGTGTCTACGGCGATGGTTGGTTGTCCGAATGCCGTATTTAGAATCACGCTGGCGGTCTTCCGGCCAACGCCGGGAAGGGCTTCCAGCGCGTCGCGATCGGGCGGAACTCGACCGTCGTGTCGTTCCAGCAGAGCTTTGCAGGCACCGATAATATTTTTCGCCTTACTGTTGAATAGCCCGATCGTCTGAATGTAAGGCTTCAGTCGTTCCTCGCCCAGGGCCAGGATGGCAGCTGGAGTATTGGCGACCTTGAAGAGTGCCGCGGTGGCTTTATTGACGCTGATATCCGTGGCTTGTGCAGACAGCACAACGGAGACGAGTAGCTCGAACTCCGATTCGTATTTCAATTCGGTCGTGGGATCCGGGGTCGCGTCCGCTAATCGTTGATATAGCTGCCGTCGTTTCTTGGCGTTCACGTCAGCCGATCTTCCGGCTGCGCCTGCTGCGCCGTTGACGTCGAAAGTCCCTGCCGGTTGCGAGCCAGATGGTTCTTCAACGCGATCAGCATAGCCAGACCGAAGAATGCGCCGGGAGGCATTACCGCAATGAGGATCCCGTTAAAAGGCAGCTCGAGCTGTATATCGGCGAAGCCTGCCCCCAGCAACTGATCGAGCCCGGCGAACAGGGTGCCCTGACCGATGATTTCCCTGAGCCCACCTAGCGCGATCAGTGCAACCGTGAAGCCGGCGCCCGTGCTCAGTCCGCCCAGCGCGGCTACCCCCACCGAACGACGGCTGGCGAATACCTCGGCCTGCGCGAGGATTGCGCAGTTCGTGACGATCAGCGGTATGAATAAGCCCAGGGTCTGGTGTAGCTCGTGGAGATAGGCGTTCGCCAGCAGATCGACGATCGTTACCAGCGATGCGATTATCAGGACGAAGACGACGATACGAGCGGCCGGCACCAGCGCTCCCCGTATCATTGACACCGTCATATTGGTCGCGATGAGCACGGCCGTCGTCGCCAATCCCAACGCCAGTCCGTTAACGAGGGTGCTCGTAATTGCGAGCAACGGGCACAGGCCCAAGAGCTGCACCAGCGCCGGGTTGTTACGCCATACGCCGTCGACGACGATATTTTTTAGATCATTCATCGGTCGTTTCGCTCGAGTCAGAGCCGTTACTCGGCGCTGCTCGGAACAGCTCATCCTTATGTTGCTGAAAGTACAGCAGCGTATTTTTCACGCTAGTGACCACTGCCCGCGGTGTGACGGTGGCGCCCGTAATTGCGTCGAACCAACCGTCGTCGCGGCTAACAGCCCAGTCGTCCGCCGGCGGTGACGACAGGCTGGTTCCGTCGAAGCCAAGAATCCAGTCCGATTTCTGACTCTCAATCGCGTCACCAAGACCTGGCGTCTCGGTGTGACTCGTTACCCGTACGCCGGTGACCGTCTCGTCATAGGCGATACCGATCAGGAGGTGAATAGGGCCGTGATAGCCCCTGGGAGCAATGCTGGAAAACAACGCGGCCACCGGCCGTCCTTCTCGCGTCGCGACGTAGACATCGATGGGATCTGCGCTGCCGAGAAGCTCCAGATCCTGTACCGCTTGTCGACTCTGAGCCAGTTCATTGTCATGGGCGGACGAATCCAAGACCTGGTGGAGCATGTCTAGCAGTCGCGCCTGACGATTTTCCTCGATACGCTCATGGCTGACTTCATAGCTGCCCGTGACCAGGACGGCCGCGACCGCGGCGATCGCGGTGATCAGGACGATCGCACGAACTGTCTGTAGATCAGGCCCGGCCATAGATTCGTGGTCTCGTGTAGCGATCCAATAACGGTACCGCCGCGTTCATGAGCAATACGGCGAAGGCAAGGCCTTCTGGATAACTGCCCCAGGTTCGGATGGCGTAGGTGAGTATGCCAATAGCGGCACCGTAGATTAGCCGGCCACCGTTAGTTCCTGCTGCAGTCACCGGATCCGTCGCAATAAAGAAAGCGCCCAGCAGCGCAGCGCCGCTAAATAGATGAAAGCCAGGCGACGGGTAGCGACTCGGATCCACGGCATACATGAACGTCGCGAAACTGAGCATAGCGGCGAGCAAGGAGACAGGTATGTGCCAGCGGATGACGCCGCAATACAGGAGATAGAATCCGCCTAGCGCGATCCAGCCGTTGATCCACTCCCAGCCACGGCCGCCGTAGGACCCGAACAGCGGGCCGATCTGGATCTCGTTCAGTGTGCGCATCTCGCCCAGGCCTTCCTTGATCTGATCGAGAGGTGTCGCTTGGGTGAGCGCGTCGAGGCTGAGATCGAACGGGAGCTGGCCGGTCACGGAGTAGGTCAATTGAGCCCAGAGCCCCAGGCGATCGGCGGCGGGTGCGAGCTCAGCCGGTGTCAGCCACTGTGTCATTTCTATCGGAAAGGAAATCAGCAGGATCACATAGCCGACCATGGCGGGATTGAATAAATTCGACCCCAATCCGCCGTAGAGGTGCTTCGCGAGAACAATTGCCGAAGCGGCTCCCAACGCCGGTAACCACCACGGCGCTAGCGGCGGTAGGGCAAAAGCCAGTAGTACGGCGGTAACGACGGCGCTCATATCGGCAATACCGGGTCTGATTGCGCGTCGCCTGAATCGCAACACGAGTGCCTCGGCCGCAAGCGCCGCACAGACGGCGATCGCGAGATTGATGCACAGGCCCCAGCCGAAATACCAGGTGTGGGCGATAGCCGCCGGTACAAGCGCATACAGGAGTCGACGCATGACCAACGGTACGCTCGTGGGCGGAGTTATGTGGGGAGCAGGCTTGAGTTCGAACGGCATCGTGAGCGTCTCTACGTGATCCTATCGTCAGAGTTACGTCGACGCTGAACCCGATCGAGAGCCGCTTGGATGGTTTCCTGTCGCGATCCGGAATCCTTCGCGACCTGTGCTTTTAACTCCGTATGATGTAGTTCCGACTGCTCGTCTTGAAGCCGCAGGCGCTCCTGTTTTCTCAGATAGCGAATCTGCGACGTGTCGGCGAGATGCTGATGCTGCTCGTGAAGACGTTGCGCGCGCTTCGCGTCCCGGAAGTACGCCGTCAACGGGATATGGCTCGGGCACACGACGTCGCAGCAGCCGCACTCGATGCAGTCGTTTAACCCCAGGATCTTTAGCTGGTCGAAATCGTAGGTTCTGGATCGAGGCAAGAGGTCCTGAGGCAGAAGTCGGGCGGGGCAGACGTCGGCGCAATCGCCACAACGAATACACGGCCATTCCTCGTAGCGATCTCGAATCTCGTCACTGTGCACAGCGATGACGCAGTTGGTGGCTTTGGTAACTGGTAACTCGTCCGACGACACCGCATAACCCATCATGGTGCCGCCGAGAATCAGCCTTGGGACATCGCCGACGTAGCCGCCGCAGTGCTCAATCAATTCCCGAATCGGTGTGCCGATCGAAACTTCGACGTTTTGCGGTTCCGCCACGCCTTCCCCCGTGACAGACACTATTCTCGTTGTGAGCGGCTCTCCAAGGCGTACGAGCCGGCCCACCGCATAAGCGGTACCCACGTTCTGGCAGACGCAGCCGGCCGCGATCGGATATTTCCCGCTCGGAACTTCCATACCCGTCAGGAGTTCGATGAGTTGTCGCTCGCCGCCGGCAGGGTACTTACTCGTGACCGCTGCGAGTCGTATGCGAGCGTCCCCCAAGTCCGCGATGGCGGCAGCCATCGATTCGATCGCCACTGGCTTGTCTCGCTCAATTCCCAGCAGACAGCGTTCTGCGCCCAGTAGATCTAGCATGGTCTGCGTGCCCCTGAGAATGTCAGTGGCGTGTTCACGCATGAGCATGTCATCGCAGCTGATGTAGGGCTCACATTCGGCGCCGTTCAGTATCAACGTGCCGCAGCGCTCCGTTGCGCCCAGCTTGTCGGCGGTTGGAAATGCGGCGCCACCCAACCCGACGATGCCGGCATTACGTATTGCCTGAATACGGTCGGCGTCTAAATTCGGCCATTCACTCGCCGGTTCTATGTCCGCGTCCGTTGACTTGTCGTCCACGGCGAGCACGACGCACTGCGACTTCAGAAGCTGGCTCCCGCCCGGTACGAGTCGTTCTTCCACTGCGAGAACCTTGCCGGATCTCGGCGCGTGTGCCGCCGCTGATGGCGCACGGCCGGGTTCGCCGACAGGCTGGCCCGTAATCACCCGCTGGCCGGGAACGACGGATGGCGTCGCCGGTGGGCCGAGTTGCTGAGTCATTGGGATGATCAGTCGCTTTGGCCTTAAGGTCCGATTAATCGTTCTCGCCGTTGACATTCGTTTACGGGCGACAAGGCGTACGCCCCCGGTCATATGCCGATGAATCTGATACTCAGTCATCGCGAGGCTCGAGGACAATACAGTCTACCGGGCATGGGGGAAGGCACAGTTCGCAGCCCGTGCAATGAGTCGAAATGACCGTGTGCATCATTTGCGAGATACCTACGATCGCGTCGACCGGGCAGACCCGGGCACAGAGGTTACAGCCGATGCACAGGCTCTCATCTATGCGCGCGACCTTGTCGAGGCTGGCATTCCCGAGGCTCGCGAGTAACGGCTCCGGTTCCCGGCCCAGAGCATGCGCCAGCTCACGGATAGTTTCGTCGCCTCCCGGCGGGCATCGGTTGATCGAAGCGCTGCCCGCGGCGATAGCTACTGCGTAGGCGTGACAGCCCGGATAGCCGCACTGTGCACACTGGATTCTCGGCAGGAGCCGCTCGAGCCGGTCTGCCATGGGGTCTGCTGCGGGCGGGAGATACCGACTGGCGAGAACGAGCAGGATAGCGAGTGTTGCCGTAAGAGCGGTCAGGATGACGGTGCCGGTAATCATTACAGGCGCGCAAATCCACTGAATCCGAAGAACGCCATGGACATGATGCCCGCCGTGATGAGAGCGATCGCAGGGCCTTTAAACGGCGACGGCACGTCTGCGTCCTCCAGTCGTTCGCGCAAGCCGCTGAGCAGCGTCAATACAATCCCGAATCCCAACGCGGCGCCCGCGCCGTAGAGCAGTGCCGACAACAGCGTTCGTTGCTGCGTGGAGTTAAGCAGGGCTACGCCAAGGACCGCACAGTTGCTGGCGATCAGCGGAATATAGAGGCCGAGAATTCGATGTAGTACCGGCGACGTTCTGCGTAACGCCAGGTCGGTAAACTGAACCGCCGCGCCAATGACCAGAATAAAAGCAATCAGGCGCAAATACTCGACGTCAAAAGGCACGAGCACATAGCGCTCGATCAGATAGCTTAGCCCCGAGGCGAGCGTAAGGACCAGGCCCGTCGCCAGCGCCATTCCCAGCGCGCCGTCCATGCGCCTGGAGGCGCCAAGAAACGGGCAGAGCCCGAGAAATTGAACCAGGACGAAATTGTTCACGAATGCTGCAGCGAAGATGATAGCTAACAGCTCGGTCATGGGATTAAGTTGCCGTCTGCTTCGGCTGGGCTTGATTATTTGCTGTGGATGCTTTCGTCGAGCCGTGAGATTCCTGAACCATTGCTTGTATCGCCTTTGGATCAACACGCTCCAGCAGGCTCTCGAAAGGCTGGATGCCGTGACCAAGCAGAGGTTCCTGTGCGTCGGCCCAGGTAAACGGATCGACCGCGAGGAACGCCTCGGTTCTTTCCGCGACGCCCGGTATGACAGGTTTCAAGTAAATCATCAGTGTGCGAAATAGGTTCAAGCCGAGCGTCACGATGCCGACGACTTCGGCGGCCTGGTCCGGGTCCTTCGCTCTGATCCAGGGCTTCTCGTCGTCTATGTATTGATTCGCTTTATCCGCCAGTCCCATGATGCGCCTAATGGCGCGTGAGTAGTTTCGAGCTTCATAGTCAGCGGCGATATCGTCTCCCGCCTCGGCGAACTCTTTGAATAAGGATTCGCCCGTCAGTTTGTCCGCCAGCTTTCCTGAGTTGAGTCGTTGCACGAAACCAGCGCAGCGGCTACCGATGTTCACGAGCTTGCCGACCAGATCCGAATTAACTCGTGCGACGAAGTCGTCCATATTCAGGTCTATATCGTCGGCGGCCGGGCCGAGCTTCGCGGCGAAGTAGTAACGTAAGCAGTCGGGCTCAAGATGCTTCGCGTAAGTCGAGGCCATGATAAACGTGCCTTTCGACTTCGACATCTTGAGTCCGTCGACAGTCAGGAAGCCGTGAACGAAGATCCCTGAGGGCTTACGGTAACCGGCTCCGCTGAGCACAGACGGCCAGAACAGCGTGTGGAAATACACGATGTCCTTGCCGATGAAATGATAGAGCTCTGTATCGCTGCCCGCGTTCCAGAATTTGTCGAAGCTGTGGTCCGAGCGTCTACAGAGATTGAGAAAGCTCGCCATATAACCGATCGGCGCGTCAAACCAGACATAGAAGTATTTGCCGGGCTCGCCGGGTATCTCGAAACCGAAGTAGGGGTCGTCTCGTGAGATATCCCAATCTCTCAGTCCTGCTTGGAACCATTCATCGAGCTTTCGTGCGAGCGCCGCATCGACGTGCTGGGGTACCCAGTCTCTGAGTTCATCCTCGAAATTCCCCAGCCGGAAGAATAGATGCTCTGACTCCCGCACGGACGGAGTCGTGCCCGACACGACGGATATCGGATTCTTGAGTTCCATGGGTGAATAGGTCGCGCTGCAGTTTTCGCAGGAATCCCCATATTGATCGGCCGTATGGCAGACTGGGCACTCGCCGTGGACATAACGATCCGGCAGAAACATCTGCTTCTGCTCGTCGTAGGCCTGCTCGATCGTACGGCGATGAATGTGCCCGGCCTTGAGCAGACGCTGATAAATTATTGCCGTCAGTTCTCTATTCTCGGCGGAATCTGTCGTCAGGTAGTTATCGACGCTGATTCGGAACCGTTCGAAGTCCGCCTGATGGCTTGCGGCGATCTCGGCGACGAGCTCGGCCGGGGATACGCCGGCGGCCTCAGCGCGCAACATTGTTGGGGTACCGTGCGCATCGCTGGCGCAGACGTAAATGCATCGATGCCCCCGCATTCTCTGAAATCTCACCCAGACGTCGGTCTGCGTGTATTCGACAACGTGGCCGATATGTAGCGGCGCATTGGCGTAGGGCAAGGCGCTGGTTACAAGGATGTCTCGATCTTGGACCAACTCATGGCGCTCCGTGGTGAACAAAGGATCGGCGGCCTCGTCGCGCGAGATTGCGGCGACGAGGATCTCGCCCCGAGCGCGATTATGCCATTGGCGTCAAAGGGCTGCCGCTTAGGAGGCCGCTTTGAATCTTTCGAATTTACTTTTATCGAAGGCCTGGAAGTAGGCCTCCTCACCGGAGATAAACTTCTGGTCGTAAAGTGTCTGCAGCGCGCCATCCATCGTCCGCATCCCGGCCGCTCCGCCGGACTGCATGACGTTTGCGAGTTGTTCCAGCTTGCCTTGCCGAATCAGGTTCGCTACGGCCGAATTATTCACGAGAATTTCCAGGACAGCGATTCGACCTGAGCCGTCTTTCCTTTTCGCAAGTTGCTGCGAAACGACGCCGCGTAGCGACGTAGACAGCATGTTACGAATGTGCTCCTGCTTGTCAGCGGGAAAGATATTGATTACGCGATCGATGGTGGCTGCGGCGCTATTCGTGTGCAGGGTTCCCATCACCAGTATGCTCATTTCGGCCGCGGTCATTGCTATGCTCATGGTCTCAAGGTCTCTGAGTTCACCGACGAGGATGACATCGGGGTCTTCTCGCAGCGCGTACACCGTCGGCGAAACTGGGGACATGCGTACCCAACTCGCGCTGCACGATCTGGGATTGCTTACTCTGGTGTACGAATTCGATCGGGTCTTCCAAGCTAATAATATTGAGATTTCTCGTGTTATTGAGGTGATCTATCATCGCGGCCAACGTGGTGGACTTGCCGGTGCCCGTCGAACCCGTCACGAGAAGCATCCCTTGGTGAAGATCGCAGAACTTCAGCATGACTGGTGGTAGGTGCAGAGATTCCATCGTCGGGACTTTGTTGGGGATATTCCGAAAGGTCGCACCGACTCCCGTTTCCTTACGGAAGACGTTGACTCGAAAAGGTCCGCCTTCCTGGCTGACGTAGGAAAAGTCGAGATCACGGCCGTGGGAGAAACGTTCCTTTCTCACCGCCGACCGAAAATACTGGGAAGAACCCGGAATTACTGGGGTATAGGGTACAATCGCGCCCGCTTATAGGAAGGATTGCGCTATGAGCCAGGTAACAGTGGCCACATTGGAAAAACATCTACGGGAGTTCATCGTCCCGGCCACCGATTCTCGCCTCGGTGAGGGCGGTAGCACGATCGAGATTGTCGGAGATTCCGCCGCGCTTCAGGTCAGGATCGAGGTGGGTTTTCCGGCCGCTCGCAGCGGCTCGGAGCTGGTCGCGGCCCTTCAAGCGCACTGCGAGAGCCTCGATTTGCCGGTGTCACCGGAGTTCGCGATCTCCTGGTCTATCGAACCGCATTCCGTCCAGCACGGGCTCACGCCGCTGGACGGTATTAGCAACGTTATCGCTATCGCTTCAGGCAAAGGCGGGGTCGG
Source organism: Gammaproteobacteria bacterium (assembly GCA_963581225.1). GTDB lineage: Bacteria > Pseudomonadota > Gammaproteobacteria > Steroidobacterales > Rariloculaceae > SMWC01. Next base: position 11,174 of record CAUZMW010000010.1, read on the forward strand.
TAAGTCGACAGTGGCCGTCAATCTATGCCTTGCTCTGGCTCAAGAAGGTGCGAGAGTCGGTATTCTCGATGCGGATATCTACGGGCCCAGCCAGCCCCGGATGCTGGGGTTGGCAGGCCAGCGGCCGGTAACGCAGGACGGGAAGATACTTGAGCCTCTGGAAGCGCATGGCGTGAAAGCGATGTCGATCGGTTTTCTGGTCGACGAGAGTCAACCGATGGCATGGCGTGGTCCGATGGTGACGTCAGCATTGAATCAGCTGCTGACGGACACACGCTGGGGGGAACTGGATTATCTACTGGTCGATATGCCGCCAGGAACGGGCGATATACAACTCACGTTATCGCAGCGCGTACCCGTCAGCGGCGCCATTATCGTCACGACGCCCCAGGAAATCGCGTTGGCCGACGCGCGTAAGGGCCTGGAGATGTTCCAGAAGGTTAACGTCCCCGTGTTGGGCGTTGTGGAGAACATGAGCATCCATGTTTGTTCGAGCTGCGGGCATGAGGAACCTGTTTTCGGCCAGGCCGGCGGTGAGCGTCTGGCCACCGAGTACAAATTGCCGTTGCTTGGTGCGTTGCCTTTGGATCGGCGCATCGGAGAAGACACCGAGCGAGGCATACCCAGCGTCGTCGCCGATCCGGACGGCGTGATCGCCAGCGCTTATCGTCGGATCGCGCTTCGCGCCAGCGGGCAGTTGGCGGCGACAGGTAAGGATTACAGTAGCTTGTTTCCGACTATTACCGTCGAGGAGAGTGAATGAGCATTAAATCTGATCGTTGGATTCGACAGATGGTCAGTGACTACAACATGATCGAACCCTTCGAGCACGATCAAGTTCGCGAGGTCAACGACAAACGCGTGATCTCCTATGGTACGTCTAGCTACGGTTACGATGTCCGATGCGCTGCCGATTTCAAAGTGTTCACCAACATCAATTCCGCTGTCGTCGACCCCAAGCAGTTCGACGAGTCGAGCTTCGTCGATAAGCGCGCCGACACCTGTCTTATTCCGCCCAATTCGTTCGTGCTCGCCAGGACTGTGGAGTATTTTCGGATTCCGCGAACGGTCCTTACGATCTGCCTGGGGAAATCGACCTACGCGCGCTGTGGGATTATCGTCAATGTCACGCCGCTCGAACCCGAGTGGGAGGGGCATGTGACGCTCGAGTTCTCTAACACGACGCCACTACCCGCCAGGGTTTACGCTAACGAAGGTGTCGCGCAGATGATTTTTTTTGAGTCCGACGAAGTTTGTGAGACCAGTTATTCGGATCGGGGCGGGAAATATCAGGGGCAACGAGGCGTCACCCTACCGAAGGCCTAGCGCAACGCCTGAGAGGTTTCTAATCGTCGCCTAACCATTCGACTGATTCGAGCAGGATCACCGCCCGAGTCTCGCCATTACGTTTCTGCTCGATGCGCACGGGCAGATGATGCAGTTCACTCGCCGTCCACAGCACAGTTTGTCGCGAAGATCCTGCGCGTTGCTGGACGAACGCCTGCGTCTCGACTACGCCCAGAGACGTCTCGAGTTGTACGTCTCCATTACGATGATACTGGTAAGTTCTGAGCCCGTCGTTGTCAGCGAGCGTGTAGCTGCCTAACGATCCAGTGCGCGCCACATCCAGCATGAGCTGGACCTGCATCGTGCCGCGATCAAGCGTGCCGCGTGGCACGGCGAACTCGTGCCGTTCTGTGCTCGTCTCGGCGACTGCAAGCCCGTTGTCCCAGTCGAATTGAATGTGAAAGTTTTCATTTCCTTGCCTCGAACCGTCTTCGTACCAGAATTTGAGCGGTGTTATTTCGCCGGCGTCCGAGGTGAACTCACTACGCTCGACAACGGGTCTGGGGGAAAGGATTCTTAAAAGCCCGCGGACGGCAGAGTTCGAGGTAAATGTATAGGCGTCGTCGGCTGCATCGTAGTCAACCGAGAATTTCATCGTGCCAACATTTTTGCCCCGATACTGTACTTGGTAGACGGCTGAGTAGAGGTGAATCGCCGAGTCGGGGGCCGTCGCCGCGGATTCCGGCCAGGCTGCTACAGTCAGTGTTGCGGCCATTCCGCATAGTAGGCCAGTCGAATATCTTCGGATCTTCACGCTTCCCCGTCCACCATCACAGCTTGGTTCAGCTCTCGATCGTCAAGCATGACCGCTCCGTTGATGAGTCTCAAGCGCTGCTCGGCAAACCAGCCGACCGCACGGGGCAGGATTATGTGCTCCCCACGGGAGACCCTGAATTTGAGCGAAGTTTCACTATCGTCGGGCCGGACGGGAATACGGTACTGTATGATATGGGGACCGTCATCCAGTTTCTCTGTAACGAAGTGAACGGTGGCCCCGTGGACAGTATCGCCTGCTGCGAGCACCCGACGGTGCGTATTCAGCCCGGGAAAACGCGGTAGTAACGACGGGTGAATGTTCAGCACGCGCCCGCGGAACGTCTCGACGAAATCGGGGCCCAGAATTCGCATGAGCCCGGCTAACACCAACAGGTCCGGCTCCAATGCGAGTATTTCTTGCGCCAGCGTCGCGTCGAAGGCCGCGTTGTCGTCGAAGTCCGCCGGCTCCAGATGCCGCGCGTCGATATCGGCCTGTCGTGCTCGTTCAAGACCTGGTGCGTCGCTTCGATCGCTGAACACGGCTTGAATGTCGCTGTGCAGCTCTCCCGTCTGTTGTGCGTGGATAAGAGCCCGGAGATTCGTGCCCTGCCCGGAGATCAGTACGATCACCTTAAGCCGAGGGAGGTGCGTCAATCGACGGTAACCTGCTCAGTGCCATCGGTAACGACCTCACCGATCAGCCACGCCTGTTCGCCGCTCCTGGTCAGTGACGACTGCGCGGATTCCACGTCCTCCCGAGCGACGATCACGATCATGCCGACGCCACAGTTGAACGTCTGGAGCATCTCCGGCCTGGATATGCCCGCATCTTCGAGCCATCGAAATACGGCAGGCTCAGGCCACGCGGCTCTCTGCAGGCTGACCCCAAGCCCGTCCGGCAGCACCCTCGGGATATTTTCCGTCAGACCGCCTCCGGTGATATGGGAGATGCCTTTCACTTCTATTTCGGCAACAAGATCGAGAATGGCCCGGACATAAATTCGTGTTGGCCGAAGCAGCAGTTCCATCAGCGGCCGTCCGTCCAACTCGGTCTCGCCGCTATTCGGGTATTGTTCCAGCACCCGCCTAATAAGCGAGAACCCGTTCGAGTGCGGGCCAGACGAGGCGAGGCCGATCACGCTGTCTCCGGGTCGGATATTCCGACCATCGACGAGCTTGCTCTGATCGACTACGCCGACACAAAAGCCAGCCAGGTCGTATTCTCCAGCCGCGTGCATGCCGGGATGTTCGGCCGTCTCCCCGCCGATCAATGCGGCGCCGGCGAGTTCGCAGCCACGCGCAATACCCTTGATCACGCGTGCCGCAATCTCCACGTCCAGTCGCGGCGTGACGAAGTAGTCGAGGAAAAACAGCGGTTCCGCGCCGAGGACGATCACGTCATTCGCACACATCGCCACGAGGTCGATACCGATCTCGTCGTGAGCGTCCTGCTCCAGAACCAGTTTTAGCTTGGTGCCGACACCGTCGGTTCCGGACACGAGTATGGGGTCGTCGTAACGATCTGAGGCCAGCTTGAACAGTCCACCGAACCCGCCGACACTGCCAATGACTTCTGCGCGCGACGTGCGCGCTACCGACTCCTTGATGCGACTCACGAGTTCGCTGCCGGCGTCGATATCCACGCCGGCGGCCTTATACGTGAGTGATTCCTTCGTTGTCATGACTTCCTTCTCGGCTGCGGCGGGGATTGGGGCTGAGGCCGGTATAATAAGCCAGCGCATTCCACAGTGGACAGCAATGATCCAATTAAATCAGAGAGCCTGGACGGCGAGGGCTCCTTTCGTTCTAATCATCGCTCTCGCCATCGGTATCGGCTGCCCAAGCTTATTCGCTGCAACGATCGATGATCTCTACAGCGTTACCGTGTCCCGGAGCCTCGAACTCGCGCCGGGGCAGGCTCCCCGGACACTGGAGGATACGATCCGCTTCGCTATGGGGCAGCTCTTAACCAGGGTGACGGGCCGACTCGACGCCGCCTTGGAGCCGGACTTAGCTGATCTGCTGGACAATGCCTCGGAACTTGTCGTGCAGCGAGGCCAGCTGGATCGCGACACGCTGTTGGTGACATTCGATGCGCGTGCGATCGAGGCTGCACTGGTAGCAAGCGGTCAGCCGATCTGGGGCCCAGAGCGACCGCTGACATTGGTATGGCTTGCTATCGATAACGGTCAAGGCGAACGGGGAATACTCTCGGCAGGCGATGTTTTTACTGATGCCAGTCCCGAGTTTTTGCAGCTGCAGGCCGACTTTCGGGCCGAATTGGCGACGGCTGAGGAGGAGCGCGGTTTACCGCTGACCTTGCCGCTGATGGATCTCGAGGATATGGGCGCGGTGGATTTTGTCGACATCTGGGCTGGCTTCAACGCTCAGGTGACACAGGCATCGAGCCGCTACGGTGTGGATGCCGCACTGACCGGTCGGGTCCGACAGACCCAATTCGGCGTCAATGTTCGGTGGGTGCTGCTTAAGGACGGCGAGGAGTTCGCGCTGACTGGCACGACGCTGCGCGACGGCCTCGATCAGCTAGCGGATTTCTATGCCGCCGAATTCAGCACGCTCGGCGGTGCTCGCGCGACACTGATCACGGTCGTGGGTGTCGAGACGCTGGATGATTACGGTCGCGTGATGCGACATCTGGGGTCCGTGAGTCTGCTCGACTCCGTTAGCCCGGAGGAGCTCGTTGACGGCGCACTATCGCTACGGGTAGCAGCGCGCGGTGGCGCGGCCGTTCTGGGGCGCGTGCTGGGACTGAGTACGATGCTGACACCGATCGCTGAACAGACGGGTCAGACGGCGAACGAAGACCGACTGACGTTTACGCTGAATCGCTAAGAGACGCCGATAGATGACGCTGAGGTGGATCCCGAACGCAATCTGCGTGTTTCGCGTGTTGCTCGTCGGGCCGGCCGTCGTGGTGCTGCTGCGGGAGCAGTATCTTGCCGCGTTAATATTGATCGTAATCGCCGGAGTGTCGGACGCGCTGGATGGCTTGCTCGCCCGGAGTTTTAACTGGCGAACGCGGCTCGGCAGCGTGTTGGATCCCGCTGCGGATAAACTGCTGGTCGTCAGCGTTTTCTTGACCCTGACCTACCTGGGACTCGTTCCGCTTGGTTTGACCGCATTGGTCGTCGCGCGGGACATCGTGATCGTCTTTGGGGCGATGACCTACCAGATTCTCATTGCCCCGGTGTTTGGCGAGCCAAGCCTGATCAGCAAGCTGAATACCGCCTGCCAGCTTAGTTTCGTCTTGTTCACGCTGACTGCCGCCGCGTTTCAATGGCCGCCGCATACAGTCCTGATAGCGCTCGGTGCGGCCGTGGCCTTTACCAGCATCACGAGCGGCCTGAACTATGTCGTAGGCTGGAGTAAACGGGCCTGGCGTAAGGCGCACAGCGAACTCGGCGCGACGGACTGACGCCATGGCACAGATTCCATTGCCGCTGGTGCTTAGAAAGTACAGCCGGTTCGATACCTTCGTCGCTGGCGACAATCGCGCGCTCGTCGGTCATCTTAAGTCGCTGGGTCCCGGCAGCGATCCGGTCATTCTTTGGATCTGGGGCCCGGCGGGATCCGGTAAAAGCCACTTGCTCCAGGCGATTTGTGCGAGCAGCCCAGCGCAGCGGGCGATGTATCTGCCGCTGCGTCCGGTGCAGCCAGCGGGCGTCGATGTCTTGCAGGGCCTGGAGATGCTGGACATTGTGGCCCTCGACAATGTCGACACGGTTAGCGGCGATGCCGTCTGGGAGCAGGCGTTGTTCGGGCTCTATAACCGCATCCAGATGGCGCGGACTCATCTTATTTTCGCCGCCCGTCGAGCGCCGGCAGGTACGCCATTCGCGTTGCCGGATTTTGCTTCACGCGCCGCGGGTGCGGTCGTCTATCAGGTACACACCCTGGACGACGATCAGTCGCTAACTGCGCTGCAGGGGCACGCGAACGCGCGTGGCCTCGATCTGCCGGATGCGGCCGCGCGCTATCTCTTCGCGCGGGTAAGCAGAGATATGGTCGGAATCTGCCGTTGGTTGGACGAGCTCGACACGGCTTCGCTGGTGGCGAAGCGCAAGTTGACGATCCCGTTTATTCGCGCCGCGCTGACGGAGCGTTCCTGATCATGGTCACGAGGACGCCGAGCTCAGCCAGAGCTGCCAACATGACGACGACGGCCGCCGCGGATGTGCGTTGTGATGCCACAACCTCGGTGCTGCCAGCGCCTATATAGATCACGAGGACAAGACTCAGCCAGCGATAGGTGTTGATTCGCTCGCGAATCAGTCCCCGGATAGCGAACAGGAGTGGCGCGATCATTACGGCTGTTAATAGGATCAGCCACAGCTCCGGGGATGGCCGCGCCAGGAGCCACGCAGCACTCGCCACGAGCAGCACAATATGGCAGATGCACAGCAGCGATCTCGAGACCGCCCGCCATTCATTCGTCGTCATGACCCGGAGGCCGCAAGCAGTCCGGCTAATCTCGCTACACGCTCGCCCAACGCGTGGGCGAGATCACGTTCGTGCTGGGAAAGCGATTCGTTCCACGGCGCTGCGAGATGAGACGCGCCGTACGGACCACCACCGGTACGAGTCTCTCGAATCGCGGCATCGGTATAGGGAATGCCTGTCCAAACCATACCGTGGTGAATCAGCGGCAGTACCATCGTCAGTAGCGTGGTTTCTTGTCCCCCGTGCAGGCTGCTGGTTGAAGTGAATACGCCGGCAGGTTTGTCGACGAGTGCCCCATCGAGCCAGAGTCCACTTGTCCCGTCCAGGAAGTACTTTAACGGCGCGGCCATGTTGCCGAAGCGGGTCGGGCTGCCCAGCAATAGGCCGTCGCACGCCTGCAGATCCTCGAGCGACGCGTATGGCGGACCGGTTTCCGGTATCGCCGGCTCGACGGCCTCGATAGCGGTCGAGACCCGCGGTACCGTACGCAGCTTCGCTTCGGCGCCGGCGGCCTCGACACCGCGAGCGGCGTGTCTCGCGAGTTCGGCCGTTCGGCCTTTGCGAGAGTAATACAGTAATAGTACGTTGATGGTCATTCGAACAGGTCCAATACGGCTTCCGGTGGGCGGCCGATGCGCGCTGTCTCGCCAACTTCCACGATCGGTCGCTGGATCAGCTTCGGGTGGGCCGCCATAAGAGCCACGATCTGCTCTTCCGATGCCGATTGCAGATCCACACCAGCATCCTTGAACTCCGTTTCGCCGCTGCGCACGAGGTCTTTCGGTTTCAACCCGAGTTTCGTGACCAGGGCTCTGAGTGTTTTCTCAGATGGCGGGGTATTCAAATATTCGACGACATCCAGTTCCACGCCTTTGGCCTCCAGAAGCGCTATTGTCGCCCGTGATTTGGAACACCTGGGATTATGGTAAATTATCGCTTTCATATATAACATCCTGATTATGCTAAAAAAAATCTAGAAATCGGCGCGCCGGAGGCAAGCGCCTCAGATTAGCAGTGTAAAAATCCCTCCAGCGGCTTTCCAGCTATTTCTCGCCTGGCTTGACGGCTGTGAGAGCCCCCTGTTAGGTTTCTCTAGTCTGGACGTTCAAGAATAATAATGATTCACACACGAGTCACGACTCGACTCTTCGCGCTACTAGTAGCCGTCTTCGTCGTTGGGTGCGCTACCTCTCCGCCGGTTCAGGAGATGAGTGATGCGCGTCAGGCTATCACGGCGGCTGAAGATGCGGATGCCGCACGGCTTGCCCCTGCGCCACTGGATGATGCGAGGCGCTTTCTGAGTCAGGCAGAGACTCAGATTCGAGAGCGCTCATTCACTATGGCCCGCACCAACGCGATCCACGCGAAGAACAGTGCCGTGGATGCACTTCAAGCCAGTCAGGAAGCGAGTCGGTCCGGGGACAATTGACCGTCCACTCATGAGCGCGGACGAGCAGGCCGTACGCTGCTTAGTCGAAGGTCGTGTACAAGGCGTCTGGTATCGGGCGGCCACGGCAAAACGAGCGGAACAATTACAACTGCGCGGATGGGCAAAGAATCTCGCGGACGGGCAGGTCGAGGTCATCGTAGCCGGATCGTCGGATGCCGTCGCTGAGATGTGTCGTTGGTTGTGGGCCGGCCCGTCCGGCGCGCAGGTAGTCGGAGTCACCGTGGCAGAGTGGAGTGGCGTCGTTGCGCCCGGGTTCGACGTAAGTTAGTCGTCTAGCGGTCTTGCGACTCGAGCGGGCTAGCCTCGGTACCATCTGGAACGCAGCGCGCTGACGACCCGGTCCGCATAGTCGTGGCGTCCCAAGCTGCCGTTATAGCGGCCCAGTGCGCGCACCAATTCGCCGTTCTCCATATCTAGATAATACTTGAGGATCCGGCAGCCCAGCAGCACGTTGTACTGGACATCAAACAGATCGCTCTGACTGTCGCCGCCAAGTTTCTCGACCCAGAACGGCATCACCTGCATTAGGCCGAGCGCGCTGCTTGAGGAGATCGCATAACGATCGAAATTACTTTCGACTTTGATCACTGCGAGAACGAGTTCGGGAGCGATCTCGCTTCGCGTGGCTTCGTGGTGAACCGTTCGGAGGATATGCAGGCGCTCGTCGAGGTCCGGTACTCGCCCGGCGAGCCGCTGTGACATGTCGGTTAACCAGACTTCGGCAGAAAATAGATCGTTAAAGCTGTCCGCATTGACGACGGCTTTGAGCAGAACCGTCCGGAGTTGAGGGTCCAGGTCGTGGCGGACACTTCCCGGTGACGCCTCTTGGCCCGAACTCCCACCCGCAAACAGACTGAGGACCAATAACGATGCCAGCGCGCCGCGTCGGTCAGCGGAAGGACTGCCGATCTGCTGAGCGTTCAATCCGCCGGGTTCTCGCCAAGAAACGTCGCGATGGCGGTGACCGGGATCATCTCGGTGTCCGGAGAGCGGCGCAGCTTGTATTCGACTTCGCCTTGATCCCAGGCCTTCTCGGCGACGACGAGTCGATGGGGGATGCCGATCAAGTCAGCGTCGGCGAATTTAACCCCCGGCCTTTGCGGGCGATCGTCCAGCAGGACGTCGAACCCGGCTTCCTGTAAGTCCTGATAGAGAGACTCGGCGGCTTCCTTGACGCGGTAGGATTTGTCGGCGTTTATCGGTATCAGAACGACATCGAATGGCGCGATCGCCTCGGGCCAAATGATTCCTCGATCATCGTTGTTTTGCTCGATTGCCGCTGCGACTATGCGCGTGACGCCGATGCCATAGCAACCCATCTCCATTGCGCGCGATCTGCCGTCTTTATCGAGAACCGTGGCTTCCATGGCGTTACTATATTTATCGCCAAGCTGAAAGATGTGACCCACTTCAATTCCTCGCGCAATGGTTAGCGAGCCGCCGCCCGCCGGGCTCGCGTCGCCGGTGACGGCATTGCGCAGGTCTGCGACAGCCGGCGACAGAAGATCCCGCTCCCAGTTGACGCCGCGGAGGTGATGGTCCGTTTTGTTTGCGCCACAGACGAAATCGCTCAGAGCAGCTGCTGCCTGGTCCGCGTAGATCGGGATGGGGAGGTCCTTCGGACCGAGAGATCCGGGTTCGCAGCCCGTCGCGTCGTGTACTTCTGCTGCACGAAGCATTCGGAGCGGACGTGCTACGCCTTCAAGCATTTCCGCCTTGAGTCGATTGAGTTCGTGGTCGCCGCGGAGGAGCAGCGCGACCGCGGCGCTTTCTGTCCCCGCGACGAGTAGCGTCTTAACGCAGCTGGCAGGTGCTACGTCCATGAAAGCACTGAGTTCCTCGATTGTGCGTATGCCAAGGGTCGACACGAACTCGAGGTCGGCTTGCGGCTCATCGGGTGCGTCGGCACGTACTGGAATTGCGACGGTCTCGATATTCGCGGCGAAACCATCGGTCTCACAGTACGCGATCGCATCTTCGCCGGACTCGGCGAGGACATGAAATTCCTCCGAACGGTTACCGCCGATCGCGCCTGGATCTGCTTGAACGATCCGAAACTCCAATTGCATTCGTGTGAAGATTCGATCGTAGGCGACGCGCATCTTCTCGTAACCCTCGACCAGGGAGTCTGGATCCAGGTGAAAGGAGTACGCATCCTTCATTGTGAACTCACGCGCACGCATCACGCCAAACCGTGGTCTGATCTCGTCTCGAAATTTGGTCTGAATCTGATAATAGTTAACGGGAAGTTGCCGATAACTCTTGAGCTCACTACGGGCAATGTCCGTAATGACTTCCTCGTGTGTCGGGCCCAGACAGAACTCGCGTTGATGTCGATCTTTGAATCGCAGCAGTTCCGGGCCGTACTCCTCCCACCGACCCGACTCCTGCCAGAGTTCGGCCGGTTGTGCTACAGGCATAAGAAGCTCCAGCGCGCCGGCACGATCCATCTCTTCGCGGATGATTGCTTCGACCTTGCGCAGCACGCGTAGACCGAGCGGAAGCCAGGTGTAGAGTCCCGAGGCGAGGCGCCTGATGATGCCCGCGCGCAGCATCAACTGGTGACTGATAACCTCGGCCTCCGCCGGCGCTTCTTTGAATGTCTTGAGGGGGAAAGCTGATAGTCGCATGATTACTAGTGTCTCAAGAAAGCATTGCGTCGGCCAGGAAATTCCAGCAGCATCACAAACGTGATTTCTTGGCAGTTGAACGACGATGCCCGACTCTTCAGTAGATAAATCTCGTCGCAGAGGGATTTACCTACTACCGAACCTCCTGACAACCGGCGCGCTGTTCGCCGGGTTCTACTCGATTATTGCCGCGATCGACGGTAATTTTCTCGGCGCGGCATGGGCGATCTATATCGCCATGTTCCTGGACGGTCTCGACGGTCGTGTTGCGCGCATGACGAGTACCGAAAGCGACTTTGGGAAAGAATTCGACAGCTTGGCCGATATGGTGTCGTTCGGTCTAGCGCCGGCCATCGTCATCTACCAATGGGGGCTCGAGCGGCTACCCGAATACGCGGCCGTGTGGGGTAGGTTGGGTTGGTTGGCCGCGTTTCTTTTTACTGTGGCTGCCGCATTTCGGCTCGCGCGATTCAATACCAGCACGGCGATCAACGACAAGCATTTCTTCCAGGGTCTGCCGAGCCCGCCGGCGGCGTCGGGAATCGCCGCCACGGTATGGCTTAGCATCGAATATGACATCGGGGGGTTATTAGCCCTCGTCACGGGACTCGCAGTCACGGCGCTCGGCGGTCTCGCCATGATGTCGAATCTTCGTTATCTCAGCTTCAAGGACTTCAATCTGAGTAGTCGAGTCAGATTCGGTAATTTGTTGATGATTCCCCTACTGTTAATCGTCGTCTCGCTGAATCCGCCTGTGGTTCTCTTTTCGATGTACTTTACGTACGCTACCGTGGGGCCAGTAATCTGGTTGTGGCGAAAGATTCGCCGCCACCGAAAGTCGCCCGGAGCATGAACGAGTGACGGCCACGCGTGAACAGTATCTCGCCGCGATGGGTATCCCGGTGTGGGTGCTGCGCAACGGCGAACCTCCGCTGAGCAGTGAGACATTGGTCGCGGAGCTCGACTGGCCAGCACTGGCCGAACGGGTACGTACCTGCACGAACTGTGAACTCCACGGTACCCGTATCCAAACCGTATTCGGCGTGGGTAGCGAAAACGCAGACCTGTTGATCATCGGGGAAGCACCGGGCGCTGAGGAGGATCGCAAGGGCGAGCCATTCGTCGGGCGTGCCGGAAAGCTGTTGGACGCCATGCTTGGGGCGATCGCTCTTTCCCGCGACGATGTTTACATAGCCAATATTCTCAAGTGCCGGCCACCGAATAATCGTGACCCGCAACGCGATGAATCGACGGCCTGTGCGCCTTATCTAGAGCGCCAGATTCAGCTCTTACAACCGAAGGTAATATTGGCGTTGGGACGAATCGCTGCGCAGTGGTTGTTGCAGTCAGATGCGCCCATCGGTAGGCTCCGAGGGCAGAAATTAGGTTTTGGCAACCCGGAAACTCCGCTGGTCGCGAGCTATCATCCGGCTTACCTGCTGCGCTCTCCAGCGGCGAAGGCCAAGTCCTGGGAAGACCTCAGACTCGTAAGGAAAATTCTTCGAACAACACCATGAGCGCGTCATTACAACCCAGAACTCAAATTCGCGCCATGCGCCCGTCCGACCTGAAGGCCGTGGCCGCGGTAGAGAGTTCGAGCTATCAGTTTCCGTGGAGTATCGGAATCGTTAGGGATTGCCTGCTGGCGGGTTATTGTAGCCAGGTGCTTGAGTTTTCGGGTGTGATTAGCGGCTACAGCATCATGTCCGTTGCCGGTGCAGAAGCGCATCTGCTAAATCTCTGTGTGCATCCAGGCTGTCAACGACTCGGCTTTGGTCGCCGCTTACTCAATGTAGCGTTGTCGAAAGCAGAAGAGCTGGCAGTAGAACGTGTGTTTCTAGAAGTTCGCCCATCGAACGCTATCGCGATCGCGCTCTACCGATCGGCCGGCTTCGAAATAGCCGGCACCCGCCCCTCCTACTATAAGGCGGAGAGTGGGCGAGAGGACGCAGTCGTCTTGGCCGCGGCCGTCAACCCGATCCACTGACTCCCCTCAATAGCGCCCGAACCATGTCAGAGCAGCTGGAGCGTCGTACGTTTGCGATCATTTCGCATCCGGATGCCGGGAAGACCACACTCACGGAGAAACTTCTCCTGTTCGGTGGCGCTATCCAGATGGCCGGCGCGGTAAAAGGCCGCAAAGCGCAGCGTCATGCGAGAGCGGACTGGATGCAACTCGAGCAGGAGCGGGGCATTTCCATCACTTCCTCCGTCATGCAATTCCCGTACGCCCAGCGAGTCATCAACCTGCTGGATACGCCGGGTCATGAGGACTTTTCCGAGGACACCTATCGCACACTGACGGCCGTAGACAGCGCATTAATGGTGATTGACGCCGGTAAGGGTGTAGAGATACGGACGATCAAACTCATGGAGGTCTGCCGCCTACGTAACACGCCCATCATGAGCTTTATCAACAAGCTCGACCGAGACGGCCGTGATCCGTTGGAGCTGCTCGATGAGATTGAAACGGTGCTGAAGATCGAGTGTGCTCCGGTGACGTGGCCGATCGGCATGGGGCGGGAGTTTCGCGGCATCTATCACCTGTCGGACGACTGCATCTACGTTCATGACCGCGGGGATTCAAACCGGATCTCCGACTCGCACCGGATCGACGGCCTGGCGTCACCGGAGGCGGGCGAGCTACTCGGGGACGACGCAGACGCATTGCGAGAACAAGTCGACCTGATTCGCGGCGCCAGCCCGAGTTTCGACGCCGAGCGTTATCTTCAGGGGCGCCAGACGCCGGTGTTCTTCGGCTCGGCGATACAAAATTTCGGAGTGAGGGAATTGTTGGACGCGTTTGTCGCCAACGCACCACCGCCACAGTCGCGAGAAACTATCAGCCGGCTGGTGGAGCCCGCCGAGAAAGAGCTCAGCGGTTTCGTTTTTAAGATTCAAGCCAACATGGACCCGGCACACCGAGATCGGATCGCATTCTTGCGTGTCTGTTCTGGTACCTATAAGCCGGGAATGCGTCTTTATCACACGAGATTGAAACGTGAAGTGCGCGTCGGCGAGGCGATTACATTCATGGCTGCCGATCGGCAGCATGTCGATGAGGCCGTTGCGGGTGACATTATCGGTCTCCATAATCACGGGACCATCAATATCGGCGACAGCTTTTCTCAGGGTGAGGATCTCGTCTTCACCGGAATTCCTGATTTCGCACCGGAGCTGTTTCGGCGAGCCGTACTCAAAGATCCGCTCCGTTTAAAAGCGCTGAGTAAAGGCCTCGATCAGCTCTGCGAGGAGGGGGCAACGCAGCTCTTCCGGCCGCTGACGAGTAACGATCTGATCCTCGGAGCGGTTGGCCCGCTTCAGTTCGACGTCGCGTCGTTCCGGTTGCAAGACGAATACAGTGTCGAGTGCGTTTTCGAAGCGGTCAACGTCGCGACCGCTCGCTGGATCGACTGTGCGGACGATGGGATGCTGGATGAATTCTCGCGGAAACTAAAGAGCAGCCTGGCGTTGGACCATACGGGCCGACTCGTTTTTCTGGCGTCGAGCTTGGTGAATCTGAATCTCACCCAGGAGCGCTGGCCGGATATCGAGTTCAAGGCGACGCGGGAACACGGTAGCGCGCCCAGTTGAAAGGTGCCGCTTGACGTTCAAGTCGCGCGGTCCGGATCGAAATTTCTGACGAGTGCCTTGAGCCGCTCGCGGGGCGTAAACTTGTGCTGACCATAGGGCTGAATGGTGGCCAAAAAGGGGCCTCGTGGACAGTCTAATTCCGGCCAAATGTGACACAGTCTGCAGATTACGGGGCCGGCGGCGCGGCTCCGGGTCACATTATCCGGCTAACCGATTGTCCGCAAGCGCTCGAGCTGAGTCTGCAGCTGTGCGAGTTTTTGGGTCAACTCAGTCGCCCGGTCCTGTGTCTTCGTGACAATTGCCGCTGGTGCGTGGGCGATAAACTGGGAATTGGCGAGCTTGGTCTGGCACAGATCGAGATCGGCTTGCGCCTGCTGGCGTTGTTTAGTGAGCCGTGTCACCTCGGCATCCAGATCGATCAACCCAGCCAGCGGGACGAGTATACGCATCCGACCGACGAGCGCGGTCGCTGTGCCACTGACGGTCGTCGCTTCGTCGACAATCTCAAGTTCTTCGAGGCGCCCCACCGCTGTCAGATACGCGCCGTGTTCATCGATCCGCCTGCGATCAGTCGCGCTCGAATCGGCCAGCTTGACGGGGAGCCTCTTGCCGGGGTTGATCTCCATCTCGCCGCGAATCTGACGGATGCCGCTGATAAAAGTCTTGATCCACTCGATCTCGTCATCTGCCTCGCTATCCGCGGCGAAGTCGGAGCTCTCGGGCAAGGTTTCGAGCATGAGCGACGGGCTGGTTCGCTGCGTCCGCGCGCAAAGTTCGAGCCACAATTCTTCCGTGATGAAAGGCATGATCGGATGCAGAAGTTTCAGAATCGAGCCCAAGGTATCCGCCAACGTTCTACGTGTGCCACGGAGCCGCGCTGAGCTCGCATCAGGATCCATGATGACCGGTTTGGTTAGCTCCAGGTACCAATCGCAGAACTCACGCCAGATAAAGTCGTATAGCGCCTGCGCAGCCAGGTCGAGCCGGTAGGCGCCGATGCTCTTGTGCACGTTGGTGACGGTCTCGTGCAGCTGCGACTGAATCCAGCGATCGGCTACGGTTAATTCCATATCGCCGTCGCTGAGATCGTCGATGTGCGTAAATACGTACTGCGCGGCATTCCAGAGTTTGTTGCAGAAATTTCGATACCCCTCGACCCGGCCCAGGTCGAGACTGATCTCCCGACCGGTCGTTGCCAGCGACGCCAGGGTCATTCGCAGCGCGTCCGCGCCGCAGGGTGCGATACCGTTCGGGAAATCTTTTCTGGTTGCTTGCTCGACCTGTTCCATCAGATGAGGCTGCATGAGGCCGTCAGTGCGCTTTACCAGCAGACCGTCGAGACTGATACCGTCGATGATGTCCAGGGGATCCAGGTCATTGCCTTTGCTCTTCGACATTTTCTGGCCGTCCTGATCTCGAATCAGGCCGTGAATATAGACTTCTCGAAAGGGCACGTCGTTCATGAACTTGAGCCCCATCATGATCATGCGTGCTACCCAGAAGAAAATAATATCGAATCCCGTAACAAGAACGGATGTCGGGTAAAAGGTGTTGAGCGTCTGCGTATTTTCCGGCCAGCCCATCGTCGAGAACGGCCACAATGCCGACGAGAACCACGTATCGAGGACGTCGTCATCCTGCCGCAGCTCAATGTCGTCGCTAACGTTGAATTTTTCTCGGACGGCGGCTTCGTTCCGCGCGACATAGATATTCCCTTCTGCGTCGTACCAGGCTGGAATCCGATGCCCCCACCAGAGCTGACGCGAGATACACCAATCATCGATGTTGTGCATCCATTCAAAGTAGGTCTTGGACCAGTTCTCGGGAATAAATCGTATCGCCCCGGACTCGACGGCTTCGATTGCGGGTTCGGCCAACGGTTTCGTTTGTACGTACCATTGATCGGTGAGGAACGGCTCGATTATCGTGCCGCTGCGATCGCCGCGCGGCACCTTCATCGTATGTGCATCGATACCGTCGAGCAGGCCGAGCGCGTCGAGATCGGCCACCACTCGTTCTCGAGCGTCGAGTCGGTCCAGTCCCTGATACGCCTCCGGCACCTGATCGTTTAGGCGGGCGTCTTCATCCAGAATATTGATCAGCGTCAAATTGTGGCGTCGCCCGACTTCATAGTCGTTAAAATCGTGAGCTGGGGTGATTTTGACGCAGCCGGTACCGAACTCCGGATCCACGTAGTCGTCGGCGACGATGGGGATCTCGCGATCGGCGAGCGGCAGCGTGACGGACTGGCCGACCAGCTGACGATAGCGTTCATCATCCGGGTGTACGGCAACGGCTGAATCGCCGAGCATCGTCTCCGGCCGCGTAGTTGCTACAACCACATGGCCCTCTCCGTTCGTCAGCGGATAGCGAAAACGCCAAAGCTTCCCTTGCTCTTCATTGGATAGGACTTCGAGGTCCGAGACCGCGGTGTGGAGCACTGGATCCCAGTTCACGAGACGTTTGCCCCGGTAGATCAAGCCGTCTTCATAGAGTCGAACGAACGCCTCGGTCACCGCCGCGGAGAGTCCAGGATCCATCGTGAACCGTTCTCGCGACCAGTCGACCGAACTCCCAAGTCGTCGAAGTTGTTGGCTTATTCGGTCGCCGGAGTGGGTCTTCCATTCCCAGACACGCTCGACGAATGCAGCTCGGCCGAGATCGTGCTTCGATTTGCCTTCGCCGGCCAGCAGCCGCTCCACGACCATTTGTGTGGCGATTCCGGCGTGATCGGTCCCGGGTTGCCATAGCGTCTTGCGACCGCGCATTCGCTGGTAGCGAGTCAGCGCGTCCATGATCGTGTTGCCGAATGCGTGGCCGATGTGCAGCGTGCCGGTAACATTCGGCGGTGGGATGACGATAGAGTAGGCGTCACCGTCGCTCGACGGTGCGAAGTAGCCCGCATCCTCCCAGCGCTGATAGTGCCGCGACTCGATCTCCGCGGGTTGATAGCCTTTTGCCACTCGGGTGCCTCGACTACTCGTCGTCGATCTCGAAGCCGAAGTGCTCTCGGAGCACCGTGTCGATGAGCTCCGGAAGTTCCTGGCGGAGCCGAATCAGTACCTGCTCACGGAGCGTGGACTCCATTTCGGATATTGCCGACAGTAATAACTGTTCCGTCAGGTCGAACGCGCTTACCGAGAGCTTGGCCTGAAGTTCTGCGATCAGCATTTCCCCATCGAAGGGGGGCTCGTCTGAATCTGTCTCGGATCTCGGCTCATCTTCTACGACATCGGTGAGCACGGGGATATCGTCGCTGTCGGTAGATTCATCGTGCATGCTGATCTCAGATATTGTGCGTGTTGAGCTCGTAACCTCGGTCGCGATAGAAGCGAAATCGCTCCCGTCCGCTCGCGCGCCTGGCCGGATCTGCGTCGATCACTTCGGCGACACGGTGATAGCGGCTGAAGAATTCCGGCACTTGCGCCGCCATGTTGATCATCAGATCCCAGCTTTGGCTCACCGGCGTATCCGTCGGTAAGCCTGCAGCGGGATCACCGCGACCGATCAATACCGGTTCTTCATAGGGTGGCGTCGAGTCTTGCCCAACGACTCGATGCGGAATGAAGCTTCCCTGGGAAAAAGTCCAGAGCAGCCCGTCCAACCGTGTCGCTACCGCATCGTTCTCAGAGTGCAGGTACACCTGGAGTTTGCGCTGCCTGGCTTTCGCGGTAATGCGGCAGGCGAGGCGCAGCCAGGAGTCGTCGGAACTCGTCGCAAGTATGTAGAAATCGACCTGGGTCACTGTCGTTCTTGGGTCTCTTATAGAGCCAATAGAAAATCTGTTAGCAGGGGTACCGGGCGTCCCGTGGCACCCTTATCGGCGCCGGTGGTCCAGGCCGAACCCGCTATGTCCAGATGCGCCCACGGAGTGTCACCGACGAATCGGGACAGGAACTGCGCTGCGATGCTTGCGCCAGCGTCTCGGCTGCCGATGTTGGCGAAATCGGCGAACTGACTCTTCAGGGATTGCCCGTATTCTTCATCGACCGGCAGTCGCCAGGCTGGGTCGAGAGAACGCTTGCCGGCGTCGAGTAAGGCGTCGGCGAGTTGATCGTCATTGCTGAACAGCCCCGTATAGAGATGGCCGACGGCGACGACGCAGGCGCCGGTCAACGTGGCAACGTCAAGCAGGTAGCGCGGTTTGAAACGCTTGGCGTAGGTGAGCGCATCGCACAGTATCAGGCGTCCCTCGGCATCGGTATTTAGAATCTCGACGGTCTGGCCGGACAGCGTCTTGACGATGTCGCCGGGACGGCTCGCTCGGCCGCTAGGCATATTTTCGCAGGCGGGCACGATTGCGATGACGTTGAGATTCGGCTGCAGCTCACCAAGGGCTGCCATCGTTCCAAGAACTCCGGCTGCGCCACACATGTCGAATTTCATCTCGTCGAGTTTCGCCGGTGGCTTGAGTGAGATGCCGCCGGTATCGAAGGTGATGCCTTTGCCGCAGAGCACGACCGGTGCAACGCGTGTACCGGCGCCGCGGTATCGTACGATGATAAATTTCGGTGGTTCGTCGGCGCCTTGAGTAACGGACAGTAAGGCGCCCATACCCAGACGCTTCATCTCGCGTTGGCCGAGTACCGTCACTTCTATGTTCTCGTAGCGTTTGCCGAGCGCACGGGCTTCACGCGCGAGGTGAGAGGGCGTGCAGACGTTTGGCGGTCGGTTGCCGAGATTCCGAGCGAGGTCGCTACCGACGGCGATGGCACAGCCGTCGTGGACACCGCGGCGGACCTCTTTGGTGTCTCGCCGATCGGCTACGGCAATGGCCAGTTTCGCCAGCTTGTCTTTCGCCTTGGACGAGGTCTTCAGTTCATCGAAGCGGTAGTACGCGGATCGAGTCGCCTCGACAGTGACACGGCCGGCGTAATACGCGTTGAGCCCCCGGTGGCGCGTATAAGTCAGATAACTTGTGGCTTCCTTGAGACCGGTCTCCCTGAGCCTGCGAGTTGCCGTGCTCAGGACCTGCCGGACGCGCTTGGCGTCGAAGTCGGCTTGTTTGCCGCAGCCGACGAGCAGAGCACGCTCGGCCGCCGTTCCCTGCAGCTGCGGGACGAGTAAGGACCTGCCGAGCGCAGCCGATGCATCGCCGCTCCTAAGGAGCTGGCTCAACAGGCCTCCACAGGACAGATCGACTTCTCGAGCCGGTCCTTTGAGCCCACGACCCTCAAAAACCGGGAGAATCGCGCAAGCGGTTTTCTGGCTCGCCGGCGCGCCGGTCTTGACGGGAAACTCCATCGCAATCTCCTAGTGGCTTATCAATATAGCCGCGTTGGGCGACTAACAAGCGGCCGTCTGGAGCCCACGTCGAACCTAGGTTCCGAGGCCACCATGCGCTTGTGTTATCGTGTCCAAATCCCAGCCGAGAAAAGTGCGGGCTAGTGTACTCGATTAGCGCAACGTACTGAAAATCCACCCATCCCTTGAATCTGATCAGTCGTTACATACTCCGCGAGACGTTTGTTGCCTGGTTGATGGTGACGATGGTCTTGTTCGTCATTCTCATGAGCAATCAGTTCGCGGAGATATTGGATGACGCGGCTGCAGGCAGACTTCCTCGAGACGCAGTTTTCGCGATACTCGGTCTTTCCTCGCTACATTACATCACGGTTCTTACTCCGATCGGGCTCTTTCTGGGCGTGATGCTGGCATTGGCGAGATTGAACCGTGACTCGGAGATGGCCGCATTGGCGGCTTGCGGTATCGGTCCCGCGAGACTTCTAGGCCCGATCAGCGTATTGACGCTGGCGCTCTCGGTTTCCGTGGCCTGGCTTGCTCTGGTCCAGACGCCCGGCGCGTCGCGTTCGATCGAAGAGATTAAGCTGAGGGCTCAGGAAGAGTTGGAGCTGGGCGTTCTGGAGTCCGGAAAATTCACGTCCCCAGACTCCGGCGATACGATTATCTATGCAAAGGAAGTCACGGGAGAGGAAATCCACGATGTCTTCATCGAGCATCAGGCCGACGAACGGGTCGTTGTGATTCTCGCGGAACGAGGTGAGCGTGTTCACGATCCTGAGACCGGGAACTTGACCTTCGTGTTGTATGACGGCCGGCGCTATGAAGGCGTCCCGGGAGAGAAGAATTTCCGCGTCGTCGATTTTTCCGAGCACGGTATGCCGGTGCGAACAAAGAAAGACGAAGGGCGAGAGGAACTCGTCGAGACGAAGTCGAGCGCGTTGCTGTTCGCGTCTTCGCTGCCGGAAGATCAGGCAGAGCTGCAGTGGCGGATCTCTTCACCGATCATGGTATTCGTTCTGATGCTGCTCGCCGTACCGCTTAGTCGCTCACGGCCGCGAGAAGGCCGTTATGGGCGCCTGGGCGTCGGTATCTTGATCTACATCACTTACGTCAACCTGCTCTCAATCGCTCGCGTCTGGGTGGAGAGGGAAGAGGTTCCGCAGTGGATCGGGCTGTGGTGGGTCCACCTCGCGCTCGGGTTGGTGGGACTATCGCTGCTCGGCCGAGAATCCGGGTGGTTCATCTCGAGCCCGAGGGTACGTCGCGCGGAGTTCACGAGATGAACTTGCTCGACCGCTACATCGCAAGCGCGATCTTGAAAGGAGTCGCGAGTGTGGTCCTCGTCCTGCTCGCCGTAGTAACCGCAGTCGAGTTCGTCGGACAACTCGACGATATCGGTACCGCTCAGTATCGAATGAGCGATGCTTTCGCGTATGTGGCTTTGCGTATCCCTCGCTTGATCCTCCAGATGCTGCCTGCCGCCGCGTTATTGGGAGCACTGCTCAGTCTCGGAAATCTCGCCGTGCACAGCGAGCTCGTCGTGATGCGAGCGAGTGGCGTGTCACGTTTCCGGCTGTTGGGCTCCGTCGGCATCGCGGGTGTTGTTCTCATGGTTGTGATGGCGCTGCTGGGAGAGTCCCTAGCGCCGTCGCTCGGTTCGTACGCGCGTCAGCTTCGTTCGCAAGCGCTACTGGATAGTGTTGATATCGCGAACGCTCGGTCGACATGGATGAAAGACGGCGATCGAATCTTTAACTTTCGACGCGCCGATGACGGTATTAGTTTCGGCGGTGTACTTCTTTTCGAGCTCAATGCCGACGGCTTTCTCGATCAGGTCGTCAGCGCCGATTCCGCAGAGATTGATGCTCAAGCGCGCTGGATTCTGGCCAACTATGCCGCGACACAGTTCGCGGAGGGCAGCATCACTTCCAGCGCTGAGCGCCTGTCGGTGCAGAATTACGATCTGAGTCTCGAGTTGCTGGAGCTCTCTGAAGTGCGTCAGGATCTGCTGGACACGCAGGGGCTGAAACGCTACATCCGCTACCTGGAGCAGAACGACTTGGACGCCGATCGCTATGTGACAGCTTACTGGGCACGGATGGCCGATGTCGTATCGGTGGTGCTGATGACGCTACTCGCGCTGCCGTTCGTGTCCGGCTCCCTGCGATCCGCCGGAACCGGTGGTCGTCTACTAGTAGGATTGTTGATTGGCCTCGGCTACTACGTGGTCGCGCAGACATTTGTGAATAGCGGCGAAGTATTCGATCTCGATCCGGTCGTTGTCGCCTGGCTGCCCAGCGGCGTGCTGCTTCTAATCACGAGCGTCGCGTTGCTCCGAATACGCTAGGCCGATTATTCGGCGATCAGAACCACACGAGTCGCGGACAATCGGTCGTGCCAGCAGCGACGCTCGCGATCCAGCCAAGCCCAGAAAAATCCCACGCCCGGTGGGAACAGCAACACCCAGGCCGAGGCGTAGCGTACCAGGGCATCCCGCCATCTGAGGGCGCTCCCGTCGAGTCGCTCAACTCGAATTTTCCAGGCACGCATGCCAAGTGTCTGGCCGCCGTGAGTCCAGAACCAGCCGAAGAACAGGATGTTGAGTGCGACGAGGCTGGCACTGAACCCCCATGATGCGGGAGAGACGGCGGTACCGCCGCGTAATACGATCAAGATGAATGTGAAGGTAAACATCAGTGCGGCTACCAGCAGACCGTCGTAAACCATCGCCGCAAGGCGACGGCCGAGTCTCTCGGGCGGGCGTGGTAGGCTTTGTTCCATTCGTGTGATTGGGGCGGCGGATGCAGGATGAGTTTAACAGGACGACTCGCAGACACGAAAGAATGACGGCAGCGTATGTCGAACAGATAGTCGCAGCGGAGTGAAATGACGAGCGAGACGCCAGTTCGATCTGTATTCAAAGCGGCCAGTCTGCCGATCAGTCTGTGTATCGGGGTGGTGCTTGGCATCTTTATCGGCGCGCTCTTCGGTCAGCCTGGTATCGGCGTGGCTGTCGGGGCCGCTTTGGGCCTGTGTATCGGTGTGTCGTTGTCGGTCGCGTTTCTAGTGTCGTTTTTCACTCGCGAACACGAATAACAGGGTGTCCGGCCCGACGTTGACCGAATGGCACGTCTACGTTGTGCGCTGCGCGGACAGGACGCTGTACACCGGCATTGCCAGGGATCTCCAGGCACGAATTACTCAACACAATACGGGCCGCGGCGCTAAGTACACGCGGAGCCGACGACCTGTGGCCCTGGTCTATCAAGAGGCAGCGGCCGACCGTAGCGCGGCCCTGCGTCGAGAACATGAGATCAAACGTATGGCGCCGCAGGCGAAGCGCGCGCTGGTCGCGAAATAGGCGCTCGCGACGGCGGTAAATCGCTATTCGGAGATCGGTGCCGCCCGGTTGCCCGGTACGAAGTATTGAGCCTCTCCAACTGTCAGCAACTCGTGCAACGCGGTTAGGTTCCGCTCACGACGCTCGTAACCGCGCCAGTTGCTGTATTGCGGAAACAGATTCTCCCGGAGCATCGCTTCGAGCGATACGTCGCCGTCCACAGCCTCTCGCACTCCCGCATGCAGTAGCCCGATGAACTCGGTGAAGTCGTCGAGGTCCTGCTCCGTAGCGATTGGGCCATGCGGTGGCAGGTAGGTATCGACGTCGATGGTCTTCATCGCGCGAAGCACCCGGATCCACTCGGTGACCGAAGGCGTATAGGAGGTATTGGCCCAGCTTCGATTATGAAAAACGCCGCCGGTGTGCAGCGCCCGCGCGTGCGGAAAGTGGACAAGTGTGTCGCCCTCGTTCTGGCCGGCGCCCAGGTAGATTAGTTCCACAGTGTAGCCGCCGAGATCGAGCGTCATTCGAGAATCGAAGAGTATGTCTGGCAGGACGAGTTCGACCTTTGTCCGGTCCTGGCCCCGCTGGTCGAACGGTCTCGTCGCGACTTCGTAGTCGAAACGCTCGAGAATGGCAGTCTGTGTGTCACGGTGGGCGATGATCGTGGCGCCCTCGCGCGCGAAAACCGAGTTTCCCATGTAGTGGTCACCGTGAAATTGACTATTGATGACCCAGCGGATGGGCGCATCGCTCCGCTCACGAATCTCTGCCAGCAAGAGCTCTGCATCGTTTGGGTGCATCCGCGTATCGACAACCAGAATGCCTTCTTCGGTTATTAAGACGGCGGAATTGGAACCGGCGAAGTCGTAGTTGAAATACAGA
>CAUZMW010000011.1:0-34832 GCA_963581225.1 Gammaproteobacteria bacterium
TCGCCGCGACTATTACGATCGGTAACCATGATCGAGCCCAATGAGGCTCGAACCGTCGCGCTCGCGTTCTCGTTCGTCTTCGTCATGATGGCCGCCTACTACATCTTGCGGCCCGTCAGGGACGCCATGGCCAGCGACTGGAGCAATACAGAGATCAGCGTGCTCTGGAATATTCAGCTTGTTCTCAGTACGGCGGTGGTCGCTCTATACGGGTATGCGTGCTCGCGTATTCGCTTCAAATTGCTGGTACCCGCCGTCTATATATTCTTCGCGGTTACATTCGTCGGTTTCTATTTCGCCACATCGGTTGTTACCGACCGCGTGCTGATAGACAAAGGATTCTACCTCTGGGTTACCCTGTTTGCCCTGCTCCACCTTTCGGTCTTCTGGAGTTTTATGGCGGACCTGTTCAATAAGGAACAATCGCGCCGGGTGTTCGGCTTCATTACCGCGGGGGCGACCGCTGGCGGGGTGGTTGGGCCGTTGGTCGCGAGCCAGATCGTTACCGACATCGGAGTCGACAACCTGATGCTGATCGCGTCGGCGATGTTGTTGATACCGCTACCAATCGTTTTCTACCTGCAACGGCTGAAGGTCGTCGATCTTCATAACGAGGATGTGCATGCGGATCTAAGCGCCGCCAAGATCGGTGGCAACCCGTTTGCGGGGTTCAAAGCGTTTTTTACCAGCCCGTACCTGCTCGCGATCGGCGGGTTCATACTCCTATATACCACTATCGGATCCTTCGTCTATTTCGAGCAGACGAATCTGCTGCGCGAGTACAGCCGTGAAGAAAGGACCGCGATACTTTCCGGGCTAGCGGCCGTGGTTAACCTGTTGACCTTCGGTCTCGCGCTGTTCGCTACGAGTCGGTTGGTTACCAAGCTCGGTATGCCGGTGACGCTGGCGCTCGTTCCGGTACTCATCTGTGCCGGGCTACTGATACTTGCCTTCGCACCGATCCTGACGGTGTTGCTGGCGGTGCAGCTAGCGAGGCAGGCGGGTAACTATGGCGTTACGCGGCCGGCCCGGGAGATGCTATTTACTCACGTCGACCGGGAAACCCGGTTCAAGTCGAAACCGGTGATCGATGTGGCCGTCTATCGCGGCGGCGATGCGCTTAGTAGTATCGCTTTCGCTGGCCTGACTGATGGTCTCGGTTTCGGTATCGCGGTCATGGCCGCGATCGGCGCCGGAATCGCTGCAGTTTGGGCAGCCGCGGGCGTTTATCTGGGTCGCGTATTCGGCGAAAAAGCCAACGAGTTTGCGGGCGTAGTTCAAAGGTAGAACCTCAGCTTCCCAAGCTGATGATGAGGGTTCGATTCCCTTCGCCCGCTCCACAATCCATTGCTGAGTGAGCCGCAATGTACAGTTTTTCATCATGCTGGCGGCCTGATTGGCTATACTCCGTTTGTGAGTATCGGTACCGTGAGAACTCCGGTGAGACTGAGATCAGCTGAGTTGATCTAATCGCTATGAACGATCCAGGCATCCAGCCTAGAAGCGTCCTAATCGTCGATGATCATCCGATCGTACAGCAGGGGCTGAGTCAGCTCATTAATGCCGAAGATGACCTTGAGGTAAGCGGGAACGCGGCGACCGTGGAAGAAGCCTTGCAATCGCTAGGTGACTCGGACCCGGATGTTGTGATCGTCGATCTGTCTCTAGCCCACAGCGACGGCTTGGAGCTGGTCAAAGAGATCAGGAAAGAGGCCCGTCATCTGCCGGTTCTCGTGTTGTCCATGCACGATGAGAATATGTACGCTGAGCGCCTGCTTAGCGCGGGGGCCAACGGCTACATCATGAAGGAGGCCGCGGCCGATCAGCTGTTGATAGCCTTAAGACGCGTATTGGCGGGTGGGGTGTACGTCAGCGAGCATTTAGGCGCGAGCATGATCGAGCGTATCGCCGGTAACGACCCGAAGCAAGCTTCGAATCCGATCGAACGCTTGAGCAATCGCGAGCTACAGGTATTGAACCTCATCGGTCGTGGCAAGACGACGCGAGAAGTTGCGGAGAATCTCACTCTAAGCGTTAAGACCGTGGAATCTCATCGGCAGCGGATTAAGAAGAAGCTCAATCTCCAGACTTCGGTTCAGCTGGTTCAGTTCGCAGTGAGCTCGTATGCCCAATAACCGCTGATGGGTAGGATCCTTAAGTTGCTTGGTATTGTCGGTGGGGCGGTGCTGGCTATCTTCATTGTTGCGCTGGTAGCCGTCTCGCTGTTTTTTGATCCGAACGACTACAAAGTAGAGATCTCTACCGCTGTGGAACAGGCGACCGGGCGGCAGTTGAGCCTTGACGGCGACCTAGAGCTCGACATATTTCCACGATTGCGCGTCGCGATCGGGGCGGCGGAACTCAGTAGCGCCGCAGGGTTCGGAGACGCGCCGTTCGCGACTATTCAGGGTGCCGGTTTAGCCGTCGGCCTGCTACCGCTACTATCACGGCGAGTGGAGATCGGGGAGGCACGTCTTGAAGGTTTGGTCTTAAATCTCGCGCGTAACGAACAGGGCCAGAATAATTGGCAGGAACTGGGTGGGACCGCTGCGCCAGAATCTACCTCTTCTACTGCCGATAGCGCTAGCCTGGAGTTGGATGTCGGCGCGAGCGTCAGCGCGGAGCTTGTGTACGATGCGAATCGAATGATGCTAGAGGATGTCGAGTTCGTGTTGGATGACAGCCAGCTCACCGGTGAGCTGGGTCTCCTCGGCGATAGCATTCGTTTCGATCTCGATATCGATACCATCAATATCGATCGGTACCTGCCACCGGCAACGGAAGGGGCGGCGGCAGAAGAGGGCTCGCTGGACGAGGTCGACTTGCCGTTGGAAGTATTACGCACTCTACGTGCAGCAGGACAGATCGCGATCAACGAGACTCAATTCGCTGGAAGATCACTTAGTAAGGTGGAGTTCTCGTTCTCTGCCGAGGACGGACTGGTCTCTCTGGAACCCAGCGCGTCGCTCTATAGCGGTACTTATGCCGGCGAGATAACCGTCCGGGTTACTGACGATACGGCGATGCTGTCGATCGACCAACAGTTAACGGGTATCGAAGCAATGCCGCTGGGCCGGGATCTGATGGATGTGGAGAGTTTGTCGGGAACGCTTAATGCCAGCATGAGTCTTGCGGCCAGCGGTTCAAATTTGGGCGAGGTGCGGCGGCAGCTCGCCGGAGATATCAATTTCGCGTTAACCGACGGTGCCTGGGAAGGTTTCGACATGTGGTTTGAGCTCCGCCGCGCGCGCGCAGCGTTCGGCAGTAGGCCGATGCCTGCACGAGCAGGTCCGGTGCGAACAGCGTTCTCCGAGATGTCGGCATCCGGCGTTCTCGAAGACAGCGTCATGACCAACCGCGACCTGACGGCCGATCTGGAGTTCATGACCGTGACCGGCGGCGGCACGGTAAATATCGTGACCGATGCCATCGACTTCGATGTCATAGCGCGGTTCGTGGACGGCACCGTCCTTCAGTCGGATCCTGAGATCGTCGATCTCGCCGGCGACGAACTGCCATTGACGATCAGCGGGTCGTTAAGCAGCCCGTCGGTGCTATCCGACTTCAGCGCGATGCTTTCTGCGGAGGCCGAGGAGGCGCTCCAGGAGGAGATCGAAGAGGAGCGTGAGGAACTCCAGGATCGACTGGAGGATCGTCTACGAGGACTCTTCGACCGGTGATCGATCGCGGCGCCTTAGTCTTCGCCGTCGTCGGAATTTGTACGACGGCAACGGTACTGCCGGCGACTATTCGCACAATCGACGTCAAACACGATGACGGCGTGTACCGGCTGGTGTCCGATACCTATATCGATGCGCCCCGAGAGGCTATCTTCGAGGTGCTGACCGACTATGAGCGATTCGGCCGAATCTCCAGCGCGTACACGGACTATGGCTTCATGAAACCGGCCGCCGATGGTGTGCCGATCATCTACACCACCATGGAAGGTTGCGTGTTGTTCTTCTGCGTGAGCATCCGTCGGGTCGAGCGCATGGAACTCGACGCGCCGAGCTTAATACGCACCGAGGCGCTGCCGGAGCAGAGCGACTTCAAGTCGAGTGTGTCGGAATGGACGCTGGTGCCCGAAGCAGGCGGTACCAAGATGACGTATCGCCTGACGATGGAGCCGGACTTCTGGATCCCGCCGCTGATTGGCCCGTGGGTATTGAAGCAGCGCCTGGAGCGAGGTGGCACCGGCGCCATTAGCCGGATCGAGCGTCTTGCGATCGAAACGGCGGCTCACACCGCGACTGCCGACTGAAGTGGACGCATTCGCTCGACGGCTGCTCGCCTGGTACGACGACTACGGTCGCCACGATCTTCCCTGGCAACGTCAGGCCACGCCATACTCGATCTGGGTGTCGGAGATCATGTTACAGCAGACGCAGGTCGCCACTGTCATTCCGTACTTCGAGCGCTTCGTAGCACGATTCCCGGCCGTCGCGGATCTCGCCACTGCCGGGCGCGACGAGGTGCTCGCGCATTGGGCGGGATTGGGGTACTACGCGCGGGCAAGAAATATGCACGCCGCGGCGAAGATCGTCGTTGCTGAATACAACGGCGAGTTGCCGGTATCGATGAACGAACTCGAGGCACTGCCCGGCATCGGCCGTTCGACAGCCGCCGCGATCCTCGCTCTTGCCTATGGCCAGCGACAGGCGATTCTGGATGGCAACGTCAAACGCGTTCTGGCCCGCTATCACGCCGTGGAGGGCTGGCCGGGGCGAGCGAGAGTCCTGCGTGATCTGTGGGCGTTTGCGGAGAGCCACACGCCGCGGGAACGGCTGGCGGACTATACGCAGGCCGTTATGGATCTCGGCGCAACCGTTTGTACTCGAAGCAGCCCGAGCTGTGAACGGTGCCCCGTGAGGCGCCGCTGTGCGGCGCGCCTGGCGGGACTTCAGGAGCAACTGCCGACGCGCAAGCCGCGGGCGACGCGTCCGCAGCGACAGATGTCCGTCTTGCTCGTTCGAGATTCAGAGCAAAGGGTTCTATTGAAGCGGCGTCCGGACACGGGAATCTGGGGCGGTCTGTTTAGTCTGCCGGAGCTGGCGGACGGTGACGATGCACAACGCTGGTGCGATCGCTATCTGGGCACGGGTGTCTCGAGTCGCGAGGCTCTTGCGCCCATTGATCACGCCTTCACCCACTTCGATCTTCGTATCGAGCCCCTTGTTCTCAAGTTACAAGGCGAAGCACGCAGTGTCATGGATAGCGACGAGTGGCTTTGGTATAAACCTGCTCATGAATTAATTGTGGGTGTCGCCGCGCCGATTGCCACGCTACTGAGTTCTCTGAGTTAGCTTAACGGAGTAAATGAGATGGGTCGGACAGTAAACTGTGTACTCCTCGGGATCGAGTCTGAGGGGTTGGATCGACCGACGTACCCTGGCGATCTGGGCCAACGGATATTCGATAATGTCTCGAACGTTGCGTGGCAACGTTGGCTCGGACACCAGACGATGTTGATCAATGAATATCGTCTTTCGCCTATCGAGCCCAAAGCCCGAGAGTTTCTGGAGCAAGAGATGGAGAAGTTCTTCTTCGGTGACGGCTCCGAACGGCCGCCGGATTTCACCGACGACGCGTAACGTATTCTCGCCGCGAACCCCCTACCGATTCATGCGATTGTCGATGAGTTCTTCGACCACCGATGGATCGGCCAGCGTCGAGGTGTCGCCGAGATCGCCATGATCATTCGTAGCCACCTTGCGCAGTATGCGGCGCATTATCTTGCCTGACCGCGTCTTCGGTAACCCGGGCGCCCATTGCAGCAGGTCGGGCGTCGCAATCGGGCCGATCTCCTTGCGTACCCACTTGACGAGCTCATCGCGCAGGCCATCGTCGGGAGTCTCGCCAGCAATCAGTGTGACATAGGCGTAAATGCCCTGACCCTTGATGTCGTGCGGATATCCGACAACAGCCGCTTCGGCAACCTTAGGATGAGAGACTAACGCGCTCTCGACCTCGGCCGTGCCCATTCGGTGGCCAGAGACGTTGATGACGTCGTCGACGCGCCCGGTGATCCAGTAGTCGCCATCTGCATCGCGTCGGGCGCCGTCACCGGAGAAATACATGCCGGGAAATTGGCTGAAGTAGGTACTGAGAAAGCGCGGCTGGTCGCCGTACACGGTTCGCATCTGTCCGGGCCAGCTATCGAGAATGACGAGATTACCGACGGCCTCGCCTTGTTGAATGTTGCCATCGTCGTCAACGATCGCCGGCTTGATGCCGAAGAACGGGCGCGTCGCCGAGCCGGGCTTCAGGGTCATCGCCCCCGGCAACGGCGTTATCAGAATGCCTCCTGTCTCGGTTTGCCACCAGGTATCGACGATCGGACACAAGCCATTACCGACGACGTGGTAGTACCACTCCCAGGCTTCGGGATTAATCGGCTCGCCGACTGTTCCGAGAATACGCAGGCTTTGCCGCGACGTGCGCTCTACGGGCGCCGCACCATCACGCATGAGCGCGCGAATGGCGGTCGGCGCCGTGTAGAAAATGTTCACGTGATGTTTATCGACGACTTGCCAGAAACGGCTGGAATCCGGGTAGTTGGGAACTCCTTCAAACATCAGCGTCGTCGCGCCGTTCGCCAACGGCCCATAGACGATATAACTGTGACCGGTTACCCAGCCCACGTCGGCCGTACACCAGTAGACGTCACCGTCGTGGTAGTCGAAGACATACCGGTGCGTCAGCGCGGCGTAAAGCAGATAGCCAGCGGTGCTATGCAACACCCCTTTCGGCTGACCGGTTGAGCCGGAGGTATACAGAATAAACAGCGGGTCCTCGGCATTCATCACTTCTACAAGGCAGTTCGTTTCCGCCGCATCGGTAATCTCGTGATACCAATGGTCGCGCCCTTCGGTCCAGTCGATCTGGCCGCCGGTGCGGCGGACGACCACCACCGTGCTGACCCGTTCTGCAGTCAGGCTGCCGATGGCTGTGTCCACATTCGCTTTCAACGGGATGGCTTTTCCGCCGCGCAAGCCTTCGTCGGATGTGATGACGACGTTGGAATCACAGTCCTCGATGCGTCCCTTGAGCGCCTCGGGCGAAAAACCGCCGAAAACGACTGAGTGAATCGCCCCGATGCGCGCACAAGCGAGCATCGCGATCGCTGCCTCAGGAATCATCGGCAAGTAGATCGTGACCCGGGCGCCTTTTTTCACTCCGAGCGCGCGCAATGCGTTGCCGAACCGGCAGACGCGCTCATGCAGTTCGCGATAGCTGATATGGAGTCCGTCCTCGGGGTCGTCGCCTTCCCAGATAATGGCCGTCTGCTCGCCCCGCTCAGCCAGATGACGGTCCAGGCAGTTGGCCGAGGCATTCAGCTCGCCATCCGCGAACCAGCGAATGTGGAGATCGTCAGGCTCGAAGGACGTATCTTTAACGTGCGTGAACGGCTTAAGCCATTGCAGGCTCTCTGCCTGTTTGCGCCAAAATGCATCCGGATTTTCTACCGATGCCCTGTAGAGCGCCTCGTAACTCTCTGTTGTCGCCCAAGCGCTCTCAGCGATGGACGGATCGATCGGATAGATCTTCTGTTTGCTCATGTCGTTTCGTTCGGCTGATAGCTTTCCTGCGCAATAAGTAATCATAAGCTCCTGAGCAGGATTTTTGATCCCCGGGCCAACGCGCCTTGACTACAACGGAAGCTGACCGGTCTAATAGCCGCCTCGCCGAGACGGCCAGGTAGCTCAGTTGGTAGAGCAGCGGACTGAAAATCCGCGTGTAGAGTTTGGTAACATACTGTTTAGTATATCTTTTATATTAAGCCTTTTCTAAAAGGCAACACAATGTAAGCATGATTATTTGGTTAATGCTTACTTTTGAGGGGTACGCAGGGGCCGTGCTGCTGCGTTGCTGGAATCGTTGATTGGGCTGGACGGTGTTGCGGTAGTGCCGTACTCGTCTGATTAGACGCCTGACCGATCGAATTGGCAGCGTGCCACTGTGGACGGGTTGTATCGAGTTGATGGTTTCAGTGTCGATGTCGGCTACCGAAAGAACCGCAAAACCCGGGCGCTGTCGATTGCGTAGGACGTCGTGCCATCGCCGCGAAGAAAAACCTGGGTGTTGCCCTCGGGATTCAGAACAATGGCGACGACGCGATGTCCGTCGGCTTCGCAGCTGGAGATTGCAGTTGTCGCGGCATTGAGAGCGTCCGCCATCGACAGCGCTGTGGTCTCAATCGGGACGACCCGGCTCTGTTGCGCATGAGTCCAAGTCGAAAAAGAGACCGCCAATGCTAGAGCGAGTATACGAACAATAATCGTCATTCTGATTCCTCTCCTGTAACAGACCGCATATTAACGGTCAACGAAAACTGAGACGTCCTATCGACTTGGATGGCATCATCCACCGCCGATTCGGAGTCGGGGAGAATGAATATACTCATAGTTAAACGTATTGCCCTCGTCGTCCAGCAAGCTCAGTGACTGCTGAAAAATAATCGGCGGCGGAGACCCCGGGGGCACGGTCGCCTCCAGAATATAGAGACGCGTCTCGTGCAGATAAATCCCTGCGTAGGTACGGGATCGATCGGCGTTGGTGACCTGTAGCTGGTGGCCTTCCACTCGCTGAATATAGTGCCACGCATCGTGCGTGACCTCACCGCCCCGCTTGCGAATATTCCACGCCGCATAGGCAATCGACCCGAGCACATCAACTGCCCAGTAGAGCGAGCCGTCGTCCGCAGAGGTCTTGTTGCTGCGCTCAGAATGTATTCCTTCGGAATCCGCATAGTCGACCACAGTGACGGAGTAACGGCTGGGACCATCTTCGTAGCTATACATTCGCGCCGGAAAGACGACGCCGTATTCAGAGGCGTAGGAAATGTCCCGCACGTCGGGTTCGCCCGGGACGTACATGGTGAAGCGGTCTGCGATGCTGACGTATTCAATCCAGCCTTGGCCGATCGAGGGTGACGAAAGAAGCAGCGCTGACGCGGCCAGAATGAGCTTCGCGAGGTGCATGACTACTCCTTTAAAATGCTCCACTGTCTCGAATAATTACGTCGTAGGCTATTAATCGCGAGCAACTGACCTGCCCCCTAGTGCGATACCACCCAAAATGAGAGAGTCCGAGGTTGAGGTGCCTGCATTAACTGGTGCAGGTTGAAAGTTAGTTTACGCAGCTATTGGATGATTGGCGAACTCCTCGATTGGCGTCAGTATTTCGGGTGCTGGTGGCCGATAGCCGAGCGAACTGTGCGGACGAATCGTGTTGTAGTGAACCCGCCATTGCTCGATCAGTACCTGAGCTTCTCTCAGGGTGTAGAACAGTTCCCCATTCAGCGACTCGTCTCTGAGCTTGGCGTTGAATGATTCATGCGATCTTCCGCCACCGGGGTACATGCCTTAACGCTACCGAAACGCATTCGGCCTCCGTTTTTCGCGAAGATTTCAGGTGATTTCGGGCCATCTCGCAGCTGGATATGAGTAGAATCAGCCTCAAGAATCATTCTCGATAACAGGGGGAGGCATGACCTCAATCCCGGGCGTATTAAGACGACGCAATATCGTCAAGGTCGCGATAGCCTGCGCGGTCTCTGCGCCCGTCTCGGGACATCACAGCGAAGCGGGCATCGACCTGGACTCGTTGCTGACCTTTGAGGTGACGGTAACAGAGTTCAGTTGGCGCAATCCTCACGTCTATATCGCCGCTGAAACGATCGACGAGCGCGGCGAACCGGTCGAGTGGGCGCTACAGATGGGGTCGATCGTTACCGCTACGCGCACGGGCTGGACACGCGACTCGCTGATCGTTGGCGATCGCATCACGGCTCGAGTGTATCCCGCGCGGGACGGGCGCCCCTACGGAATGTTGGAATCCATCGACAAGGAAGGCGAAGTGCTATCGATAGGCGTGTTATTCACGCCGCAGGTCACCGCCAGCGCATCGACGCTGGAGGGTCGATGGATTGCCGCGAATCCCTCCGAACTGTTCGACTATCCTGGCGGCCTCGACGGTTTCTTTAACTATCATCTCAACCTGACCGAAGCGGGTAAGGCTGCCCAGGCGGCGTACGATGAGCTTTCCGATGAGAATCCAGACTCAACTTGCATCGGTCGCCCAACGCCCGCCTCGATTGTTTCCAGCAGCCTCTTTCCGCTAGAGATTCAATTCGACGAGGCCGAGGAAACAATCCTGATTCGAAGTGCGGGTTCCGACGAAGAGCGAACGGTCTACATGGACGGCCGGAGCCATCCAGACAGCGGCGAACGTTCCCTCGGTGGTCACTCAACCGGTCGGTGGGATGGCGCTGTTTTGATCGTGGACACGAGGAACTTTGCGGATCATCGTTCTCCGTACCAGGTCGGTGTCCCTTCAGGCGCTCAGAAACATGTCGTCGAGCAATACCGGTTGACCGAGGATGGTACTCGGGCCGTCGTCGATTTTATGTTGGAAGATCCTGAGTACATGACGGTGCCGATGACTCATTCCAGAGAACTGATTTATTCGCCGCAGATAGAGATGTCCCGCTTCAATTGCGATCCGGAAGCCGCGAGACGGTTCGTCCCGCGATGAAATCGACTAACGCGACGTCACGAAGGCGCGAGAGAATTTCATTGCTTTCGTCGATTACCGCATTCGCGTCGCGGAAGATCAGCTACAGGGAATAATGGAAGACTAGAAAAGAGAGGGGGCGGATATGATGAAGTGGGATTTCGGGCCTTTACTGTTGTCGTTGTTCTTGGCGTCTTTCGCCGTCAGCGCGCATCATTCTCGAGCAGCGTTTTTCGACATGAGCAAGGTAGTCGAGCTCGAAGGCGAGATCACGCGTGTTCAGTGGCGGCACCCGCATGTACGTTACTGGATCCAAGCCGATAGCGCCTACGGCGCTGCCCTCTGGGAGATGGAGACCACGCCGCCCAGCCTTCTGGAGCGTTATGGCATCGGGCCGGACGTGCTCGTGGCGGGTACTCGGGTCCGCGTGGCCGGGCCGCCGTCGAAGGTCGCCGACCATGTGATGGAGGTCAGTCACGTTCTCCTGCCAGACGGGCGCGAGGTCCTTCTGCATACGGGCCTGCCACCGCGCTGGACGCAAGACACGATCGAGCGGGCGCTTCAGGAATTCGACGAAGCGGCGATAAGAGCTGCCGAGGCAACGGCCGACGGGATCTACCGCGTCTGGAGCCGGGCGCAGGACAATAGCCGGCCGGCGTTCTGGCTCGACAGTTACCCGTTGACCGACGCGGGGCGAGCGGCGCAGGCGGCCTGGATTCCGGTCGAGGAAATCGATACGGGCTGTAAGCCTAAGGGCATGCCGAGGACCATGAGTAACAACTGGCCGTTCGAGTTCGTTGACGACGGTGACCAACTGCGGTTGCTCATCGAAGAGTTCGACATCGTTCGCGTCATCCATCTTGATGAACCCGCGCGCGATGTCGCGCCGACGCCGTGGGGATATTCGGTCGGTTACTGGGAAGAGGGGGATCTGATCGTCAACACGACACAGATCAACTCGCACTATTTCGGTACCGCGGGAATCCCGCTGAGCGAGGACGCGGAGATCGCGGAGCGCTTTAGCCTGAGCGCCGACGAGCGCCGCCTCGATTACGAGATCACGGTGACGGATCCATCGACCTTCACGGAGCCCGTTACGCAGAACTCATTCTGGGTATGGCGGCCGGGCGAGACCGTTAATCCTTACAACTGCATCGATACGCCGGGCTCGTGGTCGGATGTCGATCGGTAGGGAGAATAGACGCAGACATTAACGATTCTTAAAACTATTCGTTTCCATCCAGCGCCAATCTCTGGTTAAATCGCGCGCGAGTCCGGTCGAAAGACGCCCGGGAGGGGCGCCCATAGGCTCGGCCGGGCATCCAGTGGGGGATCATGATTCAGAAAATGGGCCACCGTCATGGGTGGAGTTTAGTCGTGGATCGCGTATTTCACAGGGATTGTGGGTATTACAGGGCTATGACTCCGCGTGCGTGCGAGGACCCCTGCATCGTCTTTAATCACAGCTCCGATACGACGGCGAGTTTCTCCGGATTGAGTTCCCGCGGGTCGGAATTTACCGTTAAGCACAGCCGCACGTTCCGGTTCTGAATGTCTTAGATCGCCGATGAGGCGCCGTCGAAAATAGTCGCCAGAACGAAGCTGGAGTGATCTAACTCCGGCACGCAACCAGCTGCGCGAGCGCAGCTCGACGGCCGCCCGGATCCTCCACGATGGACTCGCTGTAGGACAGTAAACGCAACCCATTCGCGAGTTCTCGCAGCTCATTCGGCGCCATTCGGAAGGCGGGATCGGACGGGCCGATGACGTCCTCGTCGGTTTCCA
Organism: Gammaproteobacteria bacterium; assembly: GCA_963581225.1. Taxonomy (GTDB): domain Bacteria; phylum Pseudomonadota; class Gammaproteobacteria; order Steroidobacterales; family Rariloculaceae; genus SMWC01. The sequence continues at coordinate 12,301 of CAUZMW010000011.1, forward strand.
GATGCTCCTCGCAGAGAAAGTGGCCGCCGTCGGCCAGCAGCGGTAGCAGGCGGGTAATCAATGCCGCGCTCGTGTAGCGGACCATGACGATCAGGTCGTAGTGCTGAGTTGGGAGAGGGTCGGACTCCAGGTCCATCTCCGTACAGTTGACCTCCAAACCACGTGCGTCAGCCGTTGCGCGAAGACGGTCTAGCGCGACGCGCGAAATATCGAGGGCGTCTACCTGGTAACCGGCCGCCGCGAGATAAAGCGAGTTGCGGCCTGCGCCGGAAGCGGCGTCAAGCGCGCGCCCGTGCGGCAGCTTCGGCAACCATTCGACCAGTAGCTCGGTCGGGTGGGTACGCGCTTTGTAGCTGCCCTCCCGATAACGGGTATCCCATTTTTCACGGTCAGCCAGACTCATCGACTAGGACTTAAGCCATGTAACGGCCGCCACTGACGTGTACGGTCTGCCCCGTTACATAGCCGTCGCCGGGGTCCGCGAAAGCCAGTACGACTCGGGCGACGTCCTCGCAGCTGCCGCGCGCATAGGCCTCGTCATTGTTGAATTTCGCCTGTGGTTGCCCGACCTTACGCTGGGTCTCGATGAGCCCGGGCACGACACAATTCGCGCGTATCTGACCCATGCCTTCGGTGGCCAGCGCCTTCGTCAGCCCGACGATACCCGCTTTAGCGGCGATCACATGAGCGCGGTCCTTGGCGGGACGATGCGCGCTCAGCCCGCCAATGTTGACGATCGCGCCTTTTCGGTTCGTCGGCATACGCCGGAAGAACTCGCGACAGGTGAGAAACGGACCCGTGAGCATGATGTTCAGGACGGAGTTCCAGGTCGCGAGATCAATGTCCATGAACGGCCCATGCGGGCGATAACCGGGTCCGTTCACGAGTATCGAGACCGCGCCGAACTTCTGCTCGGCGTGTTCGAACGCGCCGGTCACGGCGGCCTCGTCAGTAATATCTGCCAGCAACCCGGTTGTCTTACTGTTATCCGCGCCGAGCTCCGTCAACGCGCTCGCTAGTGCCTCGGGGTCTGAGCCGCCTACGACGCACACATTCGCGCCGGCAGCGTGCAGGGCCTGAGCAATAGCGAGGCCGATGTTCCGGGTCCCGCCCGCGACCAGTGCGGTCTCGCCCTCTAGTTTCGCAGTCCCAACCGCCACCGAGTCGCCCGTCCCCTAACGCGACAGTAGCGTCGTGAGTTCCCGCACGGACGCGAGTTCTTCCAGCTCTTTGATCAGATCGATGACATCCTCGGTCTGGTTGTCCGGCCAGTCCGCGAACTCCGCGCAACCTCTGAATTTGTCCGCAACTTCGTCATAACTCATCGGGTTAGCGGGGCTACCCTTGCCGAAGTCGGCGCGCCCGGAGACCGTTCGCCCATCGTGAAGGTTGATATCGATGATCGTCGTCATCTTGTCGTAGCCTGCTGCCTCCGCCTCCGGATGTACAGAGAAATTCACGCGGCCGATTAGTTCCCGGACATCCGCTCGATTGACGACTTCGTCGGTAAACTCAGGCAGCGCGCCACGTCTCTCCAATAATAGAATCGCTATGCAGAATTCCATGGAGAATTTCGCCTGTAACTCGTCGGTCGGCCGATGGTGAATCAACGCATTGGGCATGTTGTGGTTCGTGCCGACGTCCACGCTCGCGACGTCTTCAGGCTTGATATCGTATTTTAGAATCAACTCAAGCATCTTCGTCATACCCGGATGGGTCAGCGATCCGGAGGGATTCGGCTTGATCGAGATCCCGGGCTCGACAAAAGTCCAGGGATTGCCGAGTTTGCCGTGTAGCGCGTCCAAGTCATAACCGCCGCCGTGCGCCTGAAAGAAACCGCGCGGCGACTCCAGGATTTTGTCGGTCGCGGTCCATCCGGCTCGTGCAAAGTCGGCCGCGACCACTCCGGCCTCCGCAGCCCGTCCGGCGTGGAACGGTTTGGTCATGGTGCCGAAGTTCTCTCTGAGGCCTGCTGCCTGGCTGCCGGCGATAGCGAGCGCACGCAGCGTCGTGTCGAGGTCTAACTCATACAGTTTAGCGACGGCGGATGCCGAGGCGAACACGCCGCAAGTGGCGGTCGAGTGGAAGCCGTGTTGGTAATGTCTCGGCGACATGGCTTCGGAAATTTTCGCCTCTACCTCCACACCGAGGTTGTAGGCCAGAAAAAAGTCACGACCGGAGAAATCGCCTGTCTCGGCGATGGCCAGCGCGGCAGGCAGGCAGGGCGCGGTCGGATGCGTCAGCAGTCCGTAGACACGGTCCTTGCCGACGGCCAACTGGGTATCGTCATAATCATCCGCATGCACGCCGACGCCATTCGCGAACGCGGCGAATCTTTCCGGCATGCGCAGAGTCGTGCCGATAACGGTCGTGTCGCCAGACAGGTTTTGACTCAGCAGATATTCCTGGACCAGCCGGCCACTCTCCGCGACAGAGCCTGACAACGCCAGGCCGAGCCCGTCCAGTATCGACTTCCTGCTCAGATCGAGCAGATCGTCCGGCAGCTCGTCATACGTCGTATCGATGACGAACGACGCGACCTCCCGCGTCAGGTCTTCGCCGCGGCGAGACTCGATATCGGGCGTGAAGTTCTGGATTTCCGGGTTGCTGGCGCCTGTCATGAATCGATCTCCGTCGTTATTCGGCTGTCGTGAATCGTTGTCGTGAGTCTAGGCGGTTCTATCCCTTCGGGAAAGCAGGTGGCGAAATGCCGCACGCGCTGGAGCGGAGAGAATGCTGAATGCTGCGAGCCCGAAAAATATCAGAGCGATAGGGCGGCCGAGAAAGCCGGTCCACTGCTGATCGAAGATGATCATCGACTGCGCCAGCGACGTCTCGACAAGCGTGCCGAGCACCAATCCCATGATGATCGGCGCCGGGCTAAAGCCGTAACGCTTCAGGACGAAGCCGAGAAGTCCCGCGATCATCATGATCCAGACGTCGACGATCGATTGCTCGAGACCGTAGGCCCCGACAAAACACAGCGCAAACACGGTCGGCCAAAGCAGCGTCGTCGGTATCAGGCTGATGCGTGAGAAGACCTTCGCCCCGACGAGGCCGACCAATAGGAACAACACATTCGACAACAGCATGGCGAAGAAGATGCCGTACAGCAGGGCCGGCTGCTCGTCAAAAAGGTAGGGGCCGGGCCGGAGCCCCTGGACCTGAAGCCCGCCGAGTATGACGGCTGCGGTCGCGCTGCCTGGAATGCCCAGCGCGAGCGTCGGGACCATCGCGCCGCCCGTGGCCGCATTGTTCGCGGCCTCCGGCCCGGCGACGCCCTCGATCGCGCCCTTGCCGAATTCGTCCGGCTCATCCGACCAGCGCTTGGCTTCGTTATAACCGATCATTGCCGCCATCGTCCCGCCTTCTGCGGGCAGCACGCCGATAAATGTGCCGATGCCGCTGGACCGCAGAATCGTGCCCTTGATGCGGCGCAAGTCGTCAAGCGACGGGAGCTTCACGGCAGATAGGCGGATACTGAGCTTCTCTTGCCCGAGACTCTGCGCCTGGCTAAGTAATTCCGTCACGGCGAATAGCCCGATGAGTACTGGAATGAAGTGAATGCCCTCGTAGAGTTCCGGTACGCCGAACGTGAATCGCTCGACACCCGTCGTCAGATCGACGCCGATCGTCGCGATCAGCAGACCGATGCAACCACCGATCAGATTCTTGATCGGCGCTTCGCCGCTGAGAGACGCCAACATGGAGAGACCGAATACCGCAAGCGCGAAGTATTCGGCGGGACCGAAGCTATAGGCGACCCGCGCTAGAAACGGTGCCGCGAACAGCAACACGATGACGCTAAAGATACCGCCGCAGGACGATGCGATTGCCGAGATACCCAGCGCGCGGCCGGCTTCGCCTTTGACTGCCATGGGGTAGCCGTCGAAGGCCGTTGCGGCTGCGGGAGGCGCCCCCGGTGCGTTGATCAGGATAGCGGTTATCGATCCGCCGAATGTGCCTGCACAATAGAGTGCGGCGAGTAGGGCGATAGCAGGAACCGGCTCGAGGTACACCGAGAACGGCAACAGCAGTGCGATCGCCATCGACGAGGACAGGCCCGGTAGCGCGCCGACCAGAACGCCCGCGATCGTGCCGAGGATGATCAGACCGATGATCAGCGGGTCGGTAAATACCGGGAGCGCGTACTCGAGACCGGGCAATCCCATCGTTAAACGAACCACTCCAGCAGTAGCCCTGTCGGGAAGCGGATGCCGAGCGCCAGGCTGAAGATGACATAGATGCCCGCAGGAAGGCCGATCGCGAGTATGCCGATCGGGCGCACGCGTCGTTCTCCCCATGCAACGGGGATCGCGACCGCGATCATAGACAACGTGAGCATCGTCCCGAGCAACCCGACCAGCACGCCGGCAACAACGATGATCAACGCCGTGACCGCAACGGCCGGTTCGATCCGGCTCGTGTTTTTTGGGGTCTTGCCCAATCCGCTGAAGATCAATGTGACGCTCAGGAGCGCTACGACGCTGAGCACCAGGCGCGGGAAAAATGTCGGCGGCACGTTCTGCGACAGCATCGCAGGTACTTCCACGAAGCCGGTCGTGAGCCAATAGACGATCGCGCAGAATACGAGCAGAACGACGCCGACGATGGTGTCCGGGTGTCTCATATGGCGCGCCGTCTGAGCCTTTTTCAAGAGTAAGCTAGTCCGATTCGATAATGCCGAGATCGATCATGGCCTGCCTGGCATCGGCATACAGGCGCTGAATCTGCGCTTCCCAGACCTCGCGTCCGGCGACCCCGCTCGGATCGAGGCCTGATCCGCGTAGATAGGACTGATAGGTGTCTTGTCGCATGGCGTCGAGTAGTCCTGCTTCCAGCGTCTGAATTCTATCTTCGGGAGTGCCCTTGAGAACCAGATAACCCCTGACCGTCGAATAGACGACGTCGTAACCGAGTTCAACGGTCGTGGGGACATCCGGGATGATCGGCAGTCGCTCATCGGCCATTACGGCGAGCGCGCGAAAATCGCCGCGCCGAATTTGGTCCAGAGCCTCGGTAAGATTCAAGCCGGCCGCGTCGATATTTCCGCCCATCAGGTTGGTCACGATCTCGCCCCCACCCGAGAACGGCACGACACTGAGTTGCGTCTCTGCGACCTGCGCGAGAATCGCGCCGGCAACATGATCGATGCCGCCGATCTGAGTGGCGCCCCATTTTATCGATCGGGTGCGGCCCAGTTCGAGGAGATCGTCCAGCGATGTCACCTCGCTGTCGTCGCGGACCATGACGACAAGGGGGTCATCGGCCGCCCTGGCGACACCGACCAGATCGTCGATCGTCAGGGGCCCTTGTCCGCGAGCAATGGCGAACAAATGAGTCGGCGTGATCGACAAGACGGTGTAGCCATCACGGGGGCGGTTGTTCACATAGTTCATCGCCACAACGCCACCACCGCCCGTCTTAGGCACGACGGCCATATTGACATCGAGGCTGATCCGGGCGCCCGTTACCATCGCGCGAGCCGTCGCATCGGTGCCACCGCCTGGCGAGGCGTGCGTGACGATATCGATGGGCTCGGTCGGGAACGCCTGTTGAGCCGTACCGACTCCGGCCGCCAGCCACAGTATACTGCCGGCGAGAGCCGGTAACGTGAGATGGGTGCGCGGACACGGTTTCATGGATGGCAACTCTAGCATGGAGGCGAACCTCGCCCAGGATTCGCGACGAACCACCGTTCCTACGGTAAAATTCAGCAAAACACCCACGGGGAACACGATGAGATCGATAAGGCCCATCAGGGGAAAGGATGAGTTGGCGGTCGCGATGCTGGCTATCGTCCTGTCGGCTGCTCCTGTCGCAGCGGGCGCGCAGGACCGTTATCCGGTTGACTGGCAGGCTGTCGCTGCGGAATCGATGGAGTATTTCTCCGCGCTGCTGCGCACGGATACGAGCAATCCGCCGGGCAACGAAACCGAAGTCGCGACCTATCTTCAGCGAGTGCTGGAGCAGGAAGGTATAGACGTAGAACTCTTTGCTCTTGACCCGACACGCGCGAATCTTGTCGCGACGATTCGTGGAAACGGCAGCCAGCAGCCGCTTCTCGTCATGGGCCATACGGACGTCGTCGGTGTTCAGCGCGAGAACTGGTCCGTCGATCCATTCGCTGCAGTTGCGAAAGAAGGCTACGTCTATGGTCGCGGATCTCTCGACGATAAAGATAATGTTACGGCTGCGCTGATGTTGATGCTGCTATTGAACCGCGCCGAGGTTGAACTCGACCGTGACGTAATCTTTCTGGCCGAGGCCGGAGAGGAGGGGACGACGAGGTACGGTGTCGACTACATGGTCGAAAATCATTGGGACAAAATTGCGGCTGAGTACTGTCTGGCCGAGGGCGGCGGGGCAGTCAGTCGAGATGGCGAGGTGCGTTACGTCACGATCGCGACGACCGAGAAATTTCCGATGCGGGTCCGGCTTGTTGCCCATGGTACGGCAGGCCACGGCTCTGTCCCGAGAGTCGATAACGCCGTAGCGGCACTGTCCAGGGCCGTCGGGCGACTTGCCGCTTGGCAGTCTCCGCTACGCCTTAATGAGACGACACGCGCTTACTTCGATCGCCTCGGCGATATCAGCCCGCCCGAGGAGGCCGCGCGTTACAGAGGTTTGCTCGACGCCGAGCAACAGCCACGAATCGAACGCTACTTCGCCGAGTACGAACCGCAACACTATTCGTTACTGCGGACATCGGTTGTACCAACGATGTTAAATGCCGGCTTTCGGCGCAATGTGATTCCTTCCGAAGCTGAGGCAACTCTGGACATTCGCGGGCTTCCGGATGAGAACCCGGACGAGTTCTATCGTGATCTAGCGGGTGTGATCAACGATCCGAATATCGAAATTATTCCCGAAGGGATCTACCGGCCGGCGAGCCCGCCCTCGAGCCTGGACAACGAGATGTTTCGGGCGCTGGAAGATGTCACTACACGGCTCTTCCCGAACGCAGTGACTCTACCGACGATGCTCACGGGGGCCACCGACATGGCACAAGTTCGCGCGCAGGGAACGCAGTGCTATGGATTCGGCCCGGTCCGGACCGAGGAAGATATTGTCGGCGGCGGCGGAGCGCATGGCGATGACGAACGCATCATGGAGGATTCGTTACTGAGACTCATCCAGTTCTTGTGGTATGCGGTCGTCGATGTTGCCGCCAGTACCGAATAAGAATCGCGACCAAATACGGGGACGGTCTACCTGACTCAGCACCTTTTTGTTGTTAAGTCAGGTAGACCGTCCCCGTATTTGGTCGCGATCAAACGTTGAAACGGAAGTGGACGACGTCGCCGTCCGCGAGAACGTACTCCTTACCTTCCAGGCGCATTTCGCCGGCTTCCTTCGCACCTTGCTCACCACGACGCGCGATGAACTGCTCGAAGCCGATCACTTCGGCGCGAATAAAGCCCTTCTGAAAATCGGTATGAATCTCGCCTGCGGCGTCGTAGGCGTTCGATCCCCGCCGCACAGTCCAGGCGCGGGTCTCCTCTGGGTCGGCCGTATAAAAAGTCTGCAGGCTGAGCACGGCATAAGCGGCGGCAATTACTCGGTCCAGACCGGGTTCGGTCAAGCCGAGTTCGCGCAAGTACTCCGCCTGATCTTCGGGATCCAGCTGGGCAAGCTCGGCCTCCAACGCAGCGCACAGAGCGACTACCGGCGAGCCTTCCTTCTCCGCGAACGCCCGGACGCGGTCCAGGTCTGGGTTCTCTTCCTTCCCGTCCTCGGCCAGATTCGCTACATATATCACGGGCTTCGCCGTAATGAGGTGAATCCCCTCCAGCAACGCTTTATCCCGCGATTCGAACTCTAGATTTCTGACGGGTGTCCCGACTTCGAGCGCGGACAGCACTCGCTGCAACAGGTCGCGCCAGATGACCGCGTCTTTGTCGTTGATTTTCGCCTGTCGCACGGCTTTGTCGAACGCCCTCTCGACCGTCTCGAGATCAGCTAGAAGCAGTTCGGTGTTGATCACTTCGATGTCCTGGATCGGATCGATCTGCCCCGAGATATGGGTAACGTCGTCGCCCGAGAAGCAGCGCACGAGGTGTGCGATGGCGTGCGTTTCGCGTATGTGAGCGAGAAACTGATTGCCAAGTCCCTCGCCGGCCGACGCGCCCTTCACGAGGCCAGCGATATCGACGAACTCGACAAACGTCGGGACTACCTTCTTCGGCTGCACAATATCAGCGAGTGCCAGGAGCTGCGGATCGGGTACGTTGACGATGCCGATGTTTGGATCGATGGTGCAGAAGGGGTAGTTCTCCGCAGGAATCTCGGATGCCGTCAGTGCATTGAATAGCGTGGATTTGCCGACATTGGGCAGGCCGACGATGCCGCATTTGATACTCACCGTCGCTACTCCTCGCTCGCGTCCGGCCCGTCGTCGCTCTTGTACGGCCGAGGTTCAACGCCGCGACTATGGAGCCGCGTCATGGCTCGCTCCGCGCCCTGCTCCAGGAATAAGGGGAGCATGTCTATCGCGGCGGCGATCGCATCGAGAATTTCGCCTTCCTCCTCTGGCGATGCCGCCCGGAGCACGTAGTTGACGACCTGATCGCGCCGTCCTTTACCTGGATGGCCGATGCCGAGTCGCAGGCGCCAGAACGCCTTGCCCACGCATTGGACGATATCCCGCATCCCGTTGTGGCCGCCGTGACCGCCATCGAACTTAAGCTGTGCTCGACCGGGCTCGAGGTCAAGCTCGTCATAGGTAATCAGCACATGCTCCAGTGGAATCTTGTAGTACGCAGTCGCCGCGACCACGGCTCGGCCGCTATCGTTCATGAAGGTTTGTGGCTTGAGTAGCCGAATCCGCTCCGACGCAACGCGAATCTCGGCGATCTCGCCGTGAAATCGTTTCTCCCCCCTGAAGGAGCCGCCGTGCGCTCTGGCCAGGAGATCGGCGAACCAAAACCCGGCGTTATGGCGCGTTCGCTGGTGTTCAGGGCCCGGATTCCCGAGCCCGACGATCAGTTCAATCTGTTGCGCCATGACGGAATCCTATTACGAAAAGGCCGCCCGTAGGCGGCCTCGGTTCGATTCGTCGATGATTGCCCTAGTCGGACGAGTCTTCTGATGAGGAAGCATCTGAGTCTGCCTCGCCTTCCGCCGGCTCTTCGCCCTCCGCGGGCTCTTCGCCTTCCGCGAGTTCCAGGTCTTCCTCGGGCTCGAGGACTTCGTCCTCCTCTTCGCGTCGCGGTGGACTGATGGAGATCACTGCCGGATCCTGGTCGTGCGCGAGCGCCGTCAGTTCCACGCCTTCGGGTACGACGACATCGGATAAATGCAGAAGCTGGTTTAACTCCATGTCGGTTATGTCGAGTTCCAGGAACTCGGGCAGATCCTTCGGCAGACACGAGACCTCGACGTCGGTAACCAGATGAGCGATCTCACCGCCTTGCTCTATGACACCCACGGCGACATCCTCGCCGATAAAGTGAATGGGCACATTCAGGGTAATCTTCTCGTCTTCCAGGATGCGCTGGAAGTCCAGATGCAGAACCTGGCGTTTGGCGGGATGACGCTGCACGTCTTTGACAACGACGGCCTGAGACTCACTGCCGAGCTTCAACGTCAGGATGCTCGTGTAGAAGGCCTCTTGCTCCATCTGATGCTGGAGCCGATCCTTCTCAAGCATCAGCGCTCTGGGATCCTGGCCGCCGCCATACAGGATTGCGGGCACCTTGCCACGTCGACGTAAGCGGCGAGTCTCGCCCTTACCCAGTTTGTCCCGCGGCTCTGCGTCCACCTCGAAGCCAGTGCTCATCAATCTCTCCTGTCGAGGGCGCGGGATGATACCAGGGGTCGCTAGTCCACGTACAGAGAACTGACCGACTCCTCGTCACTAATCCGCCGGACGGTCTCTGCGAGCAGCTCCGCAACGCTGAGTTGGCGGATCTTGGCGCACGCGGCGGCGTCATCGTTCAACGGGATGGTATCCGTCACGACCAGCTCGTCCAGGACGGAATCCGTGACTCGCTGTACCGCCGGTCCGGAGAGCACGGGATGGGTAATATAGGCCACGACCCGCACGGCGCCTTGATTCTTCAGTGTTTTTCCGGCCTCGCAGAGGGTCCCGGCCGTATCGACGAGGTCGTCGATCATGACGCAGGTTTTACCGTCCACCGAGCCGATCACGTTCATTACCTCGGTCATATTCGCCTGGGGCCGCCGCTTATCGATAATGACTAGATCGGCATCGTCGAGGCGCTTGGCGAGTGCCCTGGCGCGCACGACGCCGCCCGCGTCCGGGGATACGACCACCATGTCCGGATACTTTTGTTTCCACGCATCCCCGAGCAAGACCGGAGACGCATAGAGATTGTCGACCTTGATATCGAAGAAACCTTGAATCTGGTCGGCGTGCAGATCGACGGTCAGAACGCGGTCGATGCCGGCGCTTGCGATCAGCTTCGCGACCAGCTTGGCTGTGATCGGCACGCGGCTCGCCCGCGGGCGGCGATCCTGGCGGGCGAACCCGAAATAGGAAATCAGCGCCGTGATCCGGGCGGCTGAAGCTCTCTGGCAGGCGTCGGCCATGACCAGGAGTTCCATCAGGTTCTCGTTGCCGGGCGGGCAGGTTGGTTGGATCAGAAAAACGTCACGGCCGCGGATATTTTCCAGGATTTCCAGTTTTACCTCGCCGTCGCTGAAGCGGCCGACACTGATCTTTCCCAGTGGTACATGCAGATGATGCGCGATGCTCTGCGCAAGTGCGGGATGGGCGTTGCCGGAGAATATTGTGATCGCTCCTGGGTCCAAGTCGAGCTCCTAAGTTTGCCGGCGCGGGTTGTGGCTGGGGTGGCAGGATTCGAACCTGCGCATGACGGGATCAAAACCCGTTGCCTTAACCACTTGGCTACACCCCATCGTTGCCGGGTATTGTGATGGTGGTGACCCAATCAGTTCAAGGTGGTTGTTGCCGCGATGGTTATTCATCCGCGACGCTCTGCCACCGATCGACGGTTACGTGTAGTTCGAGATCCCGATGAATCAGGTCGATTCGCCTGGGTAGCGCTACGCTATCGAGGAGCTGATAGCTCTGAAAACTCAGTGTCCACAGCCGTTGCTCAAGTGACTGTAGCGTATCGTCCGGCCCGAACGATGTCTGGGCGGCGAACATCGGATCCGGAAGTCCCAGCAGCCAGGCGCTGAAACTCCTGACCGGCAGCCACCAACCCAGTAGGGCGGAGAGCTCGGTCTCGGGATTCACTAGCTCCCAGGTCTCGCCACGCGCGCGAACCATGAGCCTATCCGGCGGTCCGGTGACCTGCAGAACGCCCGCCCCGAGCGGCCCACGGACCACCAGGTCCAGGGAATCTACGGATTGCTGCCAGCGAAAGCTGCCCTGGAATGCTTGTTCTCCCATGTCGACGGCGATGCGGCCGCGCATATCCCAGCCGTCGAGTTGTTGCAGATAGCTCTGTCGTTCGGAGTAGCTGAGATCGTCCTGGCCGACAGGCACATGGGCGCAACCGCATAAGCCGGCAGCGAGCACCGCCTGTACGAATGTGTGCCTAAGGGTGCGCGTCATGGCGCGAGGCGCTGATCGAGCTCCTTCAGATGTCGGCTCTCGGGGTTCTCTGCGAGCTTCTGTTGCAGAAGTTCCAGCGCCTGCTCGCGGTTTCCCAGTGCCCATTGCGTATCGACGATGTGGGCGGCGACCTCTGCATCCGGAAACAGCCCATACGCTCGCTCCAGATGACCCAGCGCCGCTTCGAACTCGCCCAGGTTGAACAGCACCCAGCCCATGCTATCGATAATCGCCGGGTTATTGGGTTCCAGCGCCAAGGCCTGCTCCAGATACTCGCGCGCTTCACCATGCCGGTCCATCTGGTCCGTCAGGAGGTAGCCCAGGGCGTTTAGCAGTCCCGCGTCGTCTGGCACGTCGCGGATCAACGACTCGAGCGCGTTGGCGGAGCGCCTGTGCCGTCCCTGCTCCTGGTAGAGCAGGGCCTGGGCATACCGCAGCGATCGGTTATCGCGGTAGAGCCGCAGCCCTTCCTTATAGGTGTCCTCGGCAGTATCGAGGTCGTCGACGCTGATCGCGCGTTGGGCAATGGAGATATAGAGCTGCGCGTGAGCATCCTGTAAGGTCTGATCGTTCGGCGACTCGGCAACCGCAGCCGCGATCAGCTGCATCGCTGCCTCGTCACGGTTGAGTTGCACTAACAACTTCATTTCGGCGACCAGCATCTCCGTCGAGTAGTCCGAATTCGCGATGCCGAACTCGCGGAGGTGTTGCACCGCGCCCTCCGGATCGCCCAATGAAGTGTAGAGAAGATTGGCGGCCCTGAGCTGAGCCTCGACCGCATTGTTTCCGGACGTGACGCGCGAGTAGGAGCGCATCGCCTGCAGGGCCTGCTCCTCCGTCTCAGCGATTCGGCCGAGATAGAAGAATGCCTCGTCCCGATAACGCGGCTGACCCCGCAGATCCGTAAAGTGACCTTTTGAGGCTTCGAGATCGTCGAGCGTCAGCGTTAGAAACGCCAGGGCCCGCACTGCCTCGGGAAGGCCGGGGTTGTCCGAGAGAATGCCGTCTAATAGATCCCTGGCCGGTTCGTGCCGGCCTGCAGACAGTAGCAGCTCGGCGTACTGCAGGTGTACCTCCGATTCGGGTTGCTCTTCGGCAATGCTCTGCGCGAGGGCCAGCCCCTCTTCGGTGCTTCCTGTAATCACCAGCATGCGGGCATAGAGAAGCTGTGCTTCGACCCACTCGGGCTCCAGTTCAACGACACGCTCGGCATTTTCCAGGGCCATCTGGTAGCTGCCGGATCTGAGTCCCAATCTTGCGAGCCCGTAATGTCCTTCCGGCGTTCCCGGATAGTTCGCCACGAGCTGCGATACGACTGCGGTCGTGATCTGGGAATCCGACTCGTCGGCTAGAAATTCAATGAGGTAAGCCAGGGCGGGCCCGTGATTCTCAGTAGCTTCGAGAATCTGCTCAAATTCCGCGACCGCTCCATCCAGATCTCCAGAACGGAGATTGAACGCGCCCAAATACTGATGAACCCGAGGGTTGTCCGGAGTCAGCATCTGCCAATGCTCGGCCGCCTCGCGTCCGAGTTCGGTCAGGTCGGCCTCATGTGCCAGCTCGGTAGCCAGTTCTGCGAGCCCCGGATCGTCCGAGAGCAAAGCGGCCGCAAGATAATTGTCAGCGGCTTCGGCAACGTTCTGCCGTTCCCGCGCGATCGAGGCTAAGACCACATGGGAGTCAAGATCGATACGCGGCGCACCTGACTGCTGCACGGTGCCGGTCGCGCAGCCGGCCAGCCACGCGATGGCTATCGCGGATAGATATTTGGTGGGATTCGCCATGGGTTGCGTTTGAACTATACCTGAACCGACTAAAATCGTCTGATAGCATCTGATCTTGTGCTGGGTTGGGGATTGGCTGACAATTCGACCAGCTTTCAGGGCACCTTGTTCCAGCCCCCTTAATAATGAGACGGAGGCCGCATGGAAAGTTTGCGAACTGTTTTGACGACATGGCTGGATCCGCAGCTTACAGGTCCCGTCGCCCTGAGCTGGGCGCTGAATCTGCTGGCTGCCGTCCTGGTATTCGTTATCGGCCGCTGGTTCGCGAAGGCGCTAACACGCTGGCTCGGCAGCGCTATCGCCCGGGCCGATGTCGATGAGACGCTGACACGGTTCCTGTCGAGCATCGTCTATATGGTGCTGCTGGTAGTGGTCGCGCTGACGGCGCTGAGTACGCTAGGGGTCAATACGACAAACTTCCTGGCCGTATTCGCCGCCGCGGGCCTGGCTGTCGGCCTGGCGCTTAAGGACTCGTTATCGAATTTCGCAGCCGGTGTGATGCTGATATTTTTTCGCCCGTTCAAAACGGGCGATTATATAGAGGCTGCTGGCATAGCCGGGACTGTCGACAGTATCAAGATTTTCAACACGGTCTTAAAGACCGGCGACAATCGGGTGGTCACCGTCCCGAACGCGCTGATCTATGCGGATACGATCACCAACTTTTCGACAGAGGATAAACGCAGGATCGACCTCGTAATCGGTATCGGCTACGACGACGATATTGCGCGAGCCAGAGCGTTAATTCAGGGTGTACTCGGGCAAGAGGACCGGGTCCTCGAAGAACCGGCGCCGGCGATGCTGTTGGTCGAGCTCGGCGAGAGTAGCGTCAACATCGCCGTGAGACCCTGGGTGATGAGGGCCGATTACGGGCAAGTTCGCAGCGACCTGCTGGAACATATCAAACGGGCACTGGAGAATGCGGGACTGTCGATTCCCTATCCACAGCATGACCTGCACATCGTCGATAAGGTCAGCAGTCACAAGTGAAGGACTCCATTCAGGAAAGGCTGAGCAGCCTCGTCGATCGGTTCGAGGAGATCGGCCATCTATTGAGCGACCCGGTAGTCATCGCCGATCAGAATCGGTTCCGCGATCTATCCAAGGAATACGCCCGGCTGGACGAAATCGCGAAGGACTTCAACGACTATCGGAAGGTCGTGGCGGACATAGACGACGCGCGTGACCTGCAGGAGAGCGATGATGCAGAGCTTAAAGCGCTCGGCGCGGAGGAATTAGAAACGCTGCTGGAGCAACGCGACGCTCAAGAGCAACGCCTGATGTTTCACCTGATACCGGTCGATCAGGATGACGACGCGAACCTGTTTCTCGAGATACGAGCGGGCACCGGAGGAGATGAGGCCGCGCTATTCGCCGGAGATCTATTCCGGATGTACAACCGTTACACGGAGGCCAAACGGTGGCGCGTAGAGATTTTGTCTGTCAGTGAGGGCGAGCACGGCGGTTACAAGGAGATTATTTTGCGCGTCGTTGGCAAGGGGGCCTACGCTAAGCTGAAATTTGAGTCCGGCGCCCATCGGGTACAAAGAGTTCCTGAAACCGAGTCGCAGGGGCGAATTCACACCTCCGCGTGTACGGTGGCGGTTCTGCCGGAGCCGGAGGATGTCGAGGATGTGGACGTTAATCCCGCGGATCTTCGCGTCGATACCTATCGCGCATCGGGGGCAGGGGGGCAGCATGTCAACAAGACCGACTCGGCGGTGCGGCTCACCCACCTGCCGACCGGCATCGTTGTCGAGTGCCAGGACGAGCGGTCACAGCACAAGAACCGCGCTCGTGCCATGTCATTGTTACAGGCTCGACTGAGGGACGCGGAGGAGACGAAGCAGCGAACCGAAACGGCGCAGAAACGCCGTAGTCTCGTCGGCTCCGGCGATCGTTCTGAGCGCATCCGTAGCTATAACTATCCGGAGGGACGCGTCACCGATCATCGAATCGATCTGAAGCTTTATAAGCTCGATGAGATAATTCAGGGAAACCTGGATCTGTTGATCGAGCCTTTGACCAATGAGCACCAGGCAGAACAACTCGCTGCAGTCAGCGACATCTAGTGGCCCAACAACAGTGTATTGATGGGCTCAGAGCTACGCAGTTGACCCAAGACAAGACGCAGTCCGCAAGGAATGGCGTGTCCTTTTCAAGGACTGCAACGCGGTATTGGATCATCTGCGTAGCTCCCTTCGGGCGAGCAGTGAAGTGGTTGGCCGCGGTGTTGCGCCTCTCGGTAAGGACGCGCCATTACCAGCGAGGCGCGCCTAGCGGCCAATCGCTTCACCGCTCGCTGAACTCATCAATACACTGTTGTTGGGCCACCAGCCTCGGCGAGCTCGTCGAGTGGGGATGTCGTGAGCTCGCCGACGCGAGTTCATCACCGCGTCTGGATACGGAGTTGTTACTGGGGATGGTGGCCGACAGGCGGCGCAGCGCTATTCTCGGTTTTCCGGAGGAGATGGTTTCGACAGCCGCTAACGAGCACTTTCGTAGCGTGATCGCGGCACGGCACGGCGGCGTGCCCCTTGCTTACCTCACCGGGCACAAGGAGTTTTATTCGCTTGAGCTTGACGTGTCACGAGATACGCTCGTGCCGCGTCCGGAGACCGAGTTGCTCGTCGATCTCGCACTGGGTCAACTGGCTCCGGCGAGCGAAGCGCGGGTGCTCGACCTGGGCACCGGTTGCGGTGCGATTGCGCTGTCGCTACGCCGCGAACGTCCCCGCATTCACATTACGGCGGTAGACGTCAGCCCCGCAGCGCTACGCGTCGCTCAGCAAAACGCCACGAGATTGGCGCTCGACGTTCGCTTTATTGAGTCGAGCTGGTTCGATGAACTTGGAGACGATCGCTATGATCTGATCGTCGCGAACCCGCCCTATGTAGGGAGTTCAGATCCACATCTGATGACAGAACTACGCCATGAACCTCGCGCTGCGCTCGATGGTGGGGAAGACGGGTTGGATGCGATCCGCCTGATCCTGGCTGGGGCCCGAGATCATCTTCGGTCGCGTGGTCACATCATGCTCGAGCACGGCTACGATCAAGGGCCGGCAGTTGCGGCACTCGCGCGGGATAATCAATTCCAAGACGAGCAGACCCATCGAGACCTGGCTGGCCAGGATCGAATCCTGGTCGCACGTGCGCGGTAATGAATTCGACTCGATACGCTCGACACATCGCGCTGCCCGAGATCGGTGAATCGGGACAAGCCCGCATCGAGGCGGCCAAGATCCTGATTGTCGGTCTCGGTGGGCTGGGCTGTCCGGCCGCCCAGTACCTCGCCGCCAGCGGCGTCGGTTCTCTGGTTCTGAATGACTTCGATCGGGTCGACGAGAGCAACCTGCCAAGACAAATCCTATACGGACCGCGTGATGTCGGGGAGCTCAAAGTCGACGCGGCGCGCACGCGTCTGGAAGCGCTGAATCCTGCCGTCAATATTCGGGTCGTCGCGGAACGGCTCGAACCGGAGACGCTCGAAGCAGAAATTGCCGAGGTATCGCTGGTGCTGGACGGTAGCGATAATTTCCCTACGCGGCTTGCCGTTAACCTAGGAGCGGTGCGAAGCCGCACACCGCTGGTCTTCGGTGCCGCCATTCGGCTCGAGGGGCAGGTTGGCGTATTTCTAAACGAGGGCCGGGGGCCGTGTTACCGGTGCCTGTACGATGACGAAGACGAATGGCTGGGCAACTGCCAGGGCAACGGTGTGCTGGCCCCGGTTCCGGGCGTCGTAGGGTCGATCATGGCCGTTGAGGCGTTGAAGATACTGCTGGGCATCCAAGCCACGATTCGAGATCGGGTTCTGCTATGGGATGCCGGACGCGGCGACTGGCAGAGTATCGGTCTGAACGTGCGGCCGGACTGTCCCGCCTGTCAGGCTGCTGCGGCGTCATAACCCAGGTTAGGGGATAGCCAGCGTTCTGCCTGGCTCAAAGTCCAGCCTTTGCGAGCCGCATAGTTCTCGACCTGATCGAGACCGATCTTGCCGACCGCGAAATATCGTGCGTCGGGATGGGAGAAATACCAGCCGCTGACGGCGGCGGTCGGCAACATCGCGTACGACTCCGTCAGTTCGATGCCCGCGTTCTGCCGGACATCGAGCAGCTCCCACAGCGTCCCTTTCTCCGTGTGATCCGGGCAGGCAGGGTAGCCCGGTGCCGGTCGTATTCCCTGGTACGCTTCGGCAATCAGTGCCGCGTTATCGAGCTGTTCGCCGCCGGCGTAACCCCAAAATTCGGTTCGCACGCGTTGATGCAAGCGCTCCGCGAACGCCTCGGCCAGCCGGTCGGCGAGGGCCTTTAGTATGATGGCCGAGTAGTCGTCGTGTTCGGCCTCAAACCGAGCCACGTGCTCATCGATACCGATGCCGGTGGTTACGGCGAATGCGCCGATGTAGTCTGACGGGCCGCCGACGGGGGCGATCAGATCGGCCAGGCAGTCGTTGCTCAAATCGGCGCGCTTGCGGCGCTGTTGTCGGAGATGATGCAGTCGAGCGCGTACGGTCGCCCGATCCTCACCGGTATAGATCTCGATGTCCTCATCGATCGCATTGGCAGGAAAAAAGCCGATAACGCCGGCTGCAGTCAGCCACTTCTCATCGACGAGTTGCTCAAGCAGCCGTTGCGCATCGGCGTACAGGCTGCGGACGGCGTCTCCCACGGTGGCGTCCTCCAGGATTTCCGGGAAGCGGCCGTGGAATTCCCAGGCATTGAAAAACGGCATCCAGTCGATATGCCGGACCAGTTCTTCGAGCGGATAGTCGGAGAATGTCTGTACGCCGAGCGACTGCGGTCGCTGTGGCGTATAGGCCTGCCAGTTCCGTGCGGGGCTGTTCTTCCGAGCGGCGCGCAGCGCGAGTTCCGGGCCTTTCGCGGTCTTGCCCGCATGCCGCCGCCGTCTGTCCGCGTGTTCCTCGATCGTTCGATGGGCGAAACTGGCATGCCCGTCGCCAGTCAGCGCCTGGACCACGCCCACGGATCGAGAAGCATCTTTCACGTACACCACCAGACCGTCGTAGGCGGGGTCGATTTTGACGCTCGTATGCGCGGGCGATGTCGTTGCGCCGCCGATGAGTAACGGCAGCGATAAGTTCTGCCTCTGCATCTCGCTCGCGACATGGACCATCTCATCCAGGGACGGCGTGATCAGTCCCGAAAGGCCAATGACGTCGGCGCCGATCTCTCTCGCTGTAGCGAGAATTTTTTCGGCGGGCACCATGACGCCAAGATCTGTCACCTCGAAGTTATTGCATTGCAGAACGACGCCGACGATTTTTTTTCCGATGTCGTGTACATCGCCTTTGACTGTCGCCATGACGAGTTTCGGTCTAGAGGCGCCGCCGTCTTTTTCCTGATCGATGAACGGGACGAGATGCGCGACCGCTTTCTTCATGACTCGAGCGGACTTCACGACCTGCGGCAGGAACATTTTGCCGGCGCCGAAGAGATCGCCGACGACGTTCATGCCATCCATGAGCGGTCCTTCGATGATGTCGATCGGTCTCTCGGCCGCCAGCCGCGCTTCTTCAGTGTCCTCGATCACATAGGTATCTACGCCTCGGACGAGTGCGTGTTCCAGCCGTTTCTCGACCGGCCAGCCGCGCCATTCTTCATCAGACTTGTCGTCCGGTCGCAGGCCATGGCCGCTGTATTGTTCGGCCACGGTGAGAAGTCGCTCGGTGGCATCGTCGCGACGGTTCAAGATGACATCTTCGACCGCATCTCGGAGCGTGTCCGGAATGTCGGCGTAGATTGCCAACTGTCCGGAGTTGACGATGCCCATGTTCATCCCGGCTTCGATGGCGTGGTACAGAAATACGGAATGCATGGCTTCGCGGACGCGATTGTTGCCGCGAAATGAAAACGACACGTTGCTCAGGCCGCCGCTTACCATGACATGCGGCAGCGTGGCCTTGATCTGACGTGCGGCTTCTATATACGCCACGCCATAGCTATTGTGTTCTTCGATACCGGTTGCAACCGCAAAGATATTCGGATCGAAGATAATGTCTTCCGGCGCGAGTCCGACGGTATCGACGAGTAAGTCGTAGGAGCGTTTACAGATTTCCACTTTCCGCTGGATACTATCTGCCTGCCCTTGTTCGTCGAACGCCATGACGACGACGGCTGCGCCGAACTTGAGTACCTCGCGCGCCTGCTCCAGGAAAGGCTCCTCCCCCTCTTTCAGGCTGATCGAGTTGACGACGCCTTTCCCTTGCACGCACTTAAGGCCGGCGGTAATGACGCTCCATTTCGACGAGTCGATCATGATGGGGACACGGGCGATGTCGGGTTCCGAAGCGATCAACTTCAAGAGCCGCTCCATGGCCGCTTCGGAGTCCAGCATGCCTTCGTCCATGTTGACGTCGATGAGCTGGGCGCCGTTCTCGACCTGTTGTCGCGCCACCGATAGCGCCTGCTCGTAGTCGTCTGCTTCGATCAGCTTCTTGAAGCGTGCCGACCCCGTGACGTTCGTACGCTCGCCTATGTTCACAAAAAGACTATCCGGGCCGATATTCAGAGGTTCCAGCCCGGCGAGTCGACTGAGTCTGGTTAGCTCAGGGATCTGCCGGGGCTGGCACTGGGCTACGGCGGCCGCGATAGCCTCAATATGAGCCGGCGTCGTGCCGCAGCAGCCGCCCACGATGTTTACCCAACCGCGCTGCGCGAATTCTCTAACGACCTCGGCCATGTGTTCCGGCGTGTCGTCATACTCGCCGAACTCGTTGGGGAGACCTGCGTTCGGATGGACACTGACTCGGGTCTCGGCGAGCCCCGCGAGTTCTTCAACATAGGGACGCAACTCCTTTCCGCCGAGCGCGCAATTCAGCCCGATGATAAGAGGTTTCGCATGACGGACCGAAGCGTAGAATGCCTCCAGCGTTTGACCTGACAACGTGCGGCCGGAAGCGTCGGTGATCGTCCCGGAGATCATAACGGGCACGTCGATACCGCGTTCGTCGAGAACGCTTCGAATGGCGTAGAGAGCTGCTTTCGCATTCAGTGTGTCGAATATCGTTTCGACCATCAGAAGATCGACGCCGCCATCAAGCAGTGCGTTGGCCGCTTCATCGTAAGTATGCGTCAACTCGTCGAACGAAATGTTCCTAGCACCCGGGTCTTCCACGTCGGGTGAAATCGAGCACGTTCGAGTGGTCGGGCCCAGGACGCCGGCGACGAACCGAGGAGAGCCGGTGCGTTCCGCGTACGCATCCGCCTCGGCGCGCGCCAGTCGGGCAGCTGCCAGGTTCAGCTCTGCGACCAGGTTGCCCATGCCATAGTCGCCGAGGGAAGGCGCGTTGGAATTAAACGTGTTGGTGCTGATGATGTCGGCGCCCGCTTCCAGGAACTCCCGGTGAATGGTGGCGATATGTTCCGGCTGGGTAATCGACAGCAGATCGTTATTGCCTTTTAGCGCCGTCGGCCAGGCAGCGAATCGCTCTCCTTTGTAGTCCTCCTCCGCTAACTTCAGTGCCTGGATACTCGTGCCCATGGCGCCGTCGAGTATCACGATGCGTTCGGTCAGCAAACGCTCTAGTTGTTTTCGGCTTTGACTCACGAGGCGAGTTCCTGTCGATCTGCCTGAGGCCTCAAGCCCAGCGTGTGGCAGATGGCGTAGGTAAGCTCGGCGCGATTCAAGGTATAGAAGTGAAACTCACTGACTCCGTGACGGCGCAGTTCGTTCACTTGCTCTATTGCCACGCTGGCCGCGATCATCTGGCGCGTCTCCGCGTCGTCGTCCAAGCCGCTGAATCGCTCATGCAGTGCTTGCGGAACGCGTGTGCCGCAGAGAGCCGCGAACTTCAGCATCCTGGGGAAATTGGCGATCGGCAGAATGCCGGGCACGATCGCGACATTGATTTCAGCCGCCACGCAGCGATCTCGAAAACGCAGATAGGCATCCGTATCAAAGAAGAATTGTGTGATTGCCCTGGTGGCGCCGGTGTCGATCTTTCGCTTGAGATTATCCAGATCCGATTCTTCGCTGGCCGCTTCGGGGTGGACTTCCGGATACGCGGCAACGGATACATCGAATTCACCGATACCGCGGAGGCCCTCGACGAGATCGGTCGCGTAGGCGAAGCCATTCGCTAGAGGTACATAGTCAGTGACATCTTTCGGCGGATCTCCTCGCAACGCCACGATGTGTCTGATGCCTTCGTCCCAATAACTGCGGGCCGTCGCGAGCACTTGCTCTCGGCTCTCCCCAATACAAGTCAGATGCGGCGCGCAGGTCAGGTTCGTTTCGGTCTGAATTCGGCGGACGACCCGGTGGGTGCGATCGCGGGTTGAGCCGTCGGCGCCGTATGTAACGGAAACGAAGCGGGGTTGTAGCGGTGCCAGGCGCTGTATCGATCGCCACAGAGTCTCTTCCATCTTCTCCGTTGCCGGAGGAAAGAACTCGAACGAAACTTGGATATCAGTGATCATTATTCAAGCTTTCTGCAACCGGTGCGGTCCGAGTCGCGAGGGCAACCAACGCCGCTCCCGCACTGCTCTGACTGACCTCGACGGGAGTTAGCCCCGCCTGTTTCACCCATACGTCGAGTTTTTCCTGACTAACTGTCGAGCCCGATGTCTCGACGACGAGCAGATAGCCATCGTTCTTGAGGACCGACGCGGCCTGCTTGATCGCATCTTCCGGGCGCTCGGCTGTGCCGAGCACGCGATCCATCGTCACGATATCGAAGCTGTTCTGGGGAAAGTTCAAGCTGTACATATCGCCGTCGCGAACGGTGCAGTTGGTCAGCCCTTCGAGCGAGACTTGTGCTCGGGCGACGAGGCGCATGTCACGCGACCGGTCGACCGCGATCGCGCGTTTCGCGCGTCGCGCCAACAGGCACAACATGCTGCCGGTGCCGGTTCCCACGTCGAGCAAATCTCCGAGGGGCGCACCATCAGGTGTTGACTCCAGTAGCCGGCCGTGGAGGAGTTTCTCTACCGTGGCGCCGACTTCAGAGATATCGGTTGCGTTCAACGGGAGTACGCCGAGTTCGCTCAGGAGCTCACGGGCGCGGGTCTGGCGGCTGCGGAGAATCTCGGTCAGCCGCTTACGGTCCTGGGCGATCTCCGGATCGTCGTCGGGCAGGCAACTCAGCGCTTCCTGCACCAGCGCACGGCGATCCTCGTCGATGGTCGCGCGATAGTAGACTTCATTCTGGTCCCGGGTTCGCCGCAACACGCGTGCGTC
>CAUZMW010000012.1:0-34565 GCA_963581225.1 Gammaproteobacteria bacterium
AGAAACTCCGAGGCGTGGAACGTTACCCACTCGTGTTAATGCTGTAGCCACTGTTTCAGTGCAATCTGGCCTGCGCGGGGTGTGGTAAAATCGATTATCCCGCAGACATATTGAAGAAGCGGGTGAGCGTTGAGGATGCGCTCAAAGCCGTAGACGGGTGCGGTGCCCCGTCGTGTCTATCCCGGGCGGTGAGCCGCTGATCCACAAGGGGATGCCAGAAATCGTCCGCGGCATCATTGCGCGTAAGAAATTCGTCTACCTGTGCACTAATGCGCTGCTGCTCGGGGAGAAGATCGACGAGTACGAGCCGTCCCCGTATTCCGTATTCAAACTAGCGCAGGTAGCGGTAGTACTCGATTCCCTCGTCGCTGAAGTTGGGATTCGAACTCGAGCCGACGGATTCGATCAGGAATCCATCTCCGGGGGCGTTCAGGCCGGCAGCGTCACCGGTATCGTGAAGACTCTCATACTGCGCTTGGGTCAGATTCTGGTAAGGCTCGAGCGCAGCCATGAAGCCGATCTTCGCCGCGGCTTCCTGCCAGTTCTCCGCCAGTTTCATCGGAATCGCCTCGGCCGCGTCGCCGCTTCCGTAGCCTACCGCAAGAATCTTTCCGCCGGTCAACTCGCGACCTTCGGCTGCGGCTTCTTCGAGTCCAGCGGCGATCCATGCGGGTAAAGCGGCGCAATACACGTTGCCAAGGTCTTTCATCGGCTCCGCACCCAGCGACATCTTGGTCGCGAGTTGCTCATTGAACACTTCACTCGTGCGGAATTTCTTGAGCAGCTGAACGCTTAACGGGTAGACGTCGGAGTGGAGATCTCCGTCGCGAACTAATTGCAGAATATCGGGAGTCGATCTCATTTCAGCCAACACTGCATCGACGTCTAATTCGGCGTCGCGGCAGTAGGTTTCGAGTTCCGCCAGGCCGGAAGCGCCATTGTGGGCGAGGCCAAACAGATAGCTCATCGCGAAGGATGTCATCGGCATGCGGTGATAGGGCCGATGCATAAATGCAGCGGCAAGGCTGCGGTAGTAATCGGCGGGCTCTGCGTCAAGACGACGTAACATTTCGTAGAGCGCATGCAGCGTCTCGTCGAGATAGCACGTCGTCGAATATTTTCCGTTGAATACGGGCAGGTCCTGAAAATGACAATTCAAATTGCCGCGAATGAGGTTGCGCATTACGGGTTTTCTGAAGTCGACGGCGCGGTAGGCGGACGCGCTGCCGATATCCTTTAGCTGAACCTGCAGCAGGCTCGGATCGGTTTCCAGCAACATCGCGACCGCACCGGCTCCTTGCGTCGGCTCGCCTGAACTACCCCTGGCATACTCGGCGATATCTGCGCTGATGACGATAGCGCAGCGATCCTGTTCTTCCAGAGCGAGATAACGTAACCCGTGCTTCATGGCGTAAATGCCGCCGAGGCAGGCGTGTTTCAGCTCAGGTACTTCACAGTTGCGATTGATTGGCGGGAGGCCACGGGCGCGCAGGACCTCGTCAAGCATGCCTTTAATAATGACGGCACCCGCGGAGTTGTCGGTACTGGATTCTGTGCCTAAGCCGAGGAAGCCGACTCGCCGAGGGTCGATGTCGTAGCGCTCGATCAGGCGCATGACCGCTGTGGCTGCCATCGTATACACGCTCTGATCGGGGCCGCGCATTCGAAAGCTTCGGCCGATGACGGCGCTAGTCTTGTCCCAGGGCGATCCTGTCCATTCGCACCAGTCCTGCAAGTCCACACGATACGGAGGTACGTAGAGCGCGAACCCGCTAATTCCCACTTCCTTGCTCATTACCGAACTCCCGGGCTCGTTCTTCATGGTTCGTCGATCTATCAGCTTGCTGGGTCCGCTCTCCGTCAGCGCGATTATATGACGATGACAGCAGAATGACCTCTATCTGGCCCGCTAACACGAGGCACTGAGCGGTGAGCTGGTCTAGAATCGAGCCAACATCCACTTCGGAGATCGTGTCCGGATGAAGCTCAGAATCCGCGGCAACTCGATTCGCTTTCGATTGTCGCAAACGAAGATGGTTCAGCTCGTGGACACCGGGGACGTGCGCGATTCGGTCGAGTTCGGCCCCGACGCGCGGTTGGACTACCGAGTAGAGGCTCGGCCGGTCGAGAGCCTCAAGGCTGGTTTTACTGCTCAGGGCATTCAGGTCACGATTCCGACCGCGATGGTTCAGCGCTGGGCTGAGCCCAAGGAGGTCGCGATTCGCGGTGAACAGGCGCTGACAGGAGACGGGGCTCTGAGCATCCTGCTCGAGAAGGACTTCACCTGCTTGACGCCGAGGGATGGGGAGGAAGACGCCGATTCGTTCCCGAATCCGGCTGCCACACTTGGCTGATATCGCCACGCGGCTCGATGGATGATTGTCGCGGATATCCAGTGTCTAAGCCACATTCATCAGCCTCGGGCCCGCCGGGGTACAATAATCGGCTGACTAGATCGAGGGAATTCTCGGGCCTTGAACGACATGACGATGACCGATGAGCAGTCCACGGCGATCCGCGAGATCGCTGTGGCCCATGCCCAGCGCCCAGGGGCCTTGCTACCGCTCCTCCACGCGGTCCAGGACCACGTAGGGCATATTCCGGCCACGGCCGTACCCGTCATTGCCGAGGTCTTGAATCTCTCCCGGGCGGAGGTCCACGGGGTCATCAGCTTCTACCACTTGTTTCGCACCGAGCCGCCTGGGGCGCGAACGCTCTACCTGTGCCGTGCCGAGGCATGCCAGTCGATGGGTGCCAGGGAGCTCGTCGATTACGACGATCAGGGCGACATCACGCTATCCGTTGTCGCGAAGCAAGCCGTTGCGCAACTGGCGCAGCAACGGGCCGCTACGAGCTGATCAGTTATTCCTACCTTAAGGATTCCCGTGTTTACGAAATCACTCGATCGCTGTTACAACATCGCGCGTTTGCGCGAGCGGGCCGCGAAACGCATGCCGGCCGCGATGTTTCACTACATCGACGGTGCAGCCGGGGACGAGTGGACGATGCGGCGGAATACCGAGGGGTTCGATCAGTACGAGCTCGTGCCTCGGTTTCTTGTCGATGTTAGCGAAATCGATCTGTCGACCAGCGTTTTCGGGCAACAAATTTCGATGCCGCTGTTCTGCGCCCCGACGGCCATGTCGCGCCTCTTTCATCATGGCGGCGAGACCGCGGTGGCACGTGCGGCCGCGCGGGCCGGTACGCTGTATTCGCTGTCATCGATCGCAACGGAGAGTATCGAAGAGGCCGCGGCCGCGTCAGACGGGCCGAAGCTGTTTCAAGTCTACGTGTTCAAGGACCGCGGTCTGAATCGGGAGTTCATCCAGCGCTGCAAAGATTCCAACTATGCCGCCTTGGCGTTGACTGTCGATGTCCCGGTCGCCGGTAACCGAGAGCGGGATCTCGTAACCGGCATGACGATACCGCCGAAGCTGACGCTGGCGACTCTGTTTAATTTTGCCATGCACCCGCGTTGGGTATGGAATTACTTCACCCACCCGCCGATAGAACTCGCCAATGTTCGCGACCGGATCCAGGGTAATGTGACGACACTGGTTAGCTTCTTTAACGATCAACTCGATCGTACCGTCAGCTGGGAGGACGCGGAGTGGATGATCAAAGAGTGGGGTGGGCCATTCGCGATCAAAGGCATCCTCTCGGTCGAGGACGCGAGGCGCGCGGCCGACGTTGGTGCGAGCGCCGTCATGATCTCCAACCACGGTGGCCGGCAGCTCGATACTTCGCCCGCGCCGATCGACGTCCTGCCGGAGATCGTCTCCGCAGTCGGCGACCGAGTAGAAATAATCCTGGAAGGCGGCGTCAGGCGCGGTGTCCACGTGCTGAAAGCGTTGGCCCTGGGGGCCACGGCTTGTTCGGTTGGTCGACCCTATCTTTTCGGTCTCGGCGCAGGGGGCGAAGCCGGAGTCGACCGCGCGCTAGACATTCTGAAGACCGACATCGAGCGGGATATGCGGTTGCTGGGCTGTCGAAACGTTGGCG
This sequence comes from Gammaproteobacteria bacterium, assembly GCA_963581225.1. Classification (GTDB taxonomy): domain Bacteria; phylum Pseudomonadota; class Gammaproteobacteria; order Steroidobacterales; family Rariloculaceae; genus SMWC01. The sequence goes on from CAUZMW010000012.1 coordinate 4,003, forward strand.
AAATCGATTCGACGCGAATTCGCGCAATATCGAGATGACTGTCACCGTGCCGAGCGACCACGACAGTAGCCGACGATTCGATGTGAAACGGGTCGGCGGTGACGAGCCCGGCTCGCTAGCCGATGATGTAGCGACCGAAGAGCCCTTGGAGATTCGACTCGGCTATACGGGCCCCGATGGCGAACGTGAGCAGAAGAGCATCTCGGTACGATGCGTACGCCGGGGAACGACGACGAGCTGGCGGCGGGCTTCCTGTTCACCGAAGGAATAGTCCGGCGGCCTGCCGATGTCGATTCGATTGCTACCTGCGGGCCGCCCGCAATGACCGGCTCGATCAATGTCGTTCGAGTCGAATTCGCCGACGAGGTTGGCGTGGACCTGGAGCGGCTCGAGCGTCATTTCTATACGTCGTCGAGTTGTGGCGTGTGTGGCAAATCATCGCTCGACGCTGTAGCCGTGCAGGGACATTACGAACCGCGTACGGCCAAGATGCCAATTGCCGCCGACACGTTCAAGGCGCTGCCGGCGGCCCTTCTCCGGCACCAGGCCGTTTTCGAGAAAACGGGTGGGCTGCATGCGTCGGGGCTCTTTGGTTCCACGGGCGAGATTCTCGCCGTGCGTGAAGATGTCGGCCGACACAATGCGTTGGACAAATTGATCGGCCGATCGCTGCTCAGCGACCAATTGCCGTTGAGCGAATTCGGCATCGTCGTGAGTGGCCGTGCGAGCTTCGAACTGATGCAGAAGGCGATGATGGCTGGCGTGCCGATCCTCGCCGCCGTGGGGCCGCCATCCTCGCTTGCGATCGAGCTTGCGGAGGAGTTCGGCATGACGCTCGTGGGGTTCCTGAAGGCCGACCGCTTTAATATTTACGCCGGCGCGCAGCGGATCGTCGACTAGTCTTCTACGGGAATACGGGGACGGTCTACCTTTTTAATAGGCAGACCGTCCCCGTATTCCGTATTCCTAAATCATCCGGTCAGCGGGTCGACGACATTTAACACCCAGATCGCGAGCAGGCCGAGACAGCCGGTCGCAACGAGGTAATAGAGCGTCGGCAACAACGTGCGCCGCAGAGTAGCGCCTTCCTGACCGAGCAGACCGACCGTTGCGGATGCCGCTACCACGTTGTGTATCGCGATCATATTTCCTGCTGCGGCGCCGACTGCCTGAAGCGCCACGATCATGGCCGCGGATATGCCCAGCGCCGTCGCGACGCCATGCTGGAACAGTGCGAACATGAGATTGCTGACGGTATTGCTGCCGGCGATAAAAGCGCCGAGAGCGCCGATAAATGGCGCGAAGAACGGCCAGACGACGCCGACGTTCAGAGACACCCAATCGGCCATCGCGATCGGCATGCTACTCAGCCCCAGTGCATTCACATCCGAGTTAATGTAGATGCGCACCATCGGCACCGTAAAGACAAGGACAAAGCCTGCGCCGAGCAGTGTTTTCGTCGATTCGGTGAGTGCCGCAGTGAACTGCTCGACTCGCATTCGGTGTAAGACGACTGTGGTAATTGCGACAACCATTAGTACGGCCGCCGGCAGATACAGCGGCGTCGTCACTGCGGAGATCTGTGTACCGATGATATCGTTCCAGCCGATGCTGAACTGCCTGAGCCAACTTCCCAGCGGCAACTGCGGCAGGCGCGTCAGCACGAGCAGTATTGCGACCAGCAGGTAAGGTGACCACGCCCGCAGTGGGGACATATGGGACGGCGGCGCATCCAATTTCAGTTTTAGCCGCCCGACCCAATCGGCCGGCCAGTCGTCGCTGGGCGCGAAATCCCAGGTGTCCTCGGGAACCAAAAAGCCGCGTTTGGCGGCAGCGGTCATGATGAAGAGCCCGATCAATGCGCCAATCATCGATGGGAATTCAGGTCCGAGCGCGATTCCCGTCAGTAGATAGGGAATCGTAAAGGAGAAGCCCCCGAGCAGCGCGAAACGCCATGCCGACAGGCCTTCCGTCCAGGATCGATTCACGCCGAAGAAGCGCGTCATCATCATGATCATGAACAGTGGCATCACGGTGCCGACGAGCGCATGGATGAAGACGACATTGACGGTAACGATCTGCAGATAGTCCGCCATACTCAATCCCGCCCCGGCGAGCTGCTGCAGAACTTCCGGGCTTTCCAGGCCACCCCTTACGCCTACGAGTATAGGCGTGCCGACGGCGCCGAACGTAACCGGCGTACTTTGCACCATCATCCCGAGCATAACCGCCGCGAGTGCCGGAAAGCCCAGCGCGACGAGCAATGGCGCAGTAATGGCGGCGGGGGTGCCGAAACCCGATGCTCCTTCGATAAAGCTCCCGAACAGCCACGTGATCAGTACGACCTGAATTCTTCGATCCGGGCTGATTGTCGCGAAGCCCGTCCTAATTGCGGCGATTCCGCCCGAGCGTTTCAGCGTGTTGAGCAACAGGATCGCAGCGAAAATGATAAACAGGATGTCGAATGTCACGAACAGTCCCTGGATTGTCGCTGCGACGATCTGCGCAAGCGGTATTTTCCACGCGAACCAGCCGATCGCTACTGCCAGGGCGTAGACCATGGGCATCGCTGTGCGCGCCGCGATTCGCAGCCCGATCAGAAGGACCGCGGCAGTCAGTATAGGCAGCACCGCCAGGAGTGCTTGGAGCCAAAGGGGCATCGCGACACGACCTCGTTATTCGAGTTGTTGCAAGGGTCGCTGACCGTGTATCAGTGGCAAGCATCATACACGGCATAATTGAGGTGCGGCGAACACATTCGCTCAAGTTACGCTCCTTTGTTGACTGCGGACGATCCCAGGCGTACAAGCGCTGCATGGCTGGTAGTTGGTCGAAATTCGGTGAACGCTACACGCGCGCGACGGGTACATTGGAGCTAATGGAGGATCTGGGTGTCGCAATCGACGCCGAGAACTCGACGTTACTGCTCGGCGGCGGCAATCCGGGCAGAATCCCAGCGGTTCAGGCCATCTTTCAACAGCGTCTCGCGGAAATTGCATCGCGTGGCGATGAGTTCGAGCGTCTCGTTGGCAACTACGCCGACCCTAAAGGCGAGCGGCGGTTTCGTCGGTTGTTGGCCGAGTTGTTGGCACGGGAATACGGCTGGAACCTGACCGCGGACAACATCACGCTGACGGCCGGAAGCCAGGCCGGGTTCTTTCAGCTATTCAATCTACTCGCAGGCGAGTTCTCCGACGGTAGCCACAGGCGAATTCTGTTACCCCTTACCCCGGAGTACATCGGTTACACGGATGTCGGTATGGGAGACGATTATTTTGTCGCGCAGCTCCCGAACATCCAGGAGCTTCCAGACAACTTCTTCAAGTACCGAGTTAACTTCGACGGCCTCAGAATTACTGACGATATCGCCGCGATCTGCGTCTCCCGACCTACTAATCCGACGGGCAATGTCATCACGGATAGGGAGCTGATCGAGCTGGATCGCATGGCGAACGCTGCCGGTGTGCCGCTGATTGTGGACAGCGCATACGGTTTGCCGTTCCCGAAAATCCTGTTTACCGAGGCGACGCCGCTCTGGAACGACAACGTAATCCTCTGTATGAGTCTGTCGAAACTTGGGCTGCCGGGCGTCCGAACCGGGATCATTGTCGCAAGGGAGGACATCATCGCGGCGCTGACGCGGATGACGGCCGTGTTGAGTCTGGCTGTCGGCAGCGTGGGACCGGTGCTGTTGGAGAGCTTTCTAGCCAGTGGCAAGATTCTGTCGCTGAGCAGGGAACTCATCACACCGTACTACCGCCGTAAAGCGCTCGCTGCTTGCGAGCAGCTGCAAACGGAACTCGACGGCATACCTTATAAGATTCATACGCCGGAAGGCGCGTTCTTCTTGTGGCTCTGGTTGCCAGGGTTGCCGATCGCGAGCAGCGCGTTATACGAGCGGCTGAAACGCAGCGGAGTTCTGGTTATCTCGGGCCACCATTTCTTTCCGGGCGTGAAAGAGCCCTGGAGTCACCGGGACGAGTGTCTGCGGATTTCGTACGCGCAGGACGATGACATCGTCGCGAGAGGTATCGGTCTGCTGGCCACGGAGATCAAGCGGCTATATGCCGAGGTGGGCTGACTCGTCACCCGGGTCTCATACGCGAACCCTGGGCGAGGAGATCAGGGGCGAAATGTCGCCGCCGAGCGTCCCGCAGCGGGCGAATTTCTGCCCCTTTCGCGCCATTCGACGGACTTTCGTCGCGGACCTACTCTGCCGTAGCCTCAAAATCAATGAGTTAGGTCGATTCCGCGAGGATTGCTCAAGTTAGCACTCCAGTTGCAAGGTTCCATCCAGCGGGGTCACAGAAAGATGTCGAGGCCATGAGTGGCCTAGCCGACAAGAAGAAAAAGGAACGCTATGGAAGGGGATCATGGCCTTCGCCCGGCAGTCCCTGGGAGAACGGCTACAACGAAAGCTTCAACGGTAAACTACGCGATGAACTGCTCAACGGTGAAATCTTCTTCACGCTGAAAGAAGCCCAGGTACTCGTAGAGCAATGGCGTCGGCATTACAACACCATCAGACCACACAGTTCCCTAGGTTACAGGCCACCGGCTCCACAGACCATGCAACCACCGCTAAGTAGACTTGCCATGCCTATCCCCATCACGACACAATGACCTCGGACTCTCTCATTTTAGGTGGTATCGCAATAGGGGGCAGGTCAGTCGCGCCTCGGCTTTCTGGGCCTACGCTGTATCGGGATCGGTGCTGGACGCTGCGGTGGGTGGGCGCGGACCGAAGGCGCAGTCGCCGTGGAGGTACGCTCCTAAGGACTCGTCGCTGCGTGTACTATCGCGCCCTGATGGCCGAGAATTTCGAATTGACTGCGGTGACATTCCCGTCCCACGCTTACGCGCTGGCAGAGCGCTATCCCGAGCTGGATACGATTGTCGGGCGCTGGGGGCTACCCGAATTCTGGTGCCGAAAACCCGGAATCGACTCACTCGTGCTGATCATCCTCGAGCAGCAGATTTCGATCGCCGCGGCTCGCAGCATCTATCGGCGGTTAACGGCTGAACTCGGCAGCCTGTCGGCGCGTCGGATTCACGCCGCCGGAGCGGATAAGCTACGGACGCTCGGATTAACGAGCCAGAAATCCCGTTATTGTTATGAACTGGCGAACGCTATTGTGGAGCGACGGCTCTCGCTGAGCAGGCTGGCAACGATGAATGACCAGAACGCCACGGAAACGCTGATCGCGTTGCCCGGCATCGGACCCTGGAGCGCTGCAATTTATCTGATGTCCGCGTTAGGACGCATCGACGTTTGGCCTGCAGGCGACCTGGCGCTTCGTCATGGCGTTGCGGAAATTCTGCCGGGGGTCGACACGGAGTCTCTCGCTGACTCCGGTGATCGCTGGCAGCCACAGCGCGCCGTAGCGGCCCGACTTGTCTGGCATCACTATCGGAACAGGCGAAACAAAAAACCGTGACTCAGCCTCGACTAACCGAGCTCGACTACGTGGCGGATACGCCATCGCGATTTCGCTCGTTTACCGACGCGCCGTGGTGCGCACTGCTGGACAGTAGTCGTCGTGGTAGTAGCCAAGGCCGTTTCGACATGAACCCTACACGACGCTAACGACGCGGGGTGATGCGACCGAGATCGCGACAGGGAGTCACATTGAGCTGTCGTACGATCAGCCGCTGGAGATATTAAGACGCCAGTTGGGCGAACTCGTGCCAGCGGTCGACGGGTTGCCGTTCAGTGGAGGTGCAATCGGCTTCTTTGGCTACGATCTCGGACGGAGATTCGAGCGGCTGCCGCGACTAGCTCAGCGAGATATCGAGATGCCGGACGTGGCCGTCGGTCTCTACGATTGGGCGGTCGTCGTCGATCATCTGCGAGAGCGCGCCTGGCTGGTCGGCCAAGGCCGGGACGAGCGAACGTTTGGCGAGTGGCCCGAGTTACTCGAGCGCGTCTCGTGCCGGAGCCTCGACGCGCCCGGGTGAACGTTCGAGGTGCTATCGACCGTGACATCGAACTTCGATCGCGACAGCTACGAAGAAGCTTTCCGCCGGGTTCAAGAGCATATTCGAGCAGGAGACTGCTATCAGGTGAACCTCACGCAGCGTTTCAGTGCCAGAGTACAAGGCGATTCCTGGCAAGCCTACGAACGTCTTCGTGAGATCAATCCTGCGCCTTATTCCGCTTATCTTTCGACGCCTCACGGCGATCTTCTTTCTTCTTATCCTGAGCGGGTTTTGAGTGTCAGCGGCGTGCGCGTGGAAACCAATCCCATCAAAGGAACACGTCCGCGTGCGCGCTCTCGACAGCGAGATGTGGCGCTCGCGAGTGAGCTTCGGGCTATCGGCAAAGATCGCGCCGAGAACGTGATGATCGTCGATCTGTTACGCAACGACCTTGGAAAGAGTTGTGTGCCTGGCTCCGTTATCGTCGCCGATCTTTTTAATATCGAAAGCTTCGCGAATGTTCATCATCTGGTGAGTACGGTCCGCGGAGAACTACCGGTGGACAAGCACGCCCTGGATCTACTGCCGGATTGTTTCCCCGGTGGTTCGATTACAGGCGCGCCGAAAGTACGCGCGATGGAGATCATTGAATCGCTGGAGCCCCATCGTCTCAACGTCTACTGCGGTTCGATCGGCTACGTCGGCTTCGACGGAAATCTAGACTCCAGCATCGCGGTTCGCACTTTGCTGCGGCACGGCGAGTAGCTTTACGCCTGGGCAGGCGGTGGAATCGTCGCCGATTCTGAAGTCGAGGCGGAGTATCAGGAAAGTCTGGACAAAGCGTCAAAGCTACTCGAACTCATGACGCACGGCCTGGCCCATGAGTCAGTCGGTGTGAGCGGCGGCCGGCAATAGTGGACCGTGGCGATCTCGATAAGCTGAGGTATGCAGCGGCACGTTGTGTATCCGAAGTATGTCGACGCCCTGTTCACACAGCCGTAGCGATGCGTCGAGCGTGCTCAGATCCTTGTCGGTGTTGCCGCCACCGGGCAGAACTTTTAGAAACGATTTTCTAGAGTGGCCGACCAGGACGCGGCAACCATGCTGTCGGAAATCGCCGGCTCGGCTCAGGAGCTGTAGCGACTGAACATCGCTCTTGCCGAAACCGATACCCGGATCGAAGATAATGCGATTCAGGTTCAGGCCTGCCCGATCCCAGATCTCGAGGTGTTCAAGCAGCCAGTATTCGACTTCGCGATAGCTGTCGCAGTCCGCCGGTAGCTGCTGGAGCGGGTCCGCTGGCACACTCACGCTATGCATGGCGACCCAGTCGGCGCTACTGGTTTTGGCCAGCTCGATCATCTTCGGCGTCGTCAGGCCGCTAACGTCGTTGATGACGTCCACGCCAAGCGCCAGCGCTCGTCGAGCTGTATTCGCATGATAGGTATCGACACTGATTCGAGGTGCTAATGGAGTCGCATCGCGGCGAGCGACGAGTTCTCTCAGTATGGGTTCGATGCGCTGCCACTCGGTCGCGGATGAGATCGGCTCGGCGCCGGGCCGAGTCGATTCTCCCCCTACGTCGATGATATGCACACCGGCGTCGATCATCGCATCGAGGTGCGGCTCGATCCGGGACCACGTCTGGTGCGTGCCGCCGTCGGAGAACGAGTCCGGGGTTATATTCAGGATGCCCATCCACAACGGCAGGTGCTGTTGAAGTTCTCGGGACCAGTCCAGCAGTGTCTTGCTGCCCAGGCCGGGAATCGTCATGCGCGGCTCGAGCGCGATCAGCGGTGTTAGGACGAAGCTTCTCTCCTGCATTCGCGGATGTGGAATAGTCAGCCGCTCGGTATCAATCTGTTTCCGGCCCCACAACAGGATGTCGATGTCGATGGGCCGCGGCGACCAGCGTGCCGCCTCCGTGCGGCCGAGCGTGGTCTGGATTTCTCTGATCCAATCGAAGAGGCTCTCAGGTTCCACCTCGGTTTCGCATTCGGCGACGAGATTCAAGAATGGCAGATTCCACTCAGCGGGGGCGTCGTCGGGCAGTAGCGCGGGGGATTCGACGACTGGCGAAATCCGCCGAATCATCAGCTCTTTCGAGCCCAACATTTCCAGGGCGCGGCTCAGGTTGTCGGCCCTGTGGCCGAGATTGGCTCCGAGTCCCAGATAGGTCTGCATTCGAGTCGTCGAAAGTTCCGAAAGACGAACAATGGTCGCGGCAGGTAAGAGTATAACGGCAGCGAACATTGCCGATGGCGGCGTAAGTGTTCCGCGCTTACAATTCGATCGAACGTAACGATCACAAGAAGAAAGGGCATCACAATGAAATCGCGTGCGGCGGTGGCCTGGGAAGCAGGACAACCGCTATCAATCGAAGAAGTAGACGTGGCCGGTCCGGGGGATGGGGAAGTGCTCGTACGTATAGTGGCGAGCGGGGTATGCCACACCGACGCCTTCACGCTGTCGGGTGAGGATCCGGAGGGCGCTTTCCCGGTAATCCTCGGTCATGAGGGGGGTGGTGTCGTAGAAGAAATCGGCGCGGGTGTTCGCAGCGTCAAGCCGGGCGACCACGTCATACCGCTCTACACGCCGGAGTGCGGCGAGTGCGAGTTCTGCGTTTCCGGAAAGACCAATCTCTGCCAGGCTATCCGTGTGACGCAAGGGCAGGGCGTGATGCCTGACGGTAAATCTCGTTTCTCCTGCGCCGGCAAAGATATTCTGCATTTCATGGGCACGTCGACGTTTTCTGAATACACGGTGTTACCGGAGATCGCCGTGGCCAAGGTTGCGCAGGAAGCACCTTTGGACAGCGTTTGCCTGCTGGGCTGCGGAATCACGACAGGAATTGGCGCGGTCCTCAATACCGCGAAGGTTGAGCCTGGTTCGACGGTAGCGGTCTTCGGCCTGGGCGGAGTTGGGTTGAGTGTTATTCAAGGCGCCGTCATGGCTAAGGCGGCTCGAATTCTCGCGATCGATATTAATGTCGACAAGGAAGAGATGGCGCGTCAACTGGGCGCGACCGATTTCGTCAATCCGAACGACTACGATGAGCCTATCCAAGAGGTGATCGTCGATATGACGAATGGCGGCGTCGATTATTCGTTCGAAGCGGTCGGCAACGTGAATCTCATGCGCGCGGCGCTGGAATGCTGTCACAAGGGTTGGGGTGAATCTACGATCATTGGGGTGGCCGGCGCGGGGCAGGAGATCGGCACTCGGCCGTTCCAACTCGTCACCGGACGCGTCTGGCGCGGTAGCGCATTCGGTGGAGTGAAGGGTCGCAGCCAGCTACCCGGCATGGTGGAGCGGTATCTTGCCGGCGAGATCAAGGTCGATGAGATGATCACGCATACGATGGGCCTCGAGGACATCAACAAGGCCTTCGATCTGATGCATGAAGGCGCAAGTATCCGTTCGGTGATCCACTTTTAGGGGCCGCTACAGATACGGCTAATACGGGGACTGGTCTACCTAACTCACGAACCGTGTTGAGCTGCTGGATAGTTAGGTAGACCAGTCCCCGTATTAGCCGTATCTGTAGCGTGATATCAGCGCAGGTCGAACCGCACCGATACACCGGCGTAGGCGTTGCGCTCCGGCCCGGGCTCGAAGTATCTGCCGCCGAATGCATTGATCCTGACGTTGGAGTTATAGGTTTCGTCGAACAGATTATTGACGCCGATAAATGGTGAGAGAATCATCGAGCCGATAGCTCGCTCGAAGCCGAATCTCAGGTTCGCGATCGAGTACGCGTCGTTGGTCGCCGTGTTGGAGTTATTCGTGAACTGCTCATCGACGTAGAGCGCATCCAATGCGCCGTACCATCCCGATGGATGGTTGTAGATTGCCTCGCCGAACAGGACATTCTCGGCGGTTCCCGGAATCGTATTTCCTGAGAAGTCATTGCCGTTATCGTCGAGAAAAGTATCGAACTCGAAGTCTGAATAGGTATAGCTGATAGTTAGATTCAGCCGGTCCATTGGCGTCGATGCGAGAGCGAATTCCAGCCCGGCGCGACTCGATTCTCCCGCATTAGAGAAGAAGTCCCGGCCGGGGCTGCTCTGGAGCTCGAAGGGGATGAGTTCGTCGTCTACATCGATCTGAAAGATCGCCAGCTCGTAAGTGCTGCGCTCGCCCAAGGCTCCGCGTAGACCGACCTCGAAATTCGTCGCTGTTTGGGGTTCGAGCATCGTATTGAATCCGCCTGCACCGGACGGATTGGCAAGCTCTGTCGTCGTCGGCGTTTCGAATGAGGTCGAAATCGTACCGTAGACGTTTAACGCCGGCGAGAGGTCCACGAGAATCCCGAGCATCGGACTCACATCGTCAAAAGTCAGCGAGCCGGAGTCATCGCCATCGCTGAGAAAGTGATCGTCGACGTCGAATTCCAGTTCGTCATAGCGAAGTCCGAAGGACACTTCGAGATTATCGTTCAATGTCAGTTCGTTTTGGACGAAAATCCCCTGGCTCGTGACGTGCTCATTCTGATCGAACGTGAGTGCGCCGCGGTTGCCGAGGTCGTTGTCGAAGCGGCGCCGGTCATCGTCCTGGTCATCGAAGTCTACACCGACGATCCACCGACTCGGCGTATTGCCCCACATGCCGTCGTAGCGATACGTGACACCGACGCCAGCGAAGAAGCGCTCCAGATCCACGGCGCCGCCACCAGTGAACGGCAACTTATTGCGGAAATCGCGCGAAACGTAGTAGTTACGAGCCGTGATTTCGTGCCGCTCACCCAACGGTAACGTATAGACGAAACCGAGACGGGACTGTTCGAGTGCCTCACCTGCATCGAACGCGACATTCCGGTCCCGTGCCGAGCGCGGATCTGCTTCGGCTTGCGCCGCGTTGATACCACCCGGGTCATTAGAGATGGGCTGGTCGGTAAAATTCACGACGGCCATGAAAGTGCTGTCAGCGCCCAGGTCGAAATTGAAACGGCCGGTAAATTGGGTGTTCTCCGCCTCGCTGTGGGCACGGTATCCGTCGAGTTCCGAATCGGAGAGACTGACGAAGTAACCCATCCGCTCGGTTCGGCCGCCTGCCTTCACTTGCAGCTTTCTGTAGTCGTAGTAGCCGACGGTAACTCTCGCATCGATCATCGGGGTTTCCGGCGCGCGTTCCGACGTGACGCTCACCACTCCCCCCGACGCGTTGCCGTAGAGCGAGGAGCTCGGTCCTCGTATGACCTCGATCTGACGGATTGTGCCAAGGTCGATGCTGTCGACCTGGCCCTGGCCGTCGGGTAGTGTTTCGGGAATTCCGTCGACGAGAATTTTGATGCCGCGAATGCCGAAACTGGAGCGAGCACCGAATCCTCTGATGGCGATGCGCAGGTCCTGGGCGAAGTTGTAACGGTTCTGCATGAATAAACCCGGGACACGGGTCAGCGCCTCGTCCAGGCCGAGCTGTTGTCGACCCAGCTGGATTTCATCCTGCGTTACGACACTGACAGCAGCCGGCACGCGGTCCAACGGCCGGCTTAGCCGGGTTGCCTCGACGATGATCTCTTCTAATTCCGCCGTACTCGTCTGGGCGCCTTCTTGCGCAATCAGCGTCCCCGGCAACAGTAGAGCGCCGAGCCAACAGGCAAGGTATCGCGTCGGACGGATAACCGTGCTTTTACCTAATTGCATATCGAGGTCACAGTTTCGGGGACTCGTATCATGACCGATACGACCACCGTGTCGCAACGAGTACAGTCCGGACCAATCTAGAATGGCGCTGTTCAGCCGTTCTCAGGCGCACCGCGGCTCCGCTCGGCCGTTCTCTTGTTATTTCTCCAGCTCCGCTTGGGACTTCTTCCGGCTTCTGGATAGATTCTTCGTAGACGAAACCGCTACTGTTGCGTTGTAGGGGGCAGGACTGAATAAACACAGGATTTGAACCGATGAATACCTTACGAGTACTAGCAGGTGTGGCATTGATGTTAACCGGTATGGCGACCGCCCACGCGACCGACGTCGCGCCGGCCTGGCGCAGCCCCGGCTTCGTCATGGAGGAGATCGTTGTCACGGCCGAGGCGCCTTCAAGCTATTGCATGGAGGAGATCGTGGTCACGGCGCGACTCGAAGATCTTCCGGCGCGGCTGGCGATGCGAACTCGATTCATTCGGAACATGCGGAACGTATTGCACTTCTAACTACGGCACGAATGCCCCCCCAGGGGAGGCTCTTGAGGCATCGCTTCGGGAGCTTCCCCGTTTTTTTGTCCGCGATTCCGTGTTACTTCTCTACTTCTCGCTAACGCCTCAGGCGTCGCTATCGAGTGCCCGTCGGATAACGTAGAGGACGTTGTCCGTATGCGCCTGAGTCTCGATATCGCCGCGACGCCTGCCGTCCATCATCTCCTCTATCGTTCGCAAGTGGTACAGCGCGATCGACTGTGACGGGTAGTCGTAATCGTCATCGTCACTGACAACATCGATCAGCTTCGAGACGTACTCCAGTTGCAGATTCTGCCGGAATGTATTGACGTCTCTCCGCAAGTCTTCGGCGAATATCGCGTCAGTGAGATCGGCCATGAGATCGGTGAGCGCGTACTCATTACCATACAGTCTGGAGTCTGTGATGCGAGTCATGACGTTCGGGTGCAGTAGATGCGTGAGCACGCCGCGTTGCAGGGCGAGTAGCCACTCGTGAATCTTGGGATCTTCGGTCTCGCCATAGAAATTCCAGAGTCTTCGTTGTTCCTGGAGATGGCTGTACAGTTCCGCGGACCCCGCGAACGCGTTCGGCGCGAACAGATGCGCGGCTAAACCGGCCATCGCGCGTCGCTGATCGTCGAGACTCACCGGAGTGAAGGGCGTCGTCGCACCGACCTGGCCGACGATGGACCGGTTAATATAGACGCCGCCGATGTATCGCGACATTACCGTAATCGAACGCGCGATCTGCGCCAGCATGACAACATACGCGTCCCGAAGCTGATGGTAGGACTCGCCTTCCGTCGTGTTCTTGTCGCGGGCAATAGTGAGCAGATCTTCAATGAGCCCGAGCCGTTCGTCCGCGTAGCCGATCGGATCGCTCGTCATGTCGTACATGAGCACGCGCGGGTCCATTGCCCATCCGGCCCGCGCCATGACGTGATCGTCAGTGCCGAACAACAGCGCAGGCTCCGTCGAGCGAGCGGCTATTCCGGAAAGCCGCTGCGCCTCGACTGTCGCGTCACCCGAGCCGGCCGAGTAGCTGTAGTTTACGATCCAGTCGTCGTACGGGCCGGGTTGGGTCGTAAAGAATTTTGTGTGCTCACGACCGGGCGGCGCGATATGGATATCGGTGTAGTCCATGACAGACGCGTACAGTCCCGACCGGCTAACCGCGTCTGCGTCATAAGACTCGTCCAGTCCCAACATATGAGAAGACGCAAAGTTATGGGCAAAGCCTAAGGTGTGGCCAACCTCATGCAGAACGAGATCGATGAGGAATTCTTGTGTGACCTGTTCTTCGAGCGCCGAGTCCATGCCGAGCGCTTTGACCGCGAAGCGGCCGAACACCTGGCTCAACTGCATCTGGTAGCCGAACGAGCAATAGCCGAGCTGTGACCCGGACAAGGATGTCGGAAGCTCAGCGCCGGGGACGCCGAGGCCGTCGAGAATCTGCTGGTAGCGAACGCGCCGAATCACGCCGGCGTATTCGAGCATGATGTCCGCGCCGAGTATCTGTCCGGTGCGCGGGTTCGTGAAGGAGGGGCCGTAGCCAGAGAACGGCGGATTCGGCGACGACGTCCAACGCAGTACGTTGTAGCGAATATCGCCGGCGTTCCACTCGGCATCGTCAGGTTGTACTTCAACGACCAGAGCATTCCTGAAGCCGATTTTATCGAACGAATGATTCCAAGCGAGCACGCCCTCCCTGATCGCGTCCCTGAATTCGAGTGGTGTTGTATTTTCGATCCACCAGGTGATTGGTTCCACCGGCTCCGAGATTGTGGCTTCAGGGTCTCGCTTGACGAGATGCCAGCGTTCAATGAGGTCGCGGTAGGGAGTTGGGCTATCGTCCGTCAGGTCCGTGACCTGCTCGGCGAAATATCCCATGCGATGATCGGTCAAGCGCGACTGGTAATTACCGTTCGGCATGGCGATTAGCGAGTGTTGTACATAGATACTCACGTAGCGGCTGTCGGTAATGTCTCGGTTGCCTGAGACCACGGGCGCGGGATTCTCGTAGACGTACTCGACTTGGATGTCGGTATTCAGCGGGTAGTTTCTGATTTCAATTATTTTGCTTTTCTCGTCGCTCAGATCGCCGAGGCGGAAGCGGTCTCCGGGCGAATCGTCGGGGTCCGGCGACGCCTTGATCTGGTTCAGGGTCTCGTTGACGAAAATATTGTCCGCATCGATAAGAATTCTGCCGCTGACCTCGTCTTCTGCCAGAATGCTTTCCGACGCCAATAACGCCGGGCTGATATTGGCGCCGGCCGCGCGGCTAAGCGGGCTATCCGGGTCGAAGTAGAAGGCCGTGTTTTCGGAACGAATTTCGATTCGGTCGAAGTGGCGCGATAGGGAAAGAACGCGGTTGTCGCGGTAGTTACCGCGAAAATGTCCGCCCTGTACGACCCCATCCGTACTTACGGCTATATAGAGGTATTCTCGGTCCAGCTGATCGACCCCGATCTCGAGATAGCTCTGGCCTGTTTCGCGGTCGCGATAGAGCGTGAATAAGCCGTCGAAGCGCTCACTGTTCTCGGTCACTTCAGCGATGGTCTTGGTTTCAGCCTCGTCGTCGTCCGTTTCCTGAGCGACGACCGGGGTAGCGGCTCCGGCTAGACCTAGCAACAGTGCTGTCCGTAGATAATCTGGGTATCTCATGATGACGACCTCCGCAACGGTCTCGAAGCATAGAGAATCCGGGGCTGATGGGCCAGCGTGAATTTCGCAGGATATCGCGGCACACCAAAGCCATGTCGCAGGTGCTTTTCGAGGGGAAGAAGGATAAGAATAAGCTGTGGAGCTGATCTCTTTCGCTGAGTTTTCCGCGTTTCTCCAAGTCGTCGTTGTCGATCTGATACTGGCGGGGGATAACGCTATCGTTGTTGCGATGGCGGTGGTCGGCTTGCCGGCCGAGCAACGGGCCCGTGTCTTGATTATCGGTATCGTCGCCGCGACGCTCATGCGGGTACTTTTTGCGCTGGTGACGATACAGCTGCTAAACGTACTGGGCTTAGGCCTCGCGGGCGGCGTGTTGCTGCTGTGGGTGAGTTGGAAGCTCTGGCGCGAGCTCAAGGCACAGCGTGAGGAGGATCAGGCGGCCGAGGATATAGACGACATCGTGCACGGGACGCCACTCGGGCACCCGGATGCGCCGAGAAAGACGATGCGCCAGGCAGTTACCCAGGTCGTGATAGCCGATGTCTCGATGTCGTTGGACAACGTGCTCGCGGTTGCCGGGATCGCGCGCGAGCACCAGTGGGTGCTGGTCTCCGGCCTCGTGCTCTCCGTGGCATTTATGGGCCTGGCCGCCGCGCTTATCGCTCGCCTTCTTGCCCGCCATCACTGGATCGGCTTCCTGGGTCTGGCGGTAATTTTCTATGTCTCATTGACGATGATCTGGGATGGCGCGAAGCAGGTCATCGACGCGACGTTGTAGCCGTATCAAAAAAGACAAAGGCTGCAGAGTCGTAACAAAACATTGCAGAATCGTAACGTCGGATTAAGTCTAGACGCGTCCTGAGGCTAGCCGGATGTGCTAGACTCTTCGAACACTCAGAATGTTGTATTAATACAACAAGACTGAGACCGAATTGGGGAGTGGCATTATCCGCCGGCAGGGACCGGTGGCATTCTCGAGGGGCGGCCCGTAAGCGCCCCTTTTTCTTGGCAGTCAGTCTCGTCCGGCCAGCCTTGGCCGATTCCGCACGAAGCCAGCGACTATTGAATCACGACGCCGTTCGCCCGATCATAGCCGTGTCGGAATCGCCTCCTGGTGTCATAACAATAGGAAGAACGCTATGCAATCCAATAACCTCAATCGTTGTGTCTTGTTAGGTCTCGCCGGTCTAGCGATTGGCGCCGTTAACGCGCAGGAGCCGGTCGACTGGGACGCAATCGATCTTCGCATCAGCCACGTGGCCGGCAACATTCATATGCTCGAAGGCCGCGGTGGCAATATCGGGCTATCGATCGGGGATGATGGCGTCATCATGATCGACGATCAGTTCGCGCCGCTCACGGACCGGATCGTTGCAGCGATTGGTGAGGTGACCGATGAAGAGGTCCGCTTCTTGATCAATACCCACGTCCATGGGGATCATATCGGCGGAAATGAGAATCTCGGCAACGCCGGCGTTCTGATATTCGCCAACGATCGCGTCCGCATGCGTATGGTCGATGCGTCGACTACGCATGCTGCGTTACCCGTCGTGACCTTCAGCGATACCGTTACCTTGCACGTGAACGGGGAGGAGGTGCACGCGTTCTCCGTGCCGCCCGCGCATACCGACGGCGACAGTTTTATCCACTTCCGCGGCTCCAACGTGCTGCATCTGGGCGACGTGTTCAGGACGAACAATTTTCCGTACATGGATCTGAGTAACGGGGGCGGACTGCCCGGCACGCTCGACGCCCTTGCGATCGCGATCGGCATGGCCGGGCCCGATACGGCGATCATCCCGGGTCACGGTAATGTGTCGACGCGTGACGACGTCGTTGAGTTTCGCGACATGATCCTGATCGTCATGGATCGCGTTTCAGCGCTGATCGACGACGGCAAGTCTTACGCCGAGGTCGCCGCTGCCGGGACGACAGCGGAGTTTGAAGCGAAGTGGGGTGACCCGGAGCGCTTCCTCACGGGACTCTATCAGGAGCTCGGCGGTCAGCTTTAGTGTTCGGTTTGCGCCGTCATTCTCGGTCCTGATTCAACATGCGGGCTAGTTCAGAAGCGAAGCCCCGCGTCTGTATCTATGTCCCGATCGACAAGTCCGGAGACTCTCATCGGCTGATCGAGGCAGCGGGCTGTGAGGTGGTGCTCGGCGACGCGTCGTGGCGTAGCGGTATCGATCGGGACGAGTTGCTGAAGATAGCCGAAGGGGCCGACGCGTTGATGGGTGCGACGATCAAACGCATGCCGATCGATCGTTCGTTTTTTGAGCGGCTGCCCGATCTGCGCATCATCTCCAAGTATTCGATCGGAGTTGAGGATGTCGATCTGGACGCGGCGACAGAGCTGGGCGTTCTCGTTACACACTGCCCCACGGAAGCCAATTGGGGCGGTGTGGCTGAGGGCACGATCGCGTTTATGCTCGCGTTGTTGAAGCGCGTGCGCGAGCGGGATCGACACGTCAAGGACGGCGGCTGGCGGGATTCCTCGCTGCTGGGGACCTATCTCGGCGTACGCCAGGACGGCTATGCCGGGATCACGGTAGGAATTATCGGCCTGGGCCGGATCGGCTCGCGCGTCGCGGATTTGCTCGCACCCTGGCGAGTACGGCTCCTGGCCTGCGACCCCTATGTCGATGACGCTCTGTTCGTCCACCATAACGCCAGGCCAGTCGATTTGAACGACTTGTTGGCGGAGTCCGATGTCGTCACGCTGCACTGCAATCTCACCGCAGAGACGCGTGGCCTTATCGACCGGGAACGGTTAGCGCTGATGAAATCGTCCGCGTTCCTGATCAATACGTCCCGTGGGCCCGTCGTCGATATCGACGCGCTCTGCGATGCGCTGGCGTCAGACAGACTGGCGGGCGCGGCGTTGGACGTGCTGCCTAAGGAACCGCCCGAGATTGATGACCGGGTCCTCGGGATGGGCGACAAAGTATTACTCGCTCCCCATATGGTCAGCGCCAACGTGCCGGGAACACTCGCGCCGGCTATTCCGTGGGCAACGGACGCGACGATGGCCGCTTTGAGAGGGGAAGTGCCGGATCATGTCTGTAATGTGGACGCGATACCGTTGTGGCTCGATCGTTTTGGGGGCAACCCGCTCGTGCCTGTCGTGACAGGTTAACGAGGGATTTTCGTGAAACCGCTGTCGGCCGAGCGAGATAGCTCATGCTGAATCTCAACTCAGATGGGTCGCGAGCGGTCTGGTCCTGGGCGTTCTACGACTTCGCTAACTCGCCATTCACGACGCTGGTGGTGACTTTCGTCTACGCCGCTTGCTGATGGAGAGCAGGCTGCGCGTCGGGATTGCAGTATCGGCCATGGCCACCTTATTTAGCGCAGGGGTTCCAGAATATCAATGGCGCCCGTCAAACTTTGCGTTTACGGTGTTTGGCGTTTA
Source organism: Gammaproteobacteria bacterium (assembly GCA_963581225.1). GTDB lineage: Bacteria > Pseudomonadota > Gammaproteobacteria > Steroidobacterales > Rariloculaceae > SMWC01. The sequence continues at coordinate 22,152 of CAUZMW010000012.1, forward strand.
CCGTGCCAGGCTTAGGCCTGGCGCTGTAAATGGGCTGCCCACTGAAGACTGAATCTGCGTATGAAGATCATTCCTGAAATCGCGGCCAACAAGGATGAGATGGTCGCCTGGCGCCGCGATATCCACGCCCATCCGGAACTCGCTTACGAGGAGGAGAGAACCGCTGGTCTGGTCGCGGAGCGGCTTGAGGAATGGGGGCTAGCCGTCCATCGCGGCCTCGCGACGACAGGCGTTGTCGGGACGCTCTCCACGGGCAATGGCCCGACCGTTGGGCTGCGCGCCGATATGGATGCGTTGCCCATACAGGAGACAAATTCGTTCGGCCACCGCTCGCGCCACGACGGCAAGATGCACGCGTGCGGGCACGACGGTCACACGACGATGTTGCTCGGCGCCGCGCGCTATCTCGCCGAGTCCCAGGAGTTCTCCGGCACGATCCGGTTCATATTCCAGCCTGCCGAGGAGGCTGCGGGCGGCGCCAAGGTCATGATGGACGATGGCCTGTTCGAGCTGTTTCCGGTGGATGCCGTGTTCGGGATGCACAACTGGCCGGGCCTCGCTGTCGGCCGTTTCGCGATGCGGCCGGGCCCCATGATGGCGTCTTTGGACTGTTTCGACATTGTTGTCGAAGGGCTCGGCGCTCATGGTGCACTACCTCATCAGGGCGTCGATCCAGTGCACGCCGCTGCTCAAGTCATCACCGCCTTGCAGAGTATCGTGAGCCGCAACGTCGATCCGCTTCAAGCCGCGGTCATCAGTGTGACGAAGATTCATGGCGGCGACGCGCACAATATTATTCCGGGCCAGGTGCTGCTTGGCGGCGGCATCCGTTGCTTCGATCCGAAAATGCGCGAGCTGCTCAAAAGCAGAGTCGTCGAGATCGTCGAAGGAATTTGTAGCGGCTTGGGTGCTCGCGGCACGGTTACCTTCGTGAGCGGTTATCCGGCTGTCATCAACGGTCTCGACGCGGTGGGGCTGGCGGCCGGCGTCGCGGCCGATATTGTCGGTGTACGGAACGTCGACGCGGAATCGGATCCCGTGCTGGGTTCTGAAGACTTCGCATTCATGCTGGAAGAGAAACCCGGATGTTACATATTCATCGGCAACGGTGCGGGCGATGGCACCTGCATGATCCATAATCCGGGCTATGATTTTAACGACGATGTGGTCACACTCGGCGCGACGTATTGGGTCAGGCTCGCACAGTCGTTTCTTCGAGATCCGATCGGCTGAGGGCGGCCGATCCAGTCAGTTGAGATGGGCCGGCCGTCGGCGTATCCTAGCCGGCTTTTGGTGGCGAGCCATTAGGGGCTTTTCTCGTGTCCGAGGCCGAACGCAAGATCTTCTTCATTTTCCCTGGGCAGGGTTCTCAGTATCGTGGCATGGGCTCCGACCTGGTGGGAGAGTTCGAGGCCGCGAGGGAGATCTTCGGCAGGGCCAGCGAAGTCGTGGGCTACGACATGGCAGAACTGTGCTTCCATGACCCGGACGGGCAACTCGACCTCACCCGCTATACGCAACCCGCTCTGGTTACACACCAGATGGCCTGCCTGGCGTCGTTCCGGAGTCTGATAGGCGCAGATCAGCCTGTCGTGCCGGCGTTAGCCGCCGGTCATAGCCTCGGTGAGTACACGGCGCTCGTAGCGGGTGGCGCGCTGAGCTTCGAAGACGCCGTGACGCTCGTGAAGCACCGGGGCGAACTGATGAGCGAATTCGGCGAGGGTAGCATGCTCGCCACGACGCTGGATTTGCCGTCCGCCGCCGCGCTGGCGGCGAAGCACTACTGCGCCATCGGCGGTTGTAACTTGCCGGATCAGACGGTCATCGCCGGGGAAGACGACGACCTCGATGCGTTGACAGAAGACCTGACGGCAAATTACCCACGGAAACGGGCGTTCCGTTTGCGTACCGGAGGTGCGTTTCATACCTATCTTATGGTCGACGCGGCGAAGCGATTTCGGAGCATCCTCGCGGAAGCCGAGTTCGGGGCGTTGGAGCTTGCAGTATTAGCGAATTACACGGGCGAAGCCCATGAGTCGGATGCGCAGGCGATACGATCGCGGTTGTTTTTTCAACTCTTTAACCCGGTCCGGTGGCTCGGCTGCATGACGACGGCGCTGGATAAAGGCATTGACACGATCGTCGAGTTCGGTGGCGGTATCGGTAAGGCTGAAGACCCGGCGGAGAAAAGGCCTAATCTTGAGATCATGGTCAAAAAGACCCTGAAAACTCGGGGTCAAGAAGCCACTTATCTGCCTGCGATCAATGCTGCGGGAATTCATCTGGCTGCCGAGCAGCTATCTGGGAACTAGTACATAGTGATCGCCGCCTCTGGCGGCGATAATTCGTCTTTCAATCAATCGGCGTATAAGCCGTGTTTAGGGATATAACCTAAGGAGACCTAGTGAGCGCGTACAAGAAACCCCACGGAGGGGAGTTAAAGAATCTTTATATAGAAAGGCAGGATGCGGAGGACGAGAAAGTCCTCGCGCGGGATCTTCCGTCGTGGGACCTGACCATGCGTCAGCTCAGCGACCTGGAAATGCTACTCAACGGCGCGTTCTCTCCGTTGGAAGGATTCATGGACGCTGACGACTATCAGGGTGTACTCGCGGATATGCGTCTGGCGAGCGGTGTCATGTGGCCGATGCCGATTATGTTGGATGTAACAGAGGAATTCGCGGAATCGATCGAGCCCGGTAAACATATCGCGTTGCGAGATCAAGAGGGAGTCCTGATCGCGACGATGGAAGTCGGCAGCAAGTTCAGCCCCGACAAGAAAGCCGAGGCACTCGCGGTATTCGGTACAGCGGACGAGGCGCATCCCGCTGTCCATTACCTCAATAACCAGGCTAATAACGTGTACCTGGGCGGGACTCTGCGAGGCGTCGAGCCGCCGCATCACTACGACTTCAGACACCTGCGCGACTCGCCGGCACAGGTCAGGGCGCAGTTTGAGAAACTCGGTTGGCGGAAGGTCGTGGCGTTCCAGACGCGAAATCCCATGCATCGGGCGCATCAGGAGCTGACGTTTCGTGCCGCGAAGGAGATTCAGGCGAATCTATTGATTCAGCCTGTCGTCGGGATGACGAAGCCCGGCGATGTCGATCACTTCACGCGTGTACGTTGCTACGAGAAACTGATGGACCATTATCCGGATAAGACCACGATGCTGAGCTTGCTGCCGCTAGCCATGCGCATGGGAGGGCCGCGGGAGGCTCTATGGCACGCGCTGATTAGAAAGAATTATGGTTGCACGCATTTTATCGTCGGCCGCGATCACGCGGGACCCGGCGTGGACAGCGAAGGCAAGCCGTTCTACGGTCCCTATGACGCGCAGGAACTGATGCAAGAGCATGCGGATGAACTCGACATCACGATGGTGCCGTTTAAGAACATGGTGTACGTGGAAGACCGCGCCGAGTATCAGCCGCAAGACGAGGTGGCGAAAGATGTGAAGGTCTTACAGATCTCCGGTACGGAGTTGCGCCGGCGCCTCCGGGAAGGCCTCGACATCCCTGAGTGGTTCTCGTTCCCTGAAGTCATCACGGAACTTCGAAAAACACATCCGCCGCGCCACAAGCAGGGCTTTACCGTGTTTTTCACCGGGCTGTCTGGATCCGGTAAGTCCACGATCGCCAGCGCCCTGATGGTGAAGTTGATGGAGTTGGGAGGTCGGCCGGTTACGCTGCTCGACGGTGACGTCGTCCGTAAAAACCTATCGAGCGAACTCGGTTTCTCGAAGGAGCATCGCGATCTCAATATTCTGCGTATCGGTTACGTGGCGAGTGAGATTACGAAGAATGGCGGGATCGCGATCTGTGCGCCTATCGCGCCTTACACCGCAACCCGACGCTCGGTCCGCGATCTGATAGACCCACTCGGAGGATTCGTCGAGATACACGTCGCGACACCCATCGAAGTCTGCGAGACGCGTGATCGCAAGGGGCTGTATGCGAAAGCTCGCGCAGGGCTGATCAAGGGATTTACCGGGATCGACGATCCTTATGAGGATCCTGCCGATCCGGAGATGCGCATCGATACATCGAACCTTACCCCGGATCTGGCTGCCCATTCGATTCTGATCAAGCTCGAGAGCATGGGTTTTATTCGCTAGCTGATCATCGTTGATCGATCGGAGCGCTGGATCGACACAGCGATCAGTCGGTAGCCGTCAGGTGAGGCTTGCCGGCCAGGCTTGGGTATCGGGGCGTGAGGGCGTACAGTTTAGCCTGACGACTGATGGAGAGACTCATCGAGGGTTCATCGAAGCCGGGTTCGGGCGCGATCGCTCTAGTTTCAGCGGCGGCCGTTGTCGTGCTGGTCTATGGCATGCAGGCGGCAAGCGTGATACTCGTGCCGTTTCTTGTCGCGGCTTTTCTGGCTGTCATCTGCATGCCGCTGATGCGCTCCTTGACGCACCTCAGAGTCCCGGCGGGTATCGCCGTCGCAATCGTCGTGCTGGCAATTATCGGCGCACTGGCCCTGGTCGGCGTATTTGTCGGCGGCCAGATCGCGGAATTCACGTCGCGACTCCCGTTCTACGAACAACAGCTTACCGACAAACTGGCGACGGTTGCGGCACGGTTTGACCAGGAAGTTTCTATAACCGGTTTGCTTGAGCAGATTCAGCCGGCGTCTCCCATGGGTTTGGTCGCCACTCTCTTCGGCAGACTACAAGGGCTATTCGCCAATTTCTTCCTGATCATATTTACCGTCGTTTTCCTATTACTGGAGGCCTCGAGTTTCCCCGGCAAGCTGCAGTTAGTGCTGACGTCCTCTCGGGGCGATCCCGAGTATTTCAAACGCTTTACGAGCGGCGTGCAGCGCTACCTCGGAATTAAGACGGTCGTGAGTCTCGTCACCGGCGTTTTGGCCGGAACGTTGACTGCCGCGTTCGGACTGGATTTCCCGTTGCTCTGGGGGCTGCTTGCATTCCTGTTTAACTACGTACCGAGTATCGGGTCTCTGATCGCCGCGATCCCGCCGGTTGTGTTGGCGTTGGTCCAATTCGGATTCGGTCAGGCTGCGATGATCGGCGTAGGCTATTTCGTACTCAATATCACGATCGGTGGTGTTATCGAGCCGCGCGTCATGGGACGCGGGCTGGGGCTGTCTACCCTCGTAGTGTTTCTCTCACTACTGTTTTGGGGCTGGGTCTTCGGGCCGATCGGCATGTTGCTGTCGGTGCCATTGACGATGACCGCGAAAATCGCATTGGAGTCCAGTACCCGGACCGCGCATATCGCGGTACTACTGGGCGCAGCTGATCCTGCTACGTCACGATAACGACCTATCAGAGATGTTGTGATTCTGACCGCGTTTCCGCGATTGAGAAGCCGCCTGTTGTGCCGCTCATTGGTCTATTGTAGATTGTGACTGGAACTGACACGATGCACTAAGGATGAATCTTGGCGACGAAGTCGAACGACTGTTTCCCGGCTGGAAACGTTGGTACCCGAACCTGTTCGATGCGGCCAGCGATCTCGGTGTAATCCGGGCGCGAGTCTGTTCGCCCGACAGCCTGCTGCTGTCCAAGAGACATTCCAAAGTTCGCAGCGCCGCGGAAGAGGCTCATCGAGAAATGTGGGGCGGCAACGCCAAGGATAAGTAGCCGAAGTCCCACGCAGGTTGAACATTCGCGGAACGAAACCGGTTCTCGCGGCTCATAGATACAATAGAACAACTCAACTCAACTGGGCGGAGCCGTTATGGCATCAAGACTTTCCGTATTAACGCTTGCGCTTCTGGTGTGGACGGCGGCTGGGTGGGCGGTCGAGGCGGGAGATCGTGCGCCGGGCTGGGTTGGCCGCGATGTCCGGGGTCAGTCGGTCTCGTTTCCTGCCCTCGCCGAAGGAAACCCTACGGTTGTCGTTTTTTGGGCAACGTGGTGTCCCTACTGTAAGGCGTTCATACCCTATCTGGAATCGATTCAAAGCGACTACGCTGCAGACGGTGTCCGGATTGTCGCGATCAATTCTCTTGAAAGAGGGGTTGGCGACCCGGTCGCGTATCTCGAGGGGCTGGGCTTTCCCGTCATCGGTATTCTGGATGGTGACGCGATCGCCACGGCCTACGACGTCCAGTTCATACCGGGACTGATGGTTGTGGATGGCAGCGGAGTCGTTTCTTACCGTCGGGCGTCTACCGATCTTCCGCCCGGGCGGACGCTATCGGAGTTCTGGGATGCTGAGGTGCGTGAGGCGCTCGATCTCGCGCTGCGCTGATCGACTTCGGCAAGTGGAACGGTTACCGAATAGGCGCTGATGAGCAGAGCCGTCGTTACAGGCGCCAATCGCGGTATCGGGCTTGAGCTTGCGCGGCAGCTCGTCGCAAGAGGCGACACCGTTGCCGCCACGTGTCGAGCATCGTCCGCGGAACTCAACGCACTGGACGTTGACGTATTCGAGAACGTCGATGTCGGAGATCAGCAGTCGGTGGCCGACTTCGCACATCGCCTGGGTGACGAGCCCATCGATATGCTGATCAACAATGCCGGCATTCTTACCTCGGAAGAACTCGATAGCCTGGACTGGGACCGACTACGTCGCCAGTTTGAAGTCAATACGCTCGGGCCGCTCAGAGTTATTTCGGCATTGATTCCGTGCATGGCGGAGTCCGGAAAAATCGGCATCCTCACCAGTCGCGTCGGCTCGATGGCGGATAATAGTTCGGGCGGCATGTACGGCTATCGAATCTCGAAGGTGGGCGCGAACATGGTTGGCGTGAACCTCGCCCACGATCTCAAAGCGAGAGGGATCGCGGTCTTTCTGCTGCATCCCGGCTACGTTAGGACCGGGATGACTCGGGGTCAGGGTTTCACGGGCCCGGACGAGGCCGCGCGAGGGCTCATCGAACGCATGGACACGCTAACGCTCGCGGACACCGGTACGTTCTGGCACGCGAACGGCGATTCGCTACCGTGGTAACCGGCAAGCCCACAGTTTCTTAATCGGGTATAACCGCCACGGCTTCGACCTCGAGTATGAACCGCGGGTCGCTCGCCAAGCGGACAATCTCCACCGTCGTGCTTGCAGGGCGATGATCCGGCCCCCAGTAACGATTCATAACCGCATTGATCCCGTCTTGATTGTTACCGACGTCTTTAACGAATCGGGTAACTTGAACAACGTCGCTGAGCTGCCCGCCGCCGGCCTCGACTGTCAACTTGATCCGTTCCATAACTCTGATCGTCTGCGCCTCGACGCCAAAGTCGAGATGATCGAATTCCGTGGGGTCGTGAGGGTGGCTATGCGGGACGGGCGCGCCGCTCGTGCCGGATAGAAACAGGATCGTGCCGGAGCGCACCTTCATCGCAGAGGTGAACGGCATGTTGGCGCCCGCTGCCGGCTCAGTGCCCGGTAAGTGGATGTATTCGAAGTGCGGCCCCACGGCTTGACAACCCGCGATCCCTATCGTCAATGCGATGCCGCTCAAGATTCGGATGAGACGGCCGCTAGGTCGTGAAAATGGACTCATGTTGAATGCTCCTTAAGGAACCGCATAGAAACGCTCGGCCGACTTTCGAAAGTTCTGCCGTGCGGATTCGAGATCGAAGGGCCGTTCGCGCAGCGTCTCGGCATCCCACTCGCTTCGGCCGGGCGCGAAATAATCCCCGCCGTAGACATGGATCGCGCCAGTGAATCGCTCAATCGGGTTTGTGACCGAATGAATCGCATCTTCGGAGAGCCGATAGACGTCCTTCGCCGATAGCGCTGCCGCGCCCGTTGCCTCAATGACCTCGCCCGTACGTTTCCAAACGATGTTGTTCTCGCGGCCCGTGTAAATTCCGATGGAGGCCCACAAGTTGTGGTTGTGAGGTAACAGCGAGATCAGCGGGGGCCATATCACGTGCAGGATTGTTACGTCATTGTCGCTGTACAACTTGTGGAGATCAGCCTCCTCGGGTTCCCCGAGCTCTGCGACGATCGCGTTCGGGTCGGAGACGGCACGTCCGAGGACCTCTTCGACGGCGGCCTGGCCGTCCGCATCCATCTGGGCCTGCTTTATATCCTCTACGAATCCGTCGAGATCAAAAGTAGCCATATTTAGCTGCCTTAGTCGCGGCCGAAGTGACCGTTGAAATAAACGACCAATGAATCGAAGTTGATGTCGACGATTCCCCTGAGCCCGCTATCACGGGACTCCAGTTTGAGGCCGAAGCTGTTAATGCCGAAGCCGACCCTGTCCCATGTGTCGTGCTCCACGGTCAAGAGCGTATCGGAAAAGGTTCCGCGGTGCTCACCAGCGGACACGTCCAGCCAGTTGATCTTACCCACAAAACGCCATTTCTCGCCAAAACGGTACTGGCCGCGGATACCAACGGAAGGCAGCGGCGCCTCTTCGACCAGTTTCTCAAAGGCATCGACACCGGTATCCGAGACGTTCTGCGAGTCCGCTACGAGCGCCGCAACGCTTTCTATGACGGTGACATCCACTATGCGGACGCATGGCCCTTGCCCGGCACGGAAGTTCGGACCTACTACCTGCATGCCGACGGTAGACTGGATGCGGAGCTTCCGCGCGCCTCCCATTTTGTCACCCATGTTGTCGTCTCAAGAATCGGTTAACCTGGTATGTGATGGGATTCACGGTTGGGGCCGATTCAGGGTTTCCCCTAATTGCTTGTTAAGTAAAGAAAAGCCGGTTTTTACGCCGGGCCTTCCAGAAATTCCAGATAGTTGGCGGAAACCCCTATCCGGAATTCGTAGAAAAATTAATTCTATTATCAGCCTGGGTCAATCGGGGTTTCCCCTAACCGTCTATCAGGTATCCGGGAAGCGAAGCATCTCCCGATCTGGGATAGATCATCTGAGTTTTCGCATATTGTTCTGCAGGATTGGCATAAGGGCGTCGTTCCAGCCGTGTATCCTTAGCCATCCAGGTATCCCTCCCGCCTCAGCTTCGGAAGTCTCAATGCAAATGATCATCGCTAGCCGCCTAGTCGATGGGCGCGTCGTGTTTATGGACGCCGAAGCCGGTTGGCCCGTATCGATAGACGATGGCGTTCTGCTGGACACGGAGGAAGATACTGAACGGCTATTGGTCGTTGCCGAGAAGGCAGTTCAGAATTGTGAAATTGTGGATCCCTATCCGATTGAGGTAGTTGTTGAGAACGGCGAACGTCGCCCGGCTGAGGTCCGCGAAGCGATTCGCGCGTTTGGTCCGTCTGTGCGCACCGACCAACTCGTCGAGAGTGAGTAAGAAGAATGTATCGATACGATGAATTCGATGACAAGCTCGTAGGAGAGCGCGTCGAGCAGTTCCGCCGCCAGGTCGAACGTCGCCTTGCCGGTGAACTGAGCGAAGATCAATTCAAGCCGTTGCGGCTCATGAACGGCCTCTATATGCAGCTGCATGCCTACATGTTGCGCGTCAACGTTCCCTACGGCAGCCTGTCATCGAAGCAGATGCGCGCTTTCGCCCATATTGCGCGAACCTACGACAAGGGGTTCGGCCATTTCACGACACGGCAGAATATCCAATACAACTGGGTCAAGTTGGAAGAGACTCCGGACCTTCTCCGTGAACTCGCCGACGTTGAGGTGACGGCGATCCAGTCGTCTGGAAACTGCGTGCGTAATATCACCTCCGATCAATACGCGGGTAGGGCCGAGGAGGAACTGGCAGACCCCAGAATTTATTGTGAGTTGTTGCGGCAATACTCTGTGTTACACCCCGAGTTTTCGTACCTGCCCCGTAAATTCAAGATAGCCGTGACCGGTTCTCCGACGGATCGTGCGGCTGTAGCGCTACATGACATCGGCTTGCGAATGCATCGAAACGATGCCGGCGAGATGGGCTTCGAGGTCCTCGTCGGCGGCGGTCAGGGGCGGACGCCGTTCATCGCCCACACGATTCGTGAGTGGCTGGCACCGGAACATGTGCTGTCCTACGTCGAAGCCATTCTACGCATCTACAATATCTTCGGTCGGCGCGACAATATCAATAAGGCGCGGATCAAGATTATCGTGAATCAAATGGGCATCGATAAGTATCGCGAGCTCGTCGATGAGGAATGGGAGCGAATCAGGGACGGTGCGCTCAAGCTTCCCCAGGAGGAGATCGATCGAATCGATGCGTACTTCGCGCCGCCTGTCTACGAGACGCTCGAAGATCTGACGACGGAGCTTGGTGCGCTCCGCGAGGCCGATACGGACTTCGATCGCTGGATGGGCAGTAATGTCATCGCTCACAAGATCGACGGCTACAGTATCGTCAATATCACGCTGAAAGCGCCGGGTCGCGTCCCCGGGGATATCAACGCCGACGACATGGATGCCATCGCCGATCTCGCGGACCGGTACAGTCTCGGCGAGATCCGCGTCAGCCATCGCCAGAACCTGACCCTGGTCGATGTCCAGCAGCGGGATCTGCATACACTCTGGCAGGAACTCGATGCGCTCACACTCGCGACCCCGAACCTGGGTCAGCTGACCGACATCATCTGCTGCCCGGGTCTGGACTACTGCAATCTCGCGAACGCTCGTTCGATACCGTTAGCGGACGACATCAATCAGCACTTTCTCGATGTGGATCATCTCGCTCTGGTCGGTGATCTCACCGTCAATATCTCGGGTTGCATGAACGCTTGCGGCCACCACCACGTTGGCAATATCGGCATTCTCGGCGTCGATAAACGCGGCAAGGAATACTTCCAGCTGACACTCGGCGGCTCCTCCGATGAGGGCGCATCGTTGGGCGACCGGCTCGGCCGAGGGTTGCCGCAGGAAGAGGTGCCGGGCGCGATTGAGGCCATCGTCGACTGCTATCTTGAGGTTCGTGAGGACGGCGAACGTTTTCTGGACGCATATCGCCGCGTCGGGATCGAGCCGTTCAAGGACGCCGTCTACGGCACCGCCGACAACAAGGAAGTCGCCTGATGGCTCTGATCAAGAATGGCGAGCTGGCCGACGATTCCTTCGTTTTCGTTGACGACGACGCAGCTTTACCGCCGAACGGCGCCGTCATCGTCGGCCTCGCGCTCTGGCAGACTTCTCGTGAAGACCTGCTGCAGCGTAGTGAGGCGATCGGTCTAGTGCTGAAAAGCGACCAGCCGCCGGAACTGATCGGCGACGGGCTTCAGCAGCTGGCCGTCATTGCCCTGGAATTCCCGGCTTTTCGCGACGGCCGAGCGTACTCCTACGCACGGCTCCTGCGGGAAAAGTATGATTTTCGGGGCGAATTGCGTGCCGTCGGCGATGTGCTCCTGGAGCAGCTGCACTTCATGGTTCGAACCGGATTCGATGCTTTCGACATTCAGAGCGATGATTCGCTCGCAGACTTCGAGGTCGCCGCCGCGGATTTTTCCGTTTGGTATCAACCAACAGCCGATGGTCGCGATACCGCTTTAGAGCTTCGTCGGCGACAATAACGTCTAAGGCTTTCCACAAGTGACCACGGCATTCCCCCCGCACCTGAAAAATGCGTCATGTTGGCCGTCTTTTCTCTCGTTATACACGCTGAAGTAACGTCAAGCCAATGATTTTATTGATAAAGAGAATATTGACTATTTTTTAACCAATCTAAGAACGTGTCGCACGCTATCAGGCGCGAGCGGTCATATTCATCCGGTTATCCACAGAGTTATCCACAGAATCTGTGGATTATTTTTTCCGACGGCGACGGTCTTGATCGCGCCGCTTCTGTCTCTCAAACTGGCCATTGAAGACTCACCGCGGGCTGCGAATTTGTAACGCTATGAATCGTCGACACATCTTGCACGGTGGCGCCTTAATGAGCGCCGCTCCGTCACTGCTTATCGCTGCGGGCGTCGATGCCCCCCTCAGTCCGTTCGGCGAAGATTCTACAGCCGAGGAGGTGACCGACGGTCTCGATCTCACCGACAAGACGGCATTGGTCACCGGGGTCAATACGGGAATCGGTTACGAGACGATGAGGGTATTGGCGCTGCGGGGTGCCCATGTTCTGGGCACGGCGCGGACGGCTGAGAAGGGGCAGATCGCGTGCGCCAGCGTCGTCGGACGCGCAACGCCGCTGGTGCTGGAGTTGTCGGATTTCGATTCGGTCGTGGCTTGTGCAGACGCAGCACAAGCGCAGGCCGGCTCCATCGACATCCTGGTCTGCAATGCCGGCGTTCTGCTGAACGAGCTGCAGCAGGTGCGTGGTCTGGAGATGCACTTCGTTGTCAATCACCTCGGTCATTTCATTCTGGTGAATCGTTTGCTGGAGGCCGTTCTCGCAGCGCCCGAAGGCAGAGTCGTCGTGGTCTCGAGCCGCGCGCATCGGTCGGCACCGGCGGATGGCATCCAGTTCGACAATCTTGCGGGCGCGGGCGACTTCGATCGCCAGGCGTTCTATGGACACTCTAAACTCGCCAACGGCCTGTTCTCACACGAGCTTGCGCGACGCCTGGAAGGTAGCAACGCTACCTCAAACTCGTTGCACCCCGGT
>CAUZMW010000013.1:0-34045 GCA_963581225.1 Gammaproteobacteria bacterium
CGAAGGTCCGGTACAGAAACCGAAGCTGAGTTTGCCCGAGACCTCGCGCTTCTGAACGTCCGTCCACGGCAGGTCCGAGTCGCCGAAATAACTGACCAGCAGATTGCAGTCGTTGATGGGTATGTTGAAGCTCAGCACGTCCGGGTAGCTCCGCCACGGCATGATCGCGTCGTAGAGGCCCGGGTAGCCCTGCGCCACGAGGTGCTGCGACATCGATCCGCCCGATGTTCCCATGCTGATAGTGTGTTGTGGCGGGCCGAACAGTTCGATGAAGCGTTCCTTGATCTTCGCCGCGGTCTCAGCCTGGACGACGTGATTCGTGTTGGTTCCGGTCACCATGAGCGAGCCGCCAGCGAACGCGAAACCGGCGCGTATCAATGACTCGTGCAGGTTGTTGTTCTCGCCGCCGACGTAGCCCTTACCGGGATCGAGCGTGCCGATCGTGGCGCCCATATGAAAGCCGGGCCGCACGCCGCCGCGATGCGACATGATGAGCTTGCCGTTCCAGCCGGTCTCGTTACTCGTCGGCGTCGGCAGCGGTCCCGCGGCCGGATCGTGCAGGAGGCTGATGACGTAGGCGGCGCGGTTGATGACGCCTTTCTCGACCCAGGTGATCAGCGGCACGGTTTTGCCGTCCGCCGTGGTGGTCGATTCGATATCGTGCGGCCGCGGGCCGGCGGGATCGAACGCCTGCCACTCACCGCTCGTGCTCCGATAGAAGTTACCGGTGACGGTCGGCGCCGCGCAGCTCTCGTCCCGGGCGGGGGCGAGGCCGTGCATTTCGTTCTCGCAGACGAAGGGTGTCTGCTGCGGGCCGGCGAGTAAGGTGGCGTTGATCGGGTGGTTGGTCAGCGTGAGGGAGGTGCGGTGGCGTCCGTTCGAGACGATCAGCTCGTTCCTGCCTTCGCTGAGTCCGTCGACGAGGCCGAGCCAAGCGCCGTTGCCGTCGGCGACGAAGGCCGCGGAGAGGTCGGTCCCGCCGACCGTCACCACAGGCGCGGCGTTGACCCCGGTGACTTTCACGAGTGCGTCGCCGCCCGTCACGAGTTGTGGAAAGGAGGACAAGACCTCGACGCCCGGCTCCTGACCGACGGCCTGTGCGCCCGTGAGCAGGAATAGAAGCATGGCGAATGCCGCAACGAAGCTTTTCGAAATGCGCATGATGTTCATCGGTTAATCTCCCACAAACCGCCGGGCGTTTTCGAGATCGCATGCCACGGGCGCGAACTCGACGTCCGGCCGATACATCGACTGCACTTCACCCGTGACAGGCGCGGACAGATGCCCGGAATCCTCCAGTACGAAGCGGTAGGTCATGCTGGTTCGATCCGGATTCAATTCGAATCGCTCGACGAGGTGTTTCTGCGATCCCGAAGGGATGCCGCGTGCGGCCCCGCTGCGGTGTTCAGCGAAATGCGTCGTATCGACGACGAGGACCTCGCCTTCCCAGCGGCCGATAGAGTGACCCTGAGCCGTGACCGCGGCGCCTTCGTGTGAAGCGACGTCCATGTGTATGGTCCGCTCGATAGAGTCGTATTCACTGTGAAAAGGGTTCACTGAAGTAGCGAACCAGCAGCGTCTGCGGCACGATCCACGTGCCGGGCAGGCCATCGGCCTCGGCCTGCGACGCTTCGATCCCGGTGAGCGTTTCCTCGACAACGCCTCTGCCGAGCCGCATGACGCCTGCTTTCTCGACCGAGTAGATCAGCGCCATGTTTCTGCCGGAGTCTCTGCCGGGATGGGCCTCAACGATCACGGCGTCGCCGGGAACGAACGTCTCGGGAGACCAGCCGCGTTTCTTCATCGCCGTCGTCGAGCCGTGCTCGATTGCCTATACCGCGGCCTCGCCCGTGTCGGTCTGTGCTTCCACGTAGAGATAGACATGCGGGTTCGCTCATTCGAACTCGGTGACGACACCTTCTAATATGAAGGTGCGCTCTTCGTCGTAGATGCTGCGACTGTGGTGCGCTAATGCGGGCAGCGCCGTGAGCCGCAGCGCGGCGGCGAGGCCGGATCGCTCGAGGACAGCTGTCATGAATCCTCCTTCAGTTTCTAAGCGTAGCCGATTCTCGTATCGGCTTTATCGCAGTCAATTATGCCTCTAGACAGTAGCAGATAGCGTGGTCTTGTTGACAGGTAGATTTTCCGCCGATAGGTTCAAGGCGCAACGCATGCCAGTACGGGGAGAACAAGCCCATGCCTAAGAACAACAAGGCCGGCCTGAGCCGCCGCGACTTCCTCACGGCCACGGCCGCCGGTGCCACCGCCGCTGCCCTGCTGCCGGGTACGGCCAACGCCCAGGAGGCCGACCGCCAATGGGACCTGACGGCCGACTTCGTTTCGATTGGCGCCGGTGTGTCCGGGCTCGCGGCGGCCGTGTCGGCGCTCGAGCACGGAGCCTCGGTGATTATGGTTGACGAGAACATCGACATTGGCGGCCACGGCATGGTCTCAGGCGGCATCGTGCATCTTGGCGGCGGGCACAGCGTGCAGCGCATGCACGGCATCGAGGACACGGACGAGATGGTCTACCAGGACTGGATAAGCCCGGATCATCCGCTGGCACGGTACAACGACCGCGACCTCGTCCGCGCCTTTGCCGAGGAGAACGCCTCGACCTTCGAGTGGCTGCTGACGAACGGCGTGCAATTCCAGGACGATCGGATGCTCGGGCCACAGATGGCATCGACGGTCCCGCGACAGGTGCGCACGCAGCAGTGGCCGAACAAGGACGAGATCTACTCGACTGTGGAATCTAGAGCCGGTTCCGGACTCGTGCGGGCGCTCGAGAAAAAGGCCAGGGAGTTAGGCGTCGAGATCCTGCTGCAACACCGCATGACGAGCATTATCCGCGAGACGCCGACCGCAGGACGCGTGCTCGGGATTGCCGTGGAGGCGGAAGGCCGCACGCACAACATCCGGGGGACGAAGGGCGTCCTGATCGCGACGGGCGGACATTCCAACAACATCGAGTTCCGGCGGATCTTCGATCCGAGACTGACCGAGGAATACGCGGTCGCGGGTGATCCTTACTCGCGCAAGAGCGGCGACGGCGAGATCGCGGCCATGGCGCTCGGTGCCTCGCTGTGGGGAACGGCGGCGCAGACCAACGAAGCCGAGCGCTGCCTGCGCAAGTGCGTGCACATCGGCGGCAAGTACGGCTACTCGAGCCTGCACTGGCCGGCAGACAGCCCCATCTTCGATAAGGTGGGTGGCTCGGGCTTAACGGGTGTCGACTGGGCCAACGCGATTATGGTGACGCAGGACGGCGTCCGCTTCTACGACGAGACGGCGGATGATTACGACTTTCTAGCGGCGGCAATGGCCTCGAAAGACACGGAGGGCAAGCGCAACGGCGGCGGCCCGATCTGGGCGATCTTCGATAGCGATGCGGTCGAACGGCAGGGCTGGGATCCGACGCCGCCGAACGTGGATCCGAACGGCTATTTTTACAGCGCCGATACGATCGGCGAGTTGGCGGCGCGTATTGAGAACGAGCACCAGCCGTATCCGTTGCCGGCCGGAGTGCTCGAGGAAACGATGGCCAGGTACAACGCTTCCGCGGAAGCGGGTGTGGATGAGGATTTCGGCAAGCCCACACCTTTATATAAGATCCAGACGCCACCGTTTTACGCTGCGTGGTCGACTCCTTTAATACACGATTCGTATACGGGGTTACGGACCAACGCGAACTCGCAGGTCATGGATCTGCAAGGCGAGGTCATCGAGGGCCTCTACGCCTCCGGCGAGTGCCAGGGCGGATTCAATCAGCATGGGTTGGGGCGGAGTTTGGTGTTTGGAAGGATTGCGGGGCGGCATGCGGCGGAGAGTAGGGCTGGGGGAGGTTAGCGACTATCTGGCTTCGAACCAGGTGGTCGGGAGTCCGAATCTCTCCGAGCGCGCGACTAGATCAATCGGTTGCGTTCATTAGGTATTGGAGCGCGGCAAGTCGTAGTCTGGTGTTCTCCGGTAAACTAGGCTTTGCTCATTCAATCCTAAGAATAAAGCGGGGAGATTAAGATGGCGGTGGCGAACGCGAGTAGGGTATTTATCGTTACTCTGTCTCTTTGCGTCGCGCTCGTCGCCACCTCTCACGCCCAGGAAACCTTCTCCGCCCGCCTCACAATGATGCCCATCGACGAGGTGAACCGCGGTCTCGTGACGGGCGAAGGCTCCGCCTCGGCTTCCCTCGATGGAGAAACACTGGCTATCACCGGTTCCTTCAACGGACTCCGCGGCCCTGCCACCGTCGCACGTCTGCACGAGAGTCTCGACAAAGGTATCCGCGGCGCCGCGCTCTACGACCTCACGGTCGACCCTGCCGCCGACGGCACCTTCTCCGACGAGATCGAACTCTCGCCCGACCAGGTCGAGATGCTTCTTGACGGACGCCTCTACATCCAGATTCACAGCGCGAGCGCTCCCGAGGGCAACCTCTGGGGCTGGCTGTTGCAATGAGCGGAAACACGATGAGACGCACACCGATCCTGATCACGCTTTGCCTCGCCGCGACCGCCCACGCTCAAAACTCCGGCCCCTTCACCGCTGAACAGGCCGCCGCCGGCCTGATCGCCTATCGGACGCACTGCGCAAGCTGTCATCAAGGCGATCTGGCCGGGCTCAACGAGGCACAACCGCTCACCGGGCCGGATTTCATGAATGTCTGGGGCGAGCGCAGCGCCCAGCAGCTGCTCCTCTTCACACAACTCACGATGCCGCAGGCACCCGGTATTCCCAACAGCCTGGCAGAAGAAACCTACGCCGATATTACGGCCTTTGTCTTGCAGGCGAACGGTGCCCAATCCGGCACCGAGACGCTGACCGCCGCAACCGACACCCTCATCGCCAGCATCGCCGACGGCGTTATGCCCGATGCGGTCCGTCAGGCGGCCGCAGCCGCAGCGCCGGTCGCGACGGCGACCGCCGGCCTGATCGGCCTCACGATCGAAGGCGCGATCGAGGACCTCACCTCGGTCACCGACGAGATGCTGCGCAATCCCGATCCCGACGACTGGCTCATGCTGCGCGGCAACTACGAGGCGTGGAGCTACAGCCCGCTAACCGACATCAATCGCGACAACGTCGGCGAGCTGCGCCTGCAATGGGCCTGGGGCCTGACCGAGGGCGGCCGCAACGAGCCCGCGCCCATCGTCCACGACGGCATTCTCTATGTCGTCAACATGGCCAACCTCGTCCAGGCGCTCGACGGCGCCACGGGCACGCTGCTCTGGGAACATTACCTCGGCCCGAACATCGCCTCGGGCGCTATGCGCGGACTCGCGATCTACGGCGAAAAGGTCTTCGTCGCGACCAACGACGCGCGGATGGTGGCGCTCGATGCAAAGAGCGGCAACACCGTCTGGGACACGACGATCGGTGAGCGGACCGAAGGCGGTTACACCAACTCGAGCGGTCCGATCGTCATCAATGGCAAAGTCATCACGGGCCTGGCCGGCTGCGCGCGCTATAGAGAAGAGAAGTGTTTCATCAGCGCTTACGATGCGGACGACGGCGCTGAGCTCTGGCGCTTCAACACGGTCGCACAGGATCTCGAGCCCGGCGGCGACACCTGGGGCGAGCTGCCGAACTTCTACCGTGCCGGCGGCGAGACCTGGATCACCGGCAGCTACGACCCCGTCCTCAATCTCACCTACTGGGGCGTGGCCCAGGCGAAACCCTGGATGCCCGTGAGCCGCGGCAACTCAGCGCTCGACGATGGGCTCTACACGAGCACCACGCTGGCATTGAATCCCGACGACGGTTCCCTGAACTGGTATTACCAGCACGCACCCGGGGAATCGCTGGACCTCGACGAGGTCTTCGAACGCGTGATCGTCGACATTGACGGCGAGCGTACGCTCTACACGATCGGCAAGCCGGGCATCCTCTGGCAGCTCGACCGCGAGAGCGGCGAGTATATGGCGCATACCGAAACCATCTTTCAGAACGTCTACGCGAGTATCGATCCGGAAACGGGCCGGCCGACTTATCGCCAGGACATCATCGACAATGCGCGCGGCGAATGGGCATCGGCCTGTCCCAGCACCGAGGGCGGCCACAACTGGCAGGCGATGAGTTTTCATGCGCCGACCGAGCGGCTCATCATCCCGTTGAGCCAGAGCTGCATGGAGATTCGTGGCCGCGAGGTCGCGCAGGTGCCCGGCGGTGGTGGGACGCAGGCGAACCGCCGCTTCTACGAGATGCCGGGTACCAATGGCAACATCGGCAAGCTCGCGGCCTACGACGCGTTGACGATGGAAGAGGTCTGGTCGATCGATCAGCGAGCGCCGTTCTTAACCTCAGTACTCTCGACCGGTGGCGGTTTGGTGTTCGTCGGCGATCTGGACCGCTGGTTCAAGGCGATTGACGTCGAGACCGGCGAGGTCATCTGGCAGACGCGGCTCGCGACGTCGGTGCAGGGTTTCCCGATCACCTATCGTGTAGACGGCAAGCAGTATGTCGCGATGCCGACCGGGTTAGGCGGGGGGAGTCCGCGAAGGGTGCCGGGGCTAATCGCGCCGGACATCAACCATCCGACGACCGGGAATGCGTTGTATGTTTTTTCATTGCCTTAAGAGCAACTTCAGTCGCGATTTGGCACGTAGGCTAACGGATGTGGCCGCTCGCGCCGATGCAGCAGGTTGGTGATCACCACGTTCGAATCCATCGCTGATGCAGGAATAATCATTAAAAACTCGGAACTACGATGACTAGAACGATCGGCTCGACACTTCTCGCAGGCGTTTTTTTTCTCTTGCCCATGATGTCGTATGCCCAGCAGCCCGGGATGGCCATGGGGATGGGAATGGGGCTAGTAGCACCAACCGTACCTCCGAAGGGTACACGCGTTTTTCGCGATATCGACTATGTGCCGGACGGCCATCAGAATCAGCTACTGGATCTGTACCTGCCGGCGGCTGGAGAGGATCTGCCGCTCATTATCTATCTCCACGGCGGTGCTTGGCTTACCGGTAGCAAGAATCAGCTACCGGCGATCGGCTATGTCGAGAAGGGCTATGCCGTAGCGAGCGTGGAGTATCGTTTTAGCCAGCATGCGATTTTCCCGGCACAGCTAGAGGACGTTAAGGCGGCGGTTCGGTGGCTGCGGGCCAATGCCGGCGAGTATGGCATCGACCCGGATCGTTTTGCGGCATGGGGACAATCCGCCGGTTCGCACCTGGCCATCATGCTGGGTGTCACCGACGGCGTGACCAAGTTCGAGGTCGGTGAGAATCTCGATGTATCGAGTGCGGTGCAGGTCGTGATCGACAACTACGGTCCGACGGATTTCGCGCTGATGGATGCCCATCGTCGCCCCGATGGACAGGAGCACGATCCGGCCGATTCCCCTGAGTCCCAGCTGGTAGGCGGTGCGTTACAGGAGAACCTGGCAGCAGTGGCTCGCGCTAACCCGATTACCTATGTCAGCGAGGGCGATGCGCCGTTTCTCGTCGTGCATGGCGATGCCGACCCGTTGGTGCCGCGCCATCAAAGCGAGATCCTGGTCGCGGCACTCGAGCGGGCGGATGTGCCGGTGGAGTTCTACACCGTGGCCGGCGGCGGTCATGGCCGCTTCACCGACCCGAAGGTCGGAGAGCTGATCGAGATGACGCTGGAGAAGTACCTGAAATGATCGATTCGAAACTAGTATCCAAGCTCGTCCTGGTCGTGCCGATCGGCCTCGGGCTCTCCTTGAGTTGTATTAACGCAGTCGCGCAGACAAACCCCTCGGCTGAGCTCGAGCGAGCAGCGGTGGAGGCAATCGCTCAGGAGCGTGGGGCTGTGTCGGCAGCCGAGGAAGCCTTGATCAAGGAACAAGTTCTACATGTCGTGGACAAGTACTACGAATACGCTGCGACGGGCCAGGCCGAACGGATTCCCGCCGAAACGCACACAGTGCCCTGGATGATCATCAGTCGAGATGAAGTCTATAGCAGCGCCGAGGAGACCGCCGCCAGGTATGCTGAACGGCGCCGAACCGGTCCGGCCAACTGGGCTAAGTCGACCTACAACGCACGAAACGTGTGCGTGTTGAGCGATTCCTCTGCTATCACGAGCGGCTACAACGTTCGTACGACAGCGGATGGTGACATCTTGTCGGTAGAGGGCGTCGCCTACATCCTGATGAAAACCGCGGATGGATGGCGCATTGCGGCGTTTTCTGGAACCACCCCAAAGAAAGTCATCAGATGTGAGGATGAGTACTAGCCCCCCGCGCTTAACGATCACACTTCGTAGTTTGACCGTCCCGAGAAACTGTGCCATAAAAACCAGGGGCGAGCGTACAAAAAAATTACGGGGGTGTCAGTTGCTGTTCAAAAAATCGGTTATCGCGGCCGCGATCACGGTATTGATGGCTGTCACCGCATTGGCCCACCACTCCCATGTCCAATACGACATGACGGAGTACACGCACGTGGAAGGCATCGTGGCGGAGGTCCATTGGTTTAATCCGCATTCCTGGCTGTACATCAATACCACGAGCGACGACGGTGAACCTGCGATCTGGGCGCTGGAAGCGACCGGACCCGGCGGGCTCGAGAGGAATGGGATAACGCGAGACATGATCAAAGTGGGTGACACGATCTCGGCGCGCTGCCACCAACTCCAGGACGGGGCCAACGGCTGTCTTCTGGGATATCTGACGGGAGCGGATGGTGTCGAGAGGCTCTGGGACTAGGCGCAGTTGCTCAGTGCATTAAGGGAAGACAGATGACCCACCTCGATCGGTTTGTTGCCGCAGCCATCATCTCGCTCGTGGCCCTGCCGTCGCTCGCCCAGGACTGGATCGAGTATATCCACCTGACTGAGCGGTTCAGCGTCATGCTTCCGGGTGTTCCCGAGGTTTCCGAAACGACTCATATGTCGGCACACGGTGTTATTTTTCCGGCCCGCGTGTACTCGGTCGAGGCGAGTTCCGGCAACTACTCGATGACCGTCGTCGATTACACGGAAGCAGCGAGGAGGCACCGGGAGCGGCCGGATCAAACCGACGCGAGTTCAGGCGAGCGGGTCTGGGTGATGGACGTGCGGGCATCGATCGCGAACGCGACGCAGAATATTCGCGCCCGCGGCGGCGACGTGACCTTTGACGCTTGGGCCGATATCGATAAGGTCGAAGGGCACAATCTGCAGATTACCAACCCCGATCAGTCCCGCAGTTTCATCGCGATCCACCTGAACGAGGGCCGTCTCTATATTCTCGAAGGCACGGTCCCCCGGGGTTACCCGCCGCCCGGGCTGGTTCAGCAGTCGCTGATCTTTCTCGATGAGGAAGGCAAGCGCATACGTTATACCGTCGACCCCGATGGGCAGCGAATTGCCACCGAGCAGAGGGAGCTCGGCGATGGTCTCGACGGCGTCACTCAAATGGTGGTGGAGTAAAGTTTCCTATGGACCGACGTAAGTTCCTGAAATCCGCGGTTGCGGCGCCGGCGGCGATTGCCGCTACACAGACAACTGCGTTTGCGGCCGGGACACGGCCGTCACTCGATCGCGACCGGCTTCGCCGCCGCAACAGCGACCGCTCGACCGTCGTTTGTCAAAACGGCATGGTCTGCGCGAGCCAGCCGCTCGCGGCCATGGCCGGCATCGACGTACTCAAAGCAGGGGGCAACTGTGTCGACGCGGCAATTGCGACTAACGCCATGCTCGGCCTGACCGAACCCGGCAGCGACGGTATCGGCGGTGATCTGTTCGCCATTCTCTGGTCCGAATCCGATCAGCGACTCTTCGGCCTGAATGCCAGCGGGCGGGCGCCTTATGCGTGGAGTCTCGATGAGGCCCGCGCGCGGGGAGTCGAACGAATTCCCCGCGAAAGCCCGCTGTCATGGACCGTCCCGGGTTGTGTCAGCGGCTGGGGCCTCCTCAACGAGCGCTTCGGAAAACTGAGTCTGGCGCAGTGTCTTGAGTCCGCTATCGGCTACGCGACGGACGGCTTCCCGGTTTCGCCGATCATCGCGGCGACGCAGTTCGGTAATTGGGGCAGAAATGGTCAGTACCCTCACCTGGCAGGCGTCTACCATCCGAATGGCACAGTACCGGCATTCGGCGACGTTTTTCAGAACCCGTTGCTGGCGAATTCCTACCGGCAAATCGCCGCGGGAGGCGCGGCAGCGTTCTACGAAGGCGAGATAGCCGAACGCATCGTCGCTAAATCGGAGGAACTTGGTGGCTACATGAGCCGGCGAGATCTCGCGGACCACCGTGCCGATTGGATCGATCCGGTGAGCGTCAGCTACCGCGACTTCGATGTCTGGGAGTTGCCGCCCAACGGGCAAGGCATTGCGGCGTTGCAGATACTCAACCTGCTCGAGCACTTCGACTTTGGAGAACTCGAACCCAACTCGGCCGAGCATCTGCACCTCCTCGTGGAAGCGAAACGACTTGCCTATGAAGACCGCGCCCGTTACTACGCCGATCCTGACTTCGAGGACGTTCCCGTCGACTGGCTCATCTCCAAGGACTATGCGGCAGAACGCGTGAAGCTCATCGACCCGATGACCGCCAGCCGCAGAGTGATGCCCGGCGATCCGGAACTCGACTCCGACACAATTTACCTGACGGTCGCGGACGGCGACGGCAACATGATTTCGTTGATTCAGAGCGTCTACTCGGGCTTCGGCTCGGCCATCTGTCCCGACGGCGTCGGCTTCGCGATCCAGAACCGCGGCCAGTCTTTCTCCCTGAATCCCGAGCACCCGAACCGCCTCGAGCCGCACAAGCGGCCGTTCCACACCATCATCCCCGCGTTCCTGACCGAGGCGGGCCGGCCGGTCATGTCATTTGGTGTGATGGGGGGCGATTTTCAACCGCAGGGACACGTGCAGGTTTTGATGAACATGATCGACTTCGGCATGTCCCCGCAACAAGCCGGTGACCAGCCGAGAATACGCCACATCGGCCGCGCGTCGCCGTGGCTCGGCAGATCGAACGATCCCGGCGACCTCGTCTTCGAGAGGGATGTGCCCGAAGACGTGAAGGTCGCGCTGGCGGAGATGGGGCACCGTGTCGAGCGTACGCCAGGCGCCCACGGCGGTTATCAGGCAATATGGCGGACGGACGATCCGCTCGTGTACTACGGCGGCTCCGATCCGCGCAAAGACGGTGGTGCCTTAGGTTACTGAGTCGTAGGAGTGCGAGCGTGAAATACAGAGGAATGGCATACCAGTTGAGAGCGCTCGGCATACTCGGGCTGATGCCGTTTTGTACGGCGATCGGTCATCACGCAGCCAATGTTTATTTCGACGTAGACACGGTCATCGAAGTGCGGGGCGTGATCAGTGATCTAAGATGGCAGAATCCGCACATCGCCTTCACCTTGATTTCCCGCGAGCCCAACGGCGATGAAACCCCATGGCTGATTGAGAGTAACTCGGTCAGCAGCCTGCGCCAGTTGGGCGTATTGCCCGACCAGCTCGTCGTGGGGGATGTCGTCACGGTAGCGGGATGGCCTGCTAGGACCGGCGAAAACAGAATGTCCGGCGGTCACGTGTTGCAGTCGGACGGCAGCGAGCTCGTCTTGCGAGGCTCCGGCGACCGATACTTCACCGACGGTTCAGCCGAGAGGATTTCGATTGTCGAACTTGAGACTCGCGACTTAGGCGATGCTGCCGAGCGCGGGATGTTTCGAGTCTGGAGCACAATCACCGGTGACCCAAATCAGAACCGCCTGTGGGCCGAGAGCTACCCGCTGACCGAAGCGGCGCGTTCCGCCCAAGCGGCCTGGGATCCCGTGCGGGATAATCCCGCCATCCGTTGCGAGCCCAAAGGCATGCCGGGCATTATGAATCCGCCTTACCCAATGGAGATCAACGAGCGCGGCGACGTGATCGTGATTCGCCAGGAGGAGTGGGATGCCGTTCGGACCGTTTACATGAATCCAGATTCAACGCTCGCTAGTCCGGAGCGTAGCCTGCTCGGGCATTCCGTCGGGAATTGGGATGGCGAGACGCTGGTGGTGCGAACCTCGCACGTGAGCTGGCCTTACTTCGACGGGCGCGGCGTTCACCAGAGCGAGCAGGCAGTGTACGAGGAACGCTTTACCGTGTCCGCGGACGGCAGGCGCTTGAACTATACGATCGATACAACGGACCCTGAGACTTTCACCGAACCTGTGCGGCTTGACCGATTCTGGGTGTGGCTGCCGGGACAGCAAGTCGAGCCTTACAACTGCGTGCCGTTGTAGCGAAGAATCGCGGCCAGGCGGCGGCCCTCAGTCGAATCCTGACAGTCTGGAGATCTCCGGATCGCAGTTGTAGGTGAAGAACTCGAGCTCGGGCACGTACACGAGTGACTTGGTAGTTCTAAGCGTCTCAGCAAGAAACTCCGGATCCGAAAGTTCGATGTCGACGACCAACCGCGATCCGTCGTCGTTCAAGTAGAAACGCTCGACCAAGTGCTTCTGCGCGCCGGACGGAA
The DNA here is from genome assembly GCA_963581225.1 of Gammaproteobacteria bacterium. Lineage (GTDB taxonomy): Bacteria > Pseudomonadota > Gammaproteobacteria > Steroidobacterales > Rariloculaceae > SMWC01. The sequence continues at coordinate 12,421 of CAUZMW010000013.1, forward strand.
CCCCGTCGCCGCTCGCGTCGCGGTGGTCTGCAAACAGCGTCGTGTCGACCACGAGAACGTCACCTTCACGCCGGCCGATCGAATGTCCCTGATTCGTCCGTTCTCCGTTCTCAGGGTGTGCGCGTCCATCGATATACACGGTACGGACCGCGTCGAAGAACTCGCTTCTGATAATCACGCGATCATCGAGTACTTCAATCTGATTCAGGTAGACAGTAGATCCAATGACGCTGCCCGGAGTAGGCGGCGGAACACAGTCCGCGATGGGGCTGTGGGTCTGATAATCGAATTCGGCCCGGGCCGCGGCGCCGGCTGGAGTCAATGCGATCGATTCAAACGCCTCGACGAACTCGGACGTAGTTTCCGCGGTTCCCTTCCAAACGCCTTCCATGCTCGTTGCGGTCGCCGCCGTACCAAAATCGCCCTCGTTCTGAGCCCAAGTCGATCCGTCGGCTTTCTCGAATGAGATCATCATCACGTGAGTACGATGGCCTTTGTCGGGATGGGCCCGGACGATTACCTCGTCACCCGGGACCAGAATGTCCTCGGTCCAACCGCTGCGAGACATGATCGGGATCGAACCAGACTCGACACCCCACTCGACGAGTTCGCCCTGGTCGTTCTCAGCCTCTATATAAAATGTAATGTGAGGGTTTCTCCATACGAGGCGAGTCACGGCTCCTTGAAGTCCGATGACGCTGTTCTCGTCGTAGCGAGCATCGCTGTGATGAGCCCACACCGGTCCTGCAAGAATCCAGGCTGCCGTAAGGGCCAAAATAGTTGAGAGTTTCATATCGTCCCTTTATTGAGGTGACAAGGTATTGATGTAAGCGACTACATCGAGCAATGCCTGTTCATCGGGTAACAGCGTTGCGAAAGGCACCATTTGCGCGCCGTAGATGTCGTCCGGGTGATCGCCTCGCAGACTGGAACGGAATTTCTGCAACTGGATGACCATATACCAGTCCGACATGCCGGCCAGTCGCGGCGAATTAAGCGCCGGGTTCCCCATGGCATTCTCGCCATGGCAAATCAAACAGGTTTGTGAATACAGCTCCTGACCGCGAGTCGTATCGCCTTCAATCGTTATCTCGGCCGGCGTGTCTTCCAGCGTCCCGATATAATCCACGAACATTTGTAACTGGGACGGAGAAAAGTCTTTGATATGGAAGGCCATCTGCTTGGACCAACGCTCGCCGTCATGGTCGCCACGCACATCGTTTCTGAAATTCATTAACTGGCGACTGAGATACCAATCTTCCTGTCCACTGATCTTCGGGGAGAACTCCGATTGATATCCGCCACCGTTCGGCGCGTGACACGGAGAACAAGCGCCGACGAAGAGCGGCCCCATTCCACCGCCCATGCCCATCGCACCACCCGGTCCCATGCCAGCACCGGGAGGCGGCCCGGCACCGTCTTCTACGGGCTCAGCAATGACAACGGGATAAACTTGTCCCTCGCGAGGCAATACCCATTGAGTGAATGACTCGTCGGTGGCATCACAACTCGTCATCCGGGTCTGGCGACGAAGATTATTGTCGGTTGGTCTACTGGTTACGCCCACCGCAAGGCAGAATTTCTCCGCAGAATCTGTCGTCACTTCAACTTTGCCATCCTCGCGGAAGGCGAAATGCTGCAGTGGCGCATCGGAACACTCTTGCAGTACAATTTCCGCGTCTTGCTGCGCAGTGTCTGCTGCAACGCATAGCTCGTATTCCGGCAGGTAGATTTGACCGGGTTGCGGATAATCCACCAACCAGGTTCCATCTTTAAAGAAGCCTTCTTTGCAGGAATGAACGATGACCGGTGCATCCAAATCAGTGATGTAGGCATAGCCCTCGAGATCGAGGCAATAACGCTTGGGCGCGTCCAAAGCGTCCGTCAACATGAAGTTCCCACCCATGAAGTCCTGGGCGTGTAGAGCGGCGCCTAGACAGACAAAGGGAACAAGCGTTGCCGCCTTCAAAATACTCATTTTCATTTGCCCAGATTACCCGAGACCTTTCTTTGATCCAAGCCCAGATTTATATCAACGGACGCGCTGATCACGCATCGAATTTAATAAAGTACCCTATCTATTGCCAGTCAATAGAATCAATGGAGGCTCCGCAACAGTGACAGCGCCCGAAAAATTCAGACGCAGGGACTTCATCCGCCAGGGTTTGGGCGGGGTGGCCGCTCCTACGACATTTGTTCAAGCGGCGCGCTTTCGGGCATCTCCAGCACCCTGCTCGTTAGGACTCCAGCGGTCATCGAGCCGCTGACATTGAGCGCCGTGCGCGCCATATCGATCAAGGGCTCGATAGAAATCAACAGCGCCACCAGCGCCACCGGCAAGCCCATCGCCGGCAGCACGATGAGCGCCGCGAACGTCGCGCCCCCGCCGACACCCGCAACGCCGAAAGAACTGATTGCGACGATGCCGATCAGGCTCGCGATGAATATCGGGTCTAGCGGGTTTACGCCCATGGTTGGGGCGACCATGACGGCCAGCATCGCGGGGTAGATGCCGGCGCAGCCGTTTTGGCCGATCGTCGCGCCGAACGAGGCGGCCAGGTTCGCAATCGGGCTCGCGACATTGAGACCTCGTACCTGCGTCTCGACGTTCAGCGGGATAGACGCGGCCGAGCTCCGCGACGTAAATGCGAACACCAATACGGGCCAGATTTTTTTGAAAAACTCCATCGAGCTCGCGCCCGAGAGTGCGATGAGTACGCCGTGCACGGCGAACATGACGATGATCGCGAGATAGGATGCCACGACGAAGCCGATCAGATTGAGGATATCTTCGCCGTTCGAGCTCGCCATGACGTTCAGCATCAATGCCAGCACGCCGTACGGCGTCAGGGCGATGACCATTCTGACGAGCCGCAGCACCACGGCTTGCGCCGTCTCCACGAACGACTTGAACGCGGCGCCCTGCGCCTCGTTATCGCGCGTGAGCTGTAAGCCGGCGACGCCGAGCAGCACGCCGAAGATAACCACGGCGATGATCGAAGTCGGGCGCGCGCCCGTTAAATCCATGAAGATATTTTGCGGTAGCAGGCTCACGAGGATCTCGGCCAGCGTCATTTGCGCGATGTTAGCTTGATCGACGACGAGCTCTTGTGCGACGGCGAGCTCGCGCGCGCCTTCTGTCAGGCCCTCGGCCGTGAGTCCGAACAGAAGGGTTACGCCGATGCCGATCACGGCGGCGATCATCGTCGTGACAATTAAGATACCGATGACGAGCCCACCGATCCTGCCGAGTGTCGCGACCTCTTCCATGCGCGTGACGGCCGAAACCATCATGACCAGAATCAACGGCATCACGATCATGCGTAGAAGGCTTACATAGCCGCTGCCGATGACGTTGCTCCAGATGAGCGTTTCTGAAATGACTTCAGGGCTTGCGGAATAGACCGCCTGCAGCGCCAGGCCGACGACCGCGCCCGCGACCATGCCGATGAGCACGCGGCGGGAAAGTGGCAGGCCCGCCCGCCCAAGCCGGTAGAGCCCGATAACGAGCCCGGTGACGATGGTCAGGTTGATGGCGACGGCCAGAGTCATTAGCGGGGGCCTTCAGTTCTTACAGGCGGTCGAGGAAGCGCCGGGCGACTTCGCGATCGCACTCGATACGCTGCGGCTCGAGGTCCGGCCGGTAATCCCAGATCACGCCGCCCGTGACGGTCTCGGTCAGGTACTCGGGATCCGTCAGTTCGAACGCGTAGTCGATTCGTTTGCCGTCATCGCTCAACGTCAGGCGCTCGACGAGATGCTTACCGGTGCCGGATGGTACCTGAAACGCATTGCCCGCGCCGTGCTCGGTGAAGTTGGCCGTATCGACGACCAGCGTGCCGCCTTCCCAACGGCCGATCGAATGCCCCTGATGGAAGCGCTCGCCGGTCGGCGGATGGTCGCGGCCATCGAGATAGATCACGCGCTCGACATCCAGCCACTCGAAAAGAATGTCGGCGAAATCATCGGTAACCCTGACTTCGAAGATATTCGAGTACAGCATCAGCGAGGGCGACGCTACCGGGATGCAGTCGATCTGCGGGTTCAGTGTCTGATCGTAACTGGCTTGCGCCGCGTGGCCCTTCGGCGTCAGCGGCCACTGGTCGAGATCGAACGAGACTTGCGGCAGGCCGTAACGCCCGAGCCATCGGCCGGACAGCGACATCGAAAACGCGCCAGGGTCGGCAGGCCCGGGGATATCGCCTTCGCCACGTACCGCAAGCCGGCTGCCGTCTGCAAAATACATCGTGGCGATGCGTGCGACGTGCCTTCCTGGAATCTTCGCGGGATGGATGTCGATCGTCAGTTCCTGGCCGACCGTTACGGAGTCGCCGCTCCAGCCGCGCCGGATCAGGTTAGGCGTCGAGGATGCTTCGAGCTCCCACAATGCGGTGCTGCCGTCGGCATCGTCGGTCTCGAAGTAGACGTAGACGTGCGGATTCACGAAGTCGTACTGCGTGACCGTGCCTCGGATCGTCTCGATGGCGGCCGGATCGAGGTTGAACTCGATCTGGCTGTGGTGCGCCTGAGCTGTGCCGGCGGCACCGATGCCGAGCATCAGACAGTGGGCAAGTACTTTCGTCTGCATAACGATCCGCCACGTTCTACTTGGGATTCTGACTACGCATGGTAGCAGACTGGTCCGGAGCGCCCATCGCCAGAGCGCCGCAACCGCGCGCGTTCTTGCGCTCTACTTGTCGAGCGCGAGCACGATTTCCGTCAGCCGCTTCACATTCGCGTAGCGGTCGACAATTACGAGAACGTTCTGCTCTGGAAGTGCGGCCAGGTGAACGTACTGCGGTAAGAGCGGGCGCAGTATCGGGACTACCTGAGGCGCGCTCATTGTGTTCATCTGAATTACGCGAGAGACCATTTCGTCGTCGGCTACCTCGGGATCATCCTCATTCACGAGCGTGCCCGGAGTTCGCGACGATGAGCGTTATCCTTGCGACGGCGCCGTATCCGTGACCCGCACCCGGGATGGCGGTAACAGATTCGAGAACTTGCGCAGCGGCCTGCCGCAATCGAATGCGTACGATCTGACTTACCGTCATGGGCTGGCTATCTCCGGCTCCGGGGAGGAACTCGCATTCGGGACCACGACCGGGAATTGCTGGCTAAGCAAGGACCAGGGAGATAGCTGGAGTCAGATCACCGGGACGCTCCCGCCGATCTACTTGCCTGCGATTTCGCTAGCTCAAATACGGGGACGGTCTACCTAATTATCTAGACAGTTCACCAGGGTTCGTGAGTTAGGTAGACCGTCCCCGTATTAATCACGCCCCGATGTACGCGTCAGTCGAAGATTGACAGGAACTCCTGATGCGTCGCGATCCCGCCGTGGACCGGCACATGCCGCTCAACGTCTAATCTCAGCTTCTTGATATTCTCGTTCAGGGTTCGCATGCTCGTGGTCGGCGTCGCTGGTGCCGGCTCGCGCGGCGAGAAGAGATCCGCATTGATCAGGATACCTTCCCGTGGCAGATAGGCGATCAGCATGTCTTCGCTGTGAATTCCTTGTGCGAGCGAACGATCGCCCAGCTCGTAGGCCATGTCCTGCACGCGAATGATCTCGAGGATCTGCTCGCCGTCGGTCACCACGTACTTGCCGGTTCTACGCACGTCGCCATCCACGGTTTCGATAGGCGCCGGTCGCCGGCTGATCCAGTACATCGGGTTGTACTGGGACATGCGGTCCGGTTGCAGCGTCCGCGGCCCCGGATGGAACAGGATGTCGAGGTAGTACTGCTTGTTGGACTCGTGGGTCACGATCGTCGTGCCCTGCGACAGATAGGTGCGCAGGCCGCCCGCGTGATCGAAGTGATGATGCGTGTTGATCACGTACTGGATGGGCTTATCCGGGACGAGCCGGCCGGCTTCTGCGATCACGGCCAGCGAGCGCGCTTCGTTCTGCGGTGCTTCGACGATGGCTACGTAATCCCTGAACTCCACCAGGATACTGTGGTGCGAGCCGCCCGCCAGTCGCCACACGCCGTCGGCGAGCTCCGTGCTCTCCACTACTGGAGCCGGCGCCATCGCCGTGCGTATCGCGTCGGGTACCGGCACCGTCTCGACCGTCGCGTTTATCGTCACGCTTGTGATGTCGTACTGGAAGTAATTGTGCGCCGGGTTCAGCCGGGGGTCGGCCTGATGCGTGTGGATCTGCATTGGGAACATCACACCGTCGTGATCCTCGTAGCGCGTGTAACGCATCTCGTAATCCATATCGCCGTAAACGGGATTCGGGATCCACGTGCCGACGAGCTCGACGAGATTGCCGTCGGTGATCGTGCCGTTGATCTTGTACTTGTTGAGGAACGTGAACGAGACGATCGTCACCTGCCGGCCGAACTGCGATACGCCGAAGTCCGAGGCGCCGATGATCGGTAAGGAGATCGCCGTGGCGTCATCGGCAGCCAGCGCTGCCTTCAGGAATCCATGCGGCGTAATCGCGATCTCGAGCTGGCGCAGATCCCCGAACGGAATGCCGTCGAGATAAGGGCGCGTAAGGGCGACCGGCTCGCGATTGCGGACGTCCCAGGCGTACTCGCCGTGGACGATGGCCGTGATCGGCTCCGGCCCCAACGGTGTTCTGCCGAACAGCGGATAGTCGCCCTGTTGCCGTGTGTAGTCTTCGCGCGACCAGCCGGCGTCGAAGTCGATGCCGCGGGTGTAATCGACTACCTGGTAGGTTGGCCAGCCGGCGTTGACTGAATACTGCTGGCCGATGCGCGACGAGAAGCCGCCGCCGGAGTATTCGATCGTCTCGAGTTGGTCCGCGCCCATGGCCTCGATAGAGGCCAAGAGTGCAGCGCGGGCATCGACTTGCTGGGCGGTAGCGACCGCAGACCAGAGCGCGATTGTGGTTAGAAGTATTGTTAGTCGGCGCATGTCGCGTCCCCCTGGTTGTTATTGGTGGTTAGTTTACGCTAGGCGCGGCAAAGAATCGCGACGAGGCCGTCGTTCCTATAAATACGGGGACGGTCTACCTAACTATCTAGACAGTTCAACAGAGTTCGTGAGTTAGGTAGACCGTCCCCGTATTTGTAGGAACGATCAGCGCGGGGTTATTCCGGTGGCCCCAAGGCCACGCGCTTGCCCATCGACTGCCCGGTCTCCGCCTCGTCGATGACGGCGAACGCGAAGTCCTCCGTCGAGATGAAACTACTGCCGTCGGCGTTGAACAGCACATCCTCTAGCCCCAGCCGGTACTCGCCGGTCCGTTCGCCGGGCGCCATGTCCGACGGCGGCGGTGACATCACCGTCCATTTCACCCTTTCGGATGCCCGATAGTGCTCAATTGCCACGTAGTGGCCGAAGTATTGGCCATGACGGGACGTGCCTGCCTCCAATTCCGGGTTGTCGAGATCCCAGACGCCGTTGGTCCACAAGGAGATTCCGCCACCCACCTGTATGACGTGAGGGGCGGCATCGCCCAGTCGCCCGGCGGCCTGAATAAACGTTACCGCGGCGACGGCTGTTGTCGCTTCTTCCGGCGTATTGCCGGGGCTGATGCCGCGCTACGTCGCCCGCGACGGCTGAGAAGTTGGCATGGTCGTTCGTCAAGCCGGTGAGGGGGCGTTGGCTCTCAATGATTACGCGTCTGGCCCTCTCGCTTAGCAGGTGCTATAAGAAACTCTATGCCGGACAAGACCAACGGACCCGACGCAAACGCAGACGTTCAACGGCTGACTGACGCCAACGCCGAGCTCGAGGCCCGATTGGAGCGCGAAGTCATCGCAAGCAGCGAGAACGAGCGTAAACGAATCGGCCACGATCTGCATGATGGCCTGGGGCAAGAACTCACTGCCGTCTCTCTAGCCTTGCAGACCTTGTCTCTGAAGCTGGATCGCGAGAGTTCTCCTCATGCACAGGCGGCCCGAAATATCACGGTATCGACGCAGAACATGATCGCGGAGATTCGACGCTTTGCTCGGCAGCTCGCGCCTATTTTCTCAAGCAAGTTCGGGCTCAACGATGCGCTTCAGGCGCTTGCGAGAGACGTCAGGGAATATTCCAATGTGGAATGCCACGCTCACGGTTCATACGAACACAGAACTCTCGACACCGATATCGCGGTGCATTTATACCGAATCGCGCAGGAGAGCATCAACAATGCCATACGACATAGTGGGGCAAAAACCATCGAGCTGCAGTACGGGCGTGACGGAGACTCGATTTTTCTAGAGGTACTAGACGATGGTACGGGCATTCCGACCAGGGATCACCGCGTCGATGGGATTGGCTTAAGGAGCATGCGTTACCGCGCCCGAATGCTTAGAGGTCGCCTGGACATCGCGCCCAGATCACAGGGCGGCACGCGCGTACTCTGCTCGTGTCCTATTCCGAAGGCTTAGGCGTTCGAAACTCTTTTAGTTCAATCCCCGTCGCTCGAGCAATGGTTCGACGTTCGGCTCCCGGCCGGCGAAGTTCCTGAACAGCGTCATCGCTTCCTCGCTGCCGCCTCGGGATAAAAGCGTCTCGCGGAAATGCTGGCCGTTGTCCCGCGACATGCCGCCGTTCTCCTTGAACCACTCCACGGTGTCGGCATCGAGGACTTCGCTCCATATATAAGAGTAATAGCCCGCGGAGTAACCGCCCATGATGTGGGAGAAGTAGGTCAAGCGGTAACGGGGCGGCACGGTCGCGAGATCGGCGCCGCCGGCGGCGAGCGCATCGGCTTCGAATTGCATGAGTTCATCCGCGGACGGTACTTCGTCCGGATTAAGTTGGTGCAACGCCTGGTCGGTAAGAGACGCCGCCAGATACTCTGTCGTGGCGTAGCCCTGGTTGAACTGTTCGGCTTCGAGCACCTTGGCCAGCAGCTCCGCCGGCATCGGCTCGCCGGTTTCGTAGTGGCGCGCGTAATTCTGTAACACCTCGGGCCATGTCGACCACATCTCGTTGACCTGGGATGGATACTCCACGAAGTCGCGCGGCACCCGCGTCCCGGCGAACGACGGATAAGTCACGTTGGAGAACATACCGTGCAATGCATGGCCGAATTCGTGGAAGATCGTGGTCACTTCGCCGAATGTCAGCAGCGTGGGCTCGCCCTCCGGCGGTTCGGAGATGTTGATGTGGTTTGCGACGATCGACAGCGTGTCTTCCAGATGGGACTGACTGACGTAAGCACGCATCCACGCGCCACCTCGTTTGCTCGAGCGCGCATAAGGATCGAAGATAAACAGGCTCAGCGTCGAGCCGTCCGGGTCGAAGACTTCGAAGACGCGTACGTCTTCCTGATAGACGGGCAGATCGAAGCGTTCCTCGAACGTGATCCCGAAGACCTGCGTGGCGGCATAGAACAGGCCGTTCTGCAACACGCTGTCCAGTTCGAGATAAGATTTCAGTTCGGACTCGTCGAACGCGTAACGTTCCTGGCGGACTTTTTCCGAGTAGTAGTCCCAGTCCCAGGCGGCCAGTTCGAAGTCGCCGCCTTCCGCGTCGATCATAGCCTGCAGGTCGGCCGCCTCTCGTACGGCATTGGCGACTGCCGGTGGTGTCAGCGACGCCAGGCGCTCGTTGACCGCCGCCACGGTCTTCGCCGTCTGATCGTTGAGAATATAGTCGGCGTGGGTCGCGTAGCCTAGTAGTTGCGCTTTCTCCGCGCGGAGCACCGCCGTTTGGACCAGGATTTCTCGATTGTCGTACTCGCCGCCCTGGTTGCCTCTCACCCTCGACGTGGTGAGCATGCGCTCACGCAGCTCGCGATTCTCGAGTGCTGCCATCGTCGGTTGTTGCGTGGTGTTGATCATCGGGATGACGTACTTCCCGGCCAGGTCCCGATCTTCGGCCGCGTCCGCGGCGCCCTCGATCTGTGCGTCGGTCAAGCCCGCAAGTTCTTCACGCGTATCGACAACGATGGCGGAGTCGTTGACTTCGTTCAAGACGTTCTGGTTGAACTCGGTTTGCAGTTCCGCGAGCTTCGTGTTGATCATGCGCAGTTCCTGTTTGTCGTCCTCGGAGAGTTCGGCGCCGGCACGCACAAAATCTCGATGTGCCTCTTCCACGAGGCGAAGCGTCTCCGGGTCGAGGCCCAGGGAGTCGCGGCTGTCGTACAGCGTTTTGATGCGCGCGAATAATGCGGCATTCAGCAGGATCGCATCGCTGTGCTCCGAGAGCTGCGGCGCGATTTTTACCTGCACCTCGTTGAGGGTGTCGTTGGTATGTGCCGCGATCATGCCGAAGAATGTACTGGATGTCCGTGCCAGAATCTGGCCGGATACCTCCATAGGCACCAGCGTGTTCTCGACCGTGGGCGCTGCGGCCTGCGTGGCGATGGTCTCGATCTCCGCGAGTTGCGCTTCCATGCCGGCCTCGAACGCCGGCAGATAGTGGCTGTCCTCAATCCGGTCGAAAGGCGGGAACTTCATATACAGGGAGCTCTCGGCGAGAAACGGGTTGTCGTTTGTCATGGGGATTGGAGGTTCCGTTGTCGCTATCGTGGTGCCGGTCGCCTCTGCGGAGCTGGCTTCGGGTGACTCCTCAGAGCAGGCGGCAAGCATCGATATCGTGAAAAGAAATGTCGTTAGGTAGCAGAGCTTCTTGTGCATGGCTCTTCCTGGCTGGCAGCGTGTGAATTAGCGAGTCCGGTACTATAGCGCCCTATGCGGTCCTCCCAAAGCTTCGCCCCCATCATCGCGTCCAGCGCCGCGATCCTGATACTCGGCAGTCTGCCTGGAAAGCGCTCACTCGCCGAGCAGCAGTACTACGCTCAGCCGCGAAACGCGTTCTGGAAGATCATGGGGGCGCTATTCGATGCGGGGCCTGAACTGCCCTACGCGGAGCGAACCGAGCGGTTAACCCGGAACGCTATCGCGCTTTGGGATGTCGTTGCCTCGGCCGAACGGCCGGGCAGCCTGGACTCGGCGATCGTGCCGTCGAGTGTGGTCGTCAATAACTTCCACGGGCTGTTCGAGACGCACGCCGGCATCGAACTTGTGTGCTTTAACGGCGCTAAGGCGGCGGAACTGTACGACCGACAGGTTCTGCCGACGCTCGACGGTGGCTTCGATCACATCCGTTACGAACGGCTGCCGTCGACGAGTCCGGCGCACGCCGCGATGCGTTACGAGGAGAAACTCGAGCGGTGGTCGACTGTCTTGGCCGCAGCGAGCGAAGCACTCTAGAACGTGTACTCTAACGCGACCGCGGTAAACGTATCGGTCTTTTCAGTGCCGACCGGCACGTCGGAGTTATTGCGGATTGTGTAGGAGAGGATCACCGAAAATCTGCCACGAATCTGCGCCGTGAGTTTCGTGACGGCTTCCGTAAAGGTGTTGGCCGAGCCGCCCTCGATCGAAAGCGTTTGAGTGAATTTTCCCGTTTCGCTGATGTTCCAGAGATAGTTTCCACTCAGGTGAAGAATCGGCTCGTCCTGGCTCGCGCCGTCGCGCAGGTCGGCCTGACGTGCGCCACCGCCGATCTCGCCGTTGAGTTGATGTACGTCCGTGTTGATCAGGCGCTTGCCATAGCCGACGACCTCTCTGATCTGCTGATCGTAACCGCTGAACTTATCCTTGTTCCACGCGATCAGACCGAACGTGTACGTGGTGTCGTTAAAGTCGTAGCCGGTCTGCCAATCGAGGCTGTAAGCCTCGGCCGTGTCGACGCCGCTGGAGCTCGCCCGCACGGCCGCGCCCTTCAACGAGCGATGCCAGGGAGCGTAGTGCCAGCCGAGATCGAAACTAGTGTTCATGGTCTTGTTGTCGGTGTTGCCGCTGGTAGCGAGATAGCCGAACGCCGCGCGCCCGGAGAAGCCTTCCTCGTCCTGGGCGTGGGCGCAGAGCGAGACGAGTAGCAATACCGCGGGTAACAGTCGTACAAAAAACGTTCTCAGGTTTCCATCTCCTTAGCCGGCAGCGCCCACCGTAAGACGGAGTAGCCCCAGATCGCGCTAACTGTCGAGCCGATAATGACACCGAGCCGATCGCTCGGTGAATAACTGATGCCCGCCTCATCGAAGGCCAGCGTGCCGATAAACAAACTCATCGTGAAGCCGACACCGCAAAGTACCGCGACGCCATAGATTTGCCACCAGGTCACGCGATCCGGCAGCTTGGCGATCCCCAGCTGACACATCAACCAGGTCATAAAGAACACGCCTGCGGGCTTACCGATCATTAGCCCGAGCGCGATGCCGAGCGTGACTGGGTGCACGAGCACATCCCAGGTGACGCTGGCCAGCGAGACGCCGGCATTGGCGAAGGCGAACACCGGCAGTACGAAGTAAATGACCCACGGATGCAGCTCGTGCTCGAGTTTCTTCGCCAGCGGTTCGCCGTCTTCGTTCTTTACATCGATGGGAATAAGAAAGCCGAGTGTGACGCCTGCGAGCGTCGCGTGCACGCCCGACTTCAGCACGCTCGTCCACAGGACCAGTCCGACCACGAGGTAAGCGGCGATATGCGTCACGCGCAGCCGGTTCATGACGATCAGCGCGATAATCGCCAGCGCTGCGATGGCGAGCGACAGTCCCGAGAGGTTCGTCGTGTAGAGCAGCGCGATTATGATGATGGCACCGATGTCGTCGAGTATCGCGAGACTCAGCAGGAAAATTTTCAAAGAAGTCGGTACGCGGTCGCCTAGCAGCGTCAGTACGCCGAGAGCGAAAGCGATGTCGGTCGCGGTCGGGATGGCCCAGCCATTGAGCATCACGCCGTGGTCCCAGGTGATGTAGCTGTAGATCAGTGCCGGGACGACCAGGCCCCCTACGGCCGCCGCCGCCGGCATGGCCAGAGTCGAAATACTAGAGAGTTCCCCTTCGACAAACTCTCGTTTAAGTTCGAGCCCGACGAGTAGAAAGAATACGGCCATGAGGCCGTCGTTGATCCACAGCAACGCAGGCTTCGCAATGATCAGGTCGCCGACCTGAATAGAAATAGGAATGTTGAGATACCAAGTGTAGAGAATCTGCAGTGGCGTGTTCGCGACGATCAGCGCCCATGCCGCAGTGGCCATCAGCAACAGACCGCCACTGGCCTCGAGTTTCAGGAATTCCTTTACCGAGCGGATGATCATGATGCGTTTCTCTGGCGCCACCACGTGAGGCGTTCGGCGACGGTTTTCTCGAAACCCTGGTCGGTGGGCTCGTACCAGGTAACGCCCTTAAGCGCCTCGGGCAGGTAGGATTGGCCCGCGGCATGGCCGCCTTCGGCGTGATCGTAACGATAACCCTCGCCGTAGCCGTGTTCCTTCATGAGTCGAGTCGGCGCATTGCGAATGTGCTTCGGCACAGGTTCGGCCGGGTGTTCACGCGCCGCCTGCTGTGCGCGACCCCAAGCCTCATAGACGCGATTCGACTTCGGTGCGGACGCAAGAAAGATGACGGCCTCGACAAGGGCAAGTTCGCCTTCAGGCGAGCCCAGGAAGTGGTAGGCGTCTTTCGCCGCCAGCGCGAGTTGTAACGCACGCGGGTCGGCCAGCCCAATATCTTCCGACGCCATACGCACGACCCGCCGCGACAGATACATCGGATCCTCACCGCCATCGATCATGCGTGCGAGCCAGTACAGTGCGCCCTCGACATCGCTGCCGCGCACGGCCTTGTGCAATGCCGAGATCAGGTTGAAGTGTTCTTCGCCGCCCTTGTCGTAACGAGCGAGGCGACGCTCGAGTACCAACTCGATCAGGTCGGCGGATACGGGCTCAGCGGGGAGCGCCTTGAGCGCAGTCACGTGTTCCCAGACGGCTTCGGTTGCGTTCAACGCGCGGCGGGCATCGCCGTCGGCGTGGCGGACGAGGAGTTCGAGCGCGTCGTCGGCGAGGTCGATCTTGCTTGCGGTATTCGGTTGATCTCTCGATAACGCCGTCCAGGCGTTCTGAATGATCGACCCGATGTGTTCGCTCTCGAGTGGTTCGAGCACGAACACGCGTAAGCGTGAGAGCAAAGCGGAGTTCAATTCGAACGACGGGTTCTCCGTTGTCGCGCCGATCAGTGTGATAACGCCTTCCTCGACCCATGGCAGGAACGCGTCTTGCTGCGCTTTGTTGAAGCGATGAATCTCGTCGCAGAACAGGATCGTGCCGCGGCCTTCGACGTCCTGGCGTTGTGTCGCCTCTTTGATAATCTCGCGCACGCGCGGCACGCCTTCGGTCACGGCGCTGAAGAGTTCGAACGCGCGGTCGGTGTAATTCGCGACAAGCCGCGCGAGCGTGGTCTTCCCCGAGCCCGGCGGTCCCCAAAACACCATGCTCCCGACGGCGCCCCGCTCGATCGTCTCGCGCAGCGGCTTACCCGGTCCGAGCAGGTGCGTTTGGCCTAAGAAGGTTTCGAGCTTCTCGGGCCGCATGCGGTGGGCCAACGGAGTTTTTCGTTCGCCGGCCGGCGGAATGAGCGATGGTTGCGAGGTCACGGATGTATTCTAAGCGTGCCGGCGTTAGCTTGTTAGCTTTTCCCGATTCGAATACGGGGACGGTCTACCTAACTACGACTTAGGTAGACCGTCCCCGTATTCCCCGTATCGAAACCCAAGGAGACGGTGATGCCCGTAAACTCAACCAACTTCACCCGCCGCCAGGCGCTCGGTGGGGCAGCCGCCCTGGCCGGAGTTCTTGGGACGTTCGGTGGAACGCGCTTCGCCGCCGCGCAGGATGCGGGTATGGCTGAGGGGCCGCTAGTCTGGCTCGCCATGGATCAGCAGGGCCTGGATGACGCCTACAATCAGCGCGCTTACGCGCCGGCATTCGACGGCCACCTGGCGCGTCGAGTCGCGCGCAACGAGGCGGCCGGTCAGGCGCTTGGCGAATTTCTTCGCGGCCTCGAAGACGGTATCGAGCAGCAGGAGCAAAACGAGGAAGAGTGATCGCGGCGGGGCTGGATCCTCGATCAGGTCGTAACTTCGGCTACCGAGTACCGATAGCGGCAGTAGTCACAATTGTGGCTAGCCGCGGGTACGTGATTTTTGTTCAGGCAGCCATGGATCTCCTCCAGCGTGCCCTCGATCCAGTCATCGTGACCGGTGTAAGGAATGAGCGTGAGTTCGAATTCTAGCTGGGCGTCGAAGGCCGCTCGATCCGTTGCGCCGTTGGCATAGACGAAGTAACCGGTGTCGGAAACCTCGAGGCCGTTCCGACGTAACAGCCACTGATAGATTTCCATCTGTCGCTTGTAGCCGGCGTGCCACGGCTGGTCGAGAACATCGATCGTGTCGTTCTTTGAGGTCGCCTTATAGTCGACGACGACGAAGGCGCCGCCCGGTTCTTGCCAGAGATCGTCGATCGCGCCGGTGATAATGAGATTCGTACTCTCGTGCAGATGTTGTATGCCGACGAAGTTCTGCCGCCAGGTGTTGAGGTCTTCGTGGGCGACGGGTCGTGCGTCAACGCCATACCGCTCGAGCAATGGGTGCTGCGTATTCTCGGTTCGATGGATATCGAACTCTTTTTTTAGCAGCGTATCGACCGCGTTGTTCAGGTTAAACGGGAACCCCGGCGGGCGATCGACGCCTAAGCGTCGATCGATATAGAAGCACCGCGGGCACTCGATATAGCGGTCGATCTTGCTTCGGCTGAGCTTAAACGGCTTCGTTTCTCCCGGCGTATAAATATTCCGGGTTCGCTTGCCCTTGTAATACTTCGACACGCCCGTTTAGTCGTCTACTGAAGCGATAGAAATAATTGCCTCTGCGTATTCCATTCTTCGGCCAGCGCTTCCTGAGTTTCGACCTCGGTATTGTACGCGTCCACTGCCAGCTCCTGATCGTCTTCCTCGACGTCGTCATCTTCAGCGATTTCTTCCAGGCATTCGAGCAGCGTGTTGCTCGCTTCCATGTACGCTACGACGCTACCTTGAGTCGCAACCATATCTTCCACGACCGCGCTATTAGCGTCGGGAATCGTCGGCTGGCTTGGGAGCACGCAATCCTCGGCGAGTTCGGCCAGGCGCTGTTCATCGGCGGATGCTTCTTCGACTGCGCCTGGGTCGAGTGTTCTCGATAGCGACAACGCTTCGAGGTAGGTCTCGCTGGTGTTATCGGCAACGCGCAGATACTCGCCTAGCGTCTCTACCGCCGCAGCGTTGCGGCCGACGGCGGCCAGGACATTCGCTTCGGTGTACAGCAACTCGGGACCGAACTCACCGCACGCAGCTCGGTATGCGCTGAACAGGTCGGCGGCCTCGTCGTTGTCGCCTGCCGCCACGGCGGTCTCGATATCCTGTTGGAGCGCGGCGTAGCGTTCATCTGCCGATAGCGTCGGGTAGATTTGATCGACGACGCGTGCCATGGATGTGATAGCCACGAGGGGATCGGTGACGTCGGTCGGGAACGGTCCGTCCGGGCCGGTGGGTAGCGCGGCGATTGCGTCGACGACATCCATACCCTGAGTGACCTGGCCGAATACCGAGTAACCCCAGTCATCTCCGGATGCGTTCAGGGACGGATTGTTCTCGAGATTGACGAAGAACTGCGATGTGGCCGAGTGTGGGTCGCCCGTGCGCGCGGCCGCGACCGTGCCTCTGGAGTTGCCGATACCATTCTTCGATTCGTTCATGACCGGATCGGAGGTGATCTTATTGCGAAATTCGCGCGTGTAGCCGCCACCCTGGACCATGAAGCCGCCAATGACCCGATGGAACACCGTGCCCATGTAGTAGCCGCGGTCGACATAGTCGAGAAAGTTTGCGGCATGTGCCGGGGATTGCTGATCCAGGAGTTCGATCGCGAAATTGCCGAGATCCGTACATACGGTGACATCGGTCGCGCTGGCCGAACCTGCGTAACCCAGGGCCATCAGTGAGACGTAGAACGCATGCCGTAGGCGCATGTTTTGTTGCATCGTGCTGTCCTTAACTGTTATCGGGTGCCGGCCTCGGGCCGAACGGAAAGCGCACCCTAGCCCCGAGTCGGTCGTTGGTCAATAACTGACGGGCATTAATTTTCTCTCCGGCTATATATAAGGGTTCTGGCCGCCGGCCGAATGGGCGCTGCGATTCAACGGGGGCGGCGTATCGGGGCCGGGCCGGGGCTTCCGCGGGGTTATCGTGCCGTCAAGAGAGTTCTTCGGAAAATTGAGCACGGGCGCATAGTAGAATGGCTCTATCACTAAGTCGGATTTTCCTGAGGTACCTATGAGAGTTGTATTTTCCCTCTGTTTAGGCCTGATATTTTCGACGAATCAAGCGGTTGCGCACCACTCATTCGCGGCGTCCTTCATCGACGAAGAGATCGAGACCGAAGGCGTTGTCGAGCGGTATGTCTTCAAGAATCCGCACGTCATTATGTATCTGAACGTGACGGATGAAGAAGGGAACGAGACTCGCTGGATGGTCGAAGGGAGCGCGGCCACGAGCCTGCGCAGGCAGGGCTGGTCGAGCGAGACGATCGAACCCGGGGAATACGTGCATGTCACCGGCCGGGCGGGTCGTGACGGTAAGCCGATGATCTCGATGGGAACGGTTGACGTACTGGACCCAGTGACCCGTGTCGTATTGCGCACGCCGACCGCGCGTCAAGGCTTTAATGAGCCTGACGCGGAAGTGGTTGCGGCGATTCCGTTAACGCTGGACGATGGCCGGGCGAATCTAAGCGGTGCCTGGGGGCGCGGCCGAGGTGGACCGGGGTTCCGTAACCATCGTGAGCCGCCGTTCAACGAAGCCGGTATCGCGTTACAGGCGCTGTGGGATCCCGCTGACGATCCTCAGGTCGCTTGCGAGAACCCGACTCTCGTCCGCCAGGCAGGCTTCACGCCGCACCCGGTTCGGATTGAGCAGTTCGACGATCATGTTGTTGTCTCCTACGAAGAGTACGGTGGAGTGCGAACCATCTATCTCGACGGCAGAGATGCCGGTGGATCCGGAGACGGCTTGGTGAAACTTGGGCGTTCCAGTGCGCGCTACGAAGGCAATGCGCTGATCATTGAGTCCACACATATTCCGGCCGGTCCCACCGGTACTCCCGGCAACCAACTGAGTGATCAGACGACGGTGGTGGAGACATTTCGACGCCTTGACGATCCGATGCAGGGGCCGATGGTCGAAATGGAGATGATCATCAACGACCCGGGCCATTTGACTGAGCCCTGGGAGATGGTCTGGAAGAAGCTCTACACACCGAATTACGAGTTCATCGCCGTGGAGTGCTACACGCCGCTGTAGCGATTAGACTACGAGGGTTCACCACACGCGCCCGTAGCTCAGCTGGATAGAGTACCTGGCTTCGAACCAGGTGGTCGGCGGTTCGAATCCGTCCGGGCGCGCCATTAAATCAATGGGTTAGAAAGTTTCTGGTGACGGGCCAGCCTGTCGAGTCACCAATAAGTCACCAGCCGGGATCGTTTCAATATAATTTTCTCGTTGCCGGTGGGCCATGCAGTGATTCATCGGATTTGCGCACTTTTCTGTGACTAATCTGAGCTACCGGCCCCGTTTAAGCGCTGGATGCGGAGCGAGTCATCAATTTCGTGCATCGAACCGAGTTACGGACAACGACTGACGTTATGTTCCGTAAAGCCATATTGTTGTGGAAATCGTCCTATTATTGGCTTGAAGTCAGATTAGACTTTAAGAAGCGGACCATGACGGTGCTGATACACCGCCATGGCCCTAACCAAACCAACCTGTATTAGGAGGTCGGCATGGCTAAGCCATCATTTATCACATCCCACAAAGAATTGTTATTCACCGGAACCGGTGCTCATCCACTATTGAGAGCCGTGTCATCGATACTCGTTGACCCTAACAGCATAGGTGTTAGCGACGCGTCGGAGCTTGGGAGGCGGTCATGAATGCGCGTACCGCAGAGACCGGAGCGGCAACGGATGACTTGGAAGGACAAATCCATCAGGCCGTGGTCCAGCGAGAACAAGTTCCCGGACCCTTTCCCGACGCCGACGCAGTGGAAGCAATGGAAGAACCACTTCATCGACTAATCGGTGCGACGGTACTGTTCACCGACTTGGCCTCAGTCAGCGGTAACGGACCGGCCCTCAGTACCGTGGGCCTGTCTTTTCTCGCCGAGTCGATGAATCGCGAGGCTGTGAGGCTCTTTCGTCTCTATCACGGCCACCCGCCCAGATCCCCATAGGGTCCATGCCGGTGACAGGGGCCGCGGATGATCGTCGATGAGACTCGGCATCAGCGCGGCCCTCCTTTATGCTAATACGCTCAGTCCTCAACCCCACAAATCTCCCGCAGGACGACCGCGAGCCCTTGCGAGATAAGCGAAGCGCCTGCCTTGATAGGGCAGTGCTCTGGTGAGTGTGGTTAATCCCTCGCGGCGTACCGCGAAACCGTCTGATGCTACGTCCCAAGCGCTACGACCGGTTCTGAGCTTATCAGGGCCGTTCAGAATTATTCGATTTTCTCGCTTTCTAATTCAACCATTCGGCCAACTCCGGACGCTGGTTACATTCATAAACTCGCGGCTACTCCCTAAACCCCAGCCTCCGACGCATTTCTACGAACTCTAGTCGTTGGGCACTGGATCGGAAGACACATTCGATCCTATATACAGTACGTTCCAAAATCCCTAATCAGGCTCATTCACTTCCGGTTTCCCAACGACGCGGCTGAACCACTAAAGCGCCTGCGCCCCACGACCGTGATCGTTTCATGTGATTCGAACGAAAGAACCCGGCCGAAGCCGGGCTCATGTATCGGTCATTCAGGCCGGGCCTGATGACCAGACCCGGCTCATCGGCTAGTCAGTCGCAAAGCAATACAGCAAGCCATCGCCACCGGTCGCCCGGAGATCCTCCTGCGAGCAGCTTCGGGACGGGTGCGCCGCATTCCAAGAGGTGTTGCCGCCGCCCTGGCGATCGAAGTGACCCACCATCGCACTACCTTCATCGCTGCTCGTCCAGTTATTGCAGGTATGGTCATCGTCATCCGGGAAGAACGCCGTTCCGTCGGCCATAGCACCGGTGAGAATGTCGTGCCGGTTCGTCTCGTCGCCCCGGCCAAGCACGCGCTCGCCGTTCTCATCGAGAGCCGTGCTTCTGACGATATTGGGGCCCAGGTGCAACTGGTCAATGTTCTCGGCAATGAGTTCACCAGCAGCATTGTGCCAGGGGCCGTCACCAATTCGGCTACGCGCGTCGACTCCGCGACCATCCTCTCGCTCGGTGCCGAGATACGCGGCCCACGTCTTGCCCCCCGCCCCAGCGGCTTCAGCAAGTGCCTGGCAATGAGCATCCGCGCCTTCGATGCCACCGAGGTCACCACCGTTACCCGGTCCGTCACTAGTGATAAAGAAGGTCATGTCCTGGGCAAATGAAGCTTCTGCACCCACCAGGGACAAAAAACCTACCGTCAATATACAAAGCGTTTTTCTCATCAGTCTTTCTCCTTTTTATTAATTAGCCACGTCCAGTTTATCGTTCCAGGGAAGCTCCATTCCTAGAAATCGGTCCCCGCTATCACTCCTGCGTTAGCTAGTATTCCGACAGCCTTCCCGAGATCGATCTTCTTCATTCTTGCTCTCAAAATGACCGGAAAGGTTAGATCATAGCGAAATGGCGAACGGCAAAATCGGGTCGTCTTTGCCCGTCCGATCCCAGTCGCGAATATAGCATCTGAGTGTCTGCCTCCGAGCGTAAACTTACCGTTAATGTTGCGCTCAAGCTCTACGTCCAGTTTGCGGTAGGTCTTGAGCCTTCAAATCGCGTCAGCCCCATAGAATATTGTCGGTTCTTTCGGCCAACTCCTGCCACTCAGTTCGGCTCCAGTTTGTACATTCTAGGCATCCGTTGCAGAGAGAGCAGGTGCTCAAGTTCATCTTCGCAATCTACGAAACAACCATTTCTCACTTCTTCATACAGCCAAGACTACGGGTTAGGCATTCGGGCAGCCGGAGTCTTTTCGGCTAGCTGAGATAACTATGCAGGGCTCGTTTTTTCTCGACTGTCACACAAAGAACGCGACCGCCGACGCATTTGCCATCAAGAGAATAGAGGGCAGCACCGGAGTTTTGCTCCTCGAGTTGCACGAAGCCGATGCCTCCGCATCGCCCCGTCATTATGTCGGTAGCTAGAGAGACAGATTGAACAGCACCAAATTTCTCGAACAATGCGCTCAGGCTCTCCTCGGTAGTATGCGGGGATAAATTCTGCACCATCATCTTCGTCATCATTCGATTACTCTCAATTCGGGCGCACGGGATTAACCCTGCCAGACTTAGGTCTGGCCGATCGTTGATGTCATTAGACCGTCATTATTGCCAGAAATAGCCTGCCAGCGATTCCCGCCACCACCGTACCCACCACCGCCACCACCGGATCTCTTCTCCTGGGGTCTGGCCTCATTAACCTTCATTGGTCGGCCGTCATAGTCGGTGCCGTTAAGCTTGTCGATTGCCGCGTGGGCTTCAGAATCAGTCGCCATTTCAACGAAGCCAAACCCCTTGCTTTGGCCCGTGTCACGATCGGTAATCAGTTTGCATGATTCGACGGTCCCGCTTGCCGCAAATTTATCCGAAAGAGCACTCTCGGTGGCCGAATACGGCAAATTTCCTACATAAAGTTTCCTACCCATGATTCCTCCTAAGGGTTGGTATCCGCTCAAGAAGACAGGGGCACCACGCCCGGAGACTCGTTAGAAGCGGTGGGGATAACAGCTGCTATTGTATCTTGGAACGCCTCGGCGTGGGTCTATTTCGAGGTGCCGCCTGCACTGGGGCCGAACGTC
>CAUZMW010000014.1:0-32999 GCA_963581225.1 Gammaproteobacteria bacterium
ACGACAGCCGCGGCATGGTCGGCTTCGGGCCGCAGGGCGGCAAAAGGTCTTACGAGAGGAATCATATTCGGATTATAGAGTGTCTTAGCGTTTTGTCAGGCTACGGGCGTAGCCCAGAGATCGTAGGGCCCGGCTCGCTCCACGGTGGCCGTGACAATGTCGCCGACGGTAAATCCAGTGCGGCTGATCAGAACTTTGCCATCGATTTCCGGCGCATCGCCCTCGGAACGGCCAATTGCTCCGCCGTCAGCGACTTCGTCGATAATGACCTTGATTTTTTTTCCGACCTTCTGCTGCAGACGCCTTGCGCTAATGATCTGCTGGGCCGCCATCAGCCGGTGCCAACGCTCCTCTTTGACTTCCTCGGGTACGGCGCCCGGCAACTCATTCGCGGCCGCGCCGGCCACAGGCTCATAGCGGAAACAGCCGACGCGATCGAGTTGCGCATCGTCAAGCCATTGAAGCAGGTAGCTAAACTCGGCTTCCGTCTCTCCGGGGAAGCCGACGATGAACGTCGAACGTATGGTCAATTCTGGAATCTGTTTTCGCCAGGCATGAATTCGGTCCAGCGTTTTAGCAGTTGCTGCCGGGCGTTTCATCGCCTTCAGAATACGCTCGCTCGCGTGCTGGAATGGTACATCGAGATAGGGCAGCAGCTTGCCCGAGGCCATGAGCGGCAGCAGTTCATCGACGTGCGGATAAGGATAGACATAGTGCAACCGGATCCAGACGCCGAACTCGCCGAGCGCGCAGCAGAGTTCAGTCATACGAGTCGGGAGCGAGCGTCCCCGCCATGTCGACTCCTGGTAGCGAATATCGACCCCATAGGCACTGGTGTCCTGCGAGATCACCAGTAATTCTTGAACGCCGGCGGTGACCAGTGTCTCTGCCTCGTGCAACACGTCCGCGGCGGAACGGCTGGCGAGATCGCCGCGTAGATGTGGAATGATGCAGAAGCTGCAGCGATGGTTGCAGCCTTCCGATATTTTCAGATACGCATAGTGCTTCGGTGTCAGTTTCACGCCTTGCGGTGGAATGAGATCGAGAAACGGCGCATGCGGCGGCGGCAGCGCTTCGTGCACCGCAGCCAGGACGGCTTCGTATTGATGCGGTCCCGTGACGGCGAGTACTTGCGGATGGGCCTCGCGAATCAACCCGGACTCCGCGCCTAAACAGCCGGTGACCACGACCCGGCCGTTCTCTGCCAACGCCTCGCCGATCGCCTCGAGCGATTCCTCGCGGGCGCTGTCGAGAAAGCCACAGGTATTGACGACAACGAGGTCGGCACCGTCGTAGTCCGAGGACGTCTGATAGCCCTCGGCTTTGAGCTGACTAAGAATTCGCTCGGAGTCGACCAGGGCTTTAGGGCAGCCGAGGCTGACGAAGCCGATTCGCGGAGTCATAGACTTGCAACGGTTAAGTTCGAGGTGTTCGAGAATGAACGCGTCCGCGCTAATGGCGCGACGTTTATTGAATTCTCAAGTATGCTAGCGATCTTCTGGGCCATCAGTCCCTGCGACTCGTAAGAGCTTTCCTCGAGCGATTGCGGCACGCGGGCGCCCAAAAGGCAACCGGCGATTATTTTGTTGGGGTGCTCGCAATGACGAGCTCGCACCTTTCGTGGAGAACAGTATGGCGAAGACGATGACGAAGGAACAGCTTCTTGAACTAGTGGGTCAGGAACTTGGGACTTCCGAGTGGTTCGCCGTCGACCAGGAGCGCATCAATCAGTTCGCCGACGTGACGAAAGATCATCAGTTTATTCATGTGGACCCGGAGCGTGCTGTGGCCGCCGGCTTGGACGGGACGATCGCTCACGGCATGTTGACCTTATCCATGATCGTCGGGTTCTGCAGGGACTTCGCTCCCGCGCTGGAAGGTTCGAAGATGGTGATCAACTATGGATTCGACAAGGTGCGATTCGCCTCGCCCGTGAAGGTGAACGACCGAATTCGTGCCGTTGCGGTACTTGCGGAGGCACGGGAGCGCGCTGGTCAGCTACTCGTCAAGGCCAAGGTGACGATCGAAATCGAAGGCGAGACCAAACCTGCTCTAATCGCAGAGTGGCTCACGTTGCATCTGTTTCCCTAAACGCCGGCGCGACCTTGTCAAGAAGTGGGTAGATGACTACTCGCGGGTCACTCTCGCTGGATGAAGACGCGATTACCGCGGCAAACCTATTAAGTCTGGAGGCCTAGCCCCAGAGCGACCCGAATGGCATTAGAATAACAGCCTCGGATCACGCCCAGCAGGGCTCGCGCCGGTATTCATATGGGGCTGATGCTCAACTTCGCCTATCTCATCGTCGTCATCGTGACGTCGCCCTGGTTGATCTACCGCCTCATTGTGCGCGGGGATCGTCACAGCCTCATGATGCGATTCGGCCTGGGGCTCGGCCCCGGCCTCGAAAATTCCGTCTGGTTACACGGTGCCTCTGCCGGAGAAATTTCGCTGCTTGCGCCACTCGTGAAGCTTCTCGAGCGGGACATGCCGGCGACGCCACTCGTGATATCAGCCTATTCTTCTACCGGTCTGTTCGCAGCGCGGCGTGCGTATCCGAAGCACCGGGTAATTTTGTTTCCATTCGATCTAACCTTCGTCGTTGCCCGCTTCCTGGGATTGTTCGATCCGCGCCTTATCGTAATAGTGGAATCGGAGTTCTGGCCGAACTTTCTGTCGGCCGCTCAACGACGGAAGATTCCGGTGGCCGTTGTCAACGGCAAGATGTCGTCGAAATCTTACCGGCGCAACGTGAGGATACGTCTAGTGCCGCTATTGCTACGGCGAATAGCGCTGTTGGCCGTCCAGACGGCGGAGCATGCCGAACGTTTTCGTCAGCTCGGCGTGCCGGAGGATCGGCTCCGGATTACGGGGAATATGAAATACGATCTGGCGCAGCTCGTGACGCCGCCTGAGCAGGCCGCCGAGATTCGAGCCACGTTGGGCTATGGCAGCGAGGATGTGGTGATTATCGGCGGCAGCGTTCACGAGCGAGAGGACGTTGCGCTATTGGACGCCTTTCTTAACGTGGTTGCCGAGGGTTATAAGAGCTCGCTGATCATTGTGCCGCGCTACCCGCACGACGCCGCGCGCGTTGAGCAGGCCGTGCGGGCAACGGGCCAGGAAGCCGTGCTGAAGACCACCGTGGATCGGGGCGAGCGAGCAGCACCCGGATCTAGCGGAGTGCTCATCGTCGATACGGTAGGACATCTGCGCGCGCTTTATTCAGTCGCAGATATCGCGTTCGTCGGCGGGAGCCTGTTCTTTCGCGGCAGTAACAAAGGGGGTCATAACTTGATGGAGCCGGCCATACTCGGGCTGCCGATCTTGTTCGGACCCCATCATTTCAGTTTTCGAGAGACCGTCCGCGAACTGCTCGGGGCCGATGCAGCAATCGAAGTTCACGACGGAGCCCAGTTAGAGATCGCCTTGACTTCACTTGTCGTGGATCGTGAGAGACGGCTGGAGCTCGGCGCGCGCGCGCGGGAAGTGGTTCTCAGAGGTCAGGGGGCGACGCTGCGAAACTATGAGTTGTTGATGCCGCTGCTCTGCTCGGGCAGCGAGCGGTTGCCAGCCTCAGCCTTTGATCGCACAATGCCGCCAACACTCAGCGACCGGGATTCGACATGAGCAAGAAACACGTACAGATCGGCGACATAGACTGTGGTTCAGACCAGCTGTTCTTGATCGCTGGGCCCTGTGTTATCGAGGAAGAGTCGTTGATGATGGCGACGGCGGAGCGGCTAAAAGGCATTGCGGAGGAGATTAAAACACCTTTGATCTTCAAGTCTTCTTTTTCGAAGGACAATCGAAGCTCGCTCGAGTATTATCAGGGCCCCGGTCTCGACGAGGGACTCAAGCTTCTGGAAAAGATAAAACGAGAGTTCGAGCTACCGATCCTGACCGACATTCACTATCCGAACCAGGCCGCGCCGGCGGCGGAAGTAGTGGACGTCGTACAAATTCCAGCGTATCTGTGTATGCAGAGCGAGCTCGTCGTCGCTGCAGCCGTGACGGGTACCGTCGTGAATCTCAAGCACGGCCAATTTATCGCTCCGGACAATATGGCCAAGCCGGCGAAGAAGATCGAAGCCTCCGGTAACGACAGAATCATGCTCACGGAGCGCGGCTATACCTTCGGCTACAACGATCTGGTTGTCGATCCGCGGAGCTTTCTCATGTTGAATCAGATCGGCTATCCGGTCATTTTCGATATCACACATTCGATTCGAAAATACGGCATCCCGAGCAAGGACCCGAAGGGCGGAAATCGAGAGTATCTCTCGGTGCTCTCGAGGGCGGGGGTCGCTTCTGGTGTTGATGGGATATTCATCGAGGCTCACCCGAATCCGCCCGATGCGCTTTGTGATGCGGCAAGCCAATATTACTTGGATCGACTGGCCGAGTTTGTGCGGCCCTTATTGGAGATTCACGCGCTCGTTCGAGAGCAAGCTTCAAGCGTAGGATAAGAAATGGATCTATATCTAGACTCTGTAGACTTTAAAGAAATCGAACGAGCTTTCGAGTTCGGGTTCGTGAAGGGCCTGACGACGACGCCGACATTCATGCATCGTCACGGCATCACCGATATCGATGGCGCTATCGTGAAGCTATCGGGGATGGTGCCGGAGCTGCAGGTGGAGGCGCTGGGCGACACCGTTGATTCTATTCTCGCCGAGGCGGATCGAATTCTCCAGTTGCCGCTGAAAAAAGAACCGGTCTTCAAGGTGCCCATTTCGAATTCGGGCGTAACCGCCTGTGAACGGTTGACCGCTAAGGGTCACCGCGTCAACGTTCACCTGATCTACACGCTGAACCAGGCGTATATGGCGATCGCATCCGGCGCGGCATTTGTTTGTCCGCTCGCCGGGCGCCTCCAGGATCAGGGTCATGACGCCGTAAAATTATTCGAGCAATGTGCAGAGATCATCGATAAGCATAACTACTCGAGCAAGATCATGTTTTCATCTGTCCGTCATCCCGAACATGTCCGCCAGGCCTTACTCGCCGGCGCTCATGTCTGCACCGTTCCCTTTGGCGTCATGAACCACCTGTGTGACAATTCTCTGACCGCGGTTGGGACAGAGCAGTTCCAGGAGCATACGCGGCTCATGACGATGAAGGTCGGTGAGCTGGTTCGGTCGCAGAACCCGGTCTGTGAGCCGACCGAGACTCTGACGACGGCCATGGTCAAAATGACCGAGTCACGACTCGGTACTGTCACGCTAATCGACGGGGGCGGTAAGCTTATCGGGATCTTTACCGACGGCGATTTGCGCCGCAGTCTGCAGGAGAACGGACGCGAGATTCTGGACGCGACTTTGGCGCAGATCGGTTTCTCGCAGAGTCCCGTAACCATCGGTCAGGATGCGTTCCTGGACGAGGCGGTAAAATTATTTAAGGAATTTGAGGTTGACAGCATCATCGTTGTTGATGGTGACAAGCCGTCTGGCGTGCTGGATATCCAGGACCTCGTAAAACTTGGGCTACTTGGTCAAGAACATCTCTAGTCACGAAGCTAATTCGGGCAACTCCGAAACGGCGGCTCGATTCTCAGAGCTGGGTGGGACATTTCTGACTAACGCTAGCGCGCTTTGCAAGCGCCTCGAGGCCGTCCGTGCCCTCGTATTCGACTGGGATGGTGTCTTCAACACCGGTGCGAAGGGGCAGGGTACCAGTAGCGGCTTCAGCGAAGCAGATTCCATGGGAACGAATATGTTGCGCTATGGCCTATGGCGTCGCGACGGAGATCTGCCGATCACTGCGATCATCACCGGCGAGAACAACCCGACCGCCGAAAGTTTCGCCACGCGAGAACACTTTCATGCGCTCTATCGCGGGGCGGAAAACAAGGCTGAGATAATCGGTCAGCTTTGCGCGACGTACAGGATAGAGCAAGCCCAAATCGCATGCGTCTTCGATGATATCAACGATCTTGGTATGGCTGCCGAATGCGGCGCGCGATTTCTAGTGCGGCGCAATTCAAGCCCGTTGTTGCAGGATTTCGTGTCATGCAATAAGTACTGCGATTACATTACTGCGGCCGAAGCCGGCGGCTATGCCGTTCGCGAGATCGCTGAACTCATACTCGGGCTGATGGGGGTATACGACGCCGTCGTCAGCTCTCGAGCAGGGCACGATGCCGACTACAAAGAGTATCTCGCGACGCGCCAGGCGGTCGAGACACAGCGCGAGAGGAGCCCGGCGACCTAAGCCGCGAGCCGAAGTCATGACGATCTGGTCAATCGCTGTCTACTTTCTTCTGCCATTTGTGATCTTCAATCTGCTGTGGCGTGGCATTCGCTACCCCGCTTACTGGTTTCGCTGGCCGGAGCGCTTCGGTTATCTGGAGGCGATGCACGGCCAGCGCGTTATCTGGGTACACGCGGTTTCGGTCGGGGAAGTTCGCTCGGCGGCGGAATTGGTCAATGAACTCGCTGACCGCTTTCCCCGTCATCGCGTGCTCGTGACTACTATGACGCCAACCGGCTCGCAGCAGGTACATGAGTTGTTCGGCGATCGCGTAGTTCATGCCTACGTGCCCTATGATTTCCCAGGCTCGGTTCGGCGGTTCATGACGCGAGTCAATCCTGAATTTGCGGTCGTTGCAGAGACAGAATTCTGGCCAAATCTGTTTAAAGCTTGCGAAGATAGAAATGTTCCGTTGTTTCTTGTAAACGTAAGACTCTCTCAGGAGTCCTTGCGCCGCTATCTTCGAATACCGCGTACGGCGCGAGCGATGTTGGAGAGAGCCACACTGATCTGCGCTCAGACAAACAGTGACGCGCAGCGGCTGAAGAATCTTGGCGTCGCACGTCCCCGCATCGAGGTGACCGGTAACCTGAAGTTCGATGCGCCACTGCCCGGTTCCCTGCTGGCGGAAGCCGAAACGCTTCGGCGGCAATGGGGGGCGGGTCGCCCGGTCGTCATTGCGGCTAGCACCCATGCTGGAGAGGAGAAGAAAATTCTCACGGCTTATCAGGTGCTGCGGCAACGCTACACGGATCTCCTGCTCGTTCTGGTACCGCGGCATCCGGAGCGATTCAAATCGGTAGCACGGTTGTGCCGGCGACACGGCGCGTGCGTAGCGCTCCGCAGTCGCCATCGCGGTGTTCTATCCAGTGAGATAGAGATTTTGGTTGGAGACACGATGGGCGAGCTCCATCGACTCTATGCTGCTGCGGATATCGCATTCGTTGGCGGGAGCCTGGTCAGAACGGGTGGTCACAACTTGCTCGAACCCTGCGCGGTCGGCGTACCGGTCATTTTCGGTCCTCATATGTTTCATTTTGAGGAGATCAGTACGATGGTCCTGGAGCGCGGCGCGGGCAGCCAGGTGCACGACGAGGTCGGTCTTGCAGAGTCTGTTGCGATGTATCTGGAGCAACCGGTATTGAGCGAGGCCGCGGGCGAAGCGGCTCGTCTACTCGTGGCGGAAAATCGCGGCGCTGTAGCGCGTACGCTGCAGCTAATGTCTGAGTCATCGCGATTGTCGAGAGCCGAACGGCAGGTATCAAATTCGATATCTGCTCTCCATAACTAATTTGTGCCGTTGCCGTAAGTGTTCCGATAGCCGAAAACACGCTGAAGATTGCACGACAGCCAGCAGGCATGAAAATCTCTAACTTGGGCGCACTCGTGCTCACAACCAGCCTCGTCGCCGCGCAACAAGCCCATGCGTTCGGTCCGCGGATGGCCATCGAATCGCTGGATTAGTAGCAGAGGCTTACCTGTGCGCAGAGGCGAGCGTCGAGATCGGTCGCCTAGGCCAGGGGGGCGATCTTGCCGAGCTCGGGCTATGGGCAGACCGGATTCGCACGCTTCCGCCATGGGAAAACTCAGGGCCATGGCACTATCTGAATATCGCCGATGACGAATCGTTCAACGACTATCAATCTCCTCCGGAGGGAGATGTGTTGTGGGCGATTACACACTTTCGCTCACGCCTGGGTGATGAGCGCCTCAGCGCGGCGCGGCGAGCTGAAGCCCTTAAGTTTCTTGTGCATTTCGTCGTCGACTTGCATCAGCCACTTCATGTCGGGCGTCGCGTAGATCGAGGGGGCACTTCGACGGACGTGTATATCGGCGAGGAGCGCCTGAGTCTGCATCGGTTCTGGGATACGGACGCCATTCGTGAAGATGAGTTACCGGCCACGCGCTACGCGCGCGGTGTAATGCCGGCGGCGGCGCTGCTGGCTAACGAGCAGCGTCCTAGTCCGGCCCGTCAGTGGGCGGCGGAAAGCCTGTCGCTGAGAAGCGTCGTTTACGATTTCGATCTGAAAACACGACAGCTCGATGACGACTATCTCGAGACCGCCAGTGCGGTTACTCAGCGGCGGTTAATTCAGGCCGGTTTACGGTTAGCCGATCAGCTCAATGAAGTGCTCTGCGTCACTCGGTCCGCAGGGCTTCCAGCGGCTCGAGAGCAGCCGCCCGGTGCGCCGGCAGGACGCCCGCGATCAAGCCGATGATTATCGCGATGCTCTCCGCAAGCACAACATAGACTGGCGCGACATGAGCCGGCATCGCCGGGACGGTCAGCTGAACCAACGCGACGATACTCAGTCCGATTACCAGACCAGTGAGACCGCCAAGTCCCGCGAGGAGTACGGCTTCCCCCAAGAACAACTGTGAGATGCTCCGCCGCTCCGCGCCCACGGCCCTCAGTAGCCCGATCTCCGGGGTACGTTCGTGTACGGCGATCGTCATTATCGTGAAAATTCCGACGCCGCCGACGAGCAGAGAGATGGCGCCGAGCGCTGCGACCCCGAATGTCAGGACGCCGATAATGGAGCCGAGTACATCCAACATTTGCTGCTGGCTGAAGATCGTAAAGTCTTCGCCACCGTGACGTGCGAGCAGGATACGCTTGATACCAGCAATGACTTCATCTACGGGCGCGCCATCGTCGTACAGGACATCTATTTCGTGCAGGCCCTCGCGGTTGAACAGCGCCAGCCCGCTGGCGGCGGGTATGTAGATGGTGTCGTCGAGATCGATCCCCAGCATGTAACCCTTGGGTTCCATCACGCCGACGACGCGGTATCGATCGCCACCAACGCGGATTCTGTCATTCAGCGGATTGGCCGAGTCGTACAGTTCCGAGTACACGCGAGCGCCCAGTACAACGACGGCACGAGGCCTCTCCAACTCATCGTTTGGCAGGAAACTACCGCGCGACACGTTGAACTTGAAGGCTTGGCCGAACTCCGGGCCCACTGCAAAGACGTTGACTATGCGCTCGCGGCCGCGCGCTTCGACGGATGCGCTGCCCGAGACGGCGGGAACGGAGTGCAGCACGTACGGGGCCCGTTTCAATGCTTCCGCGTCCTGTAGGCTCAGTGGGCGGACCGAGTTGAAGACGCCTGCTGAGATGCCCAACGTGTTCGCTTTGCCAGGCTGTACTCCGATCGTGTTGGTGCCGAACTGAGTGAACTGTTCGACGACGTACTGATTAATTCCTTCCCCGATGGATGTCAGCAACACGACTGCCGTAACACCGATGCCGATCCCCAACGCGGTCAGGGCGCTGCGCATGCGATGCGCCAGTACCGACTGAGACGTAAATCGAATGATGTCTCTAGTTAGCATGTATCATCGTCCCGCGAGTGCGAGCACCGGGTCCAGGCGCGCTGCGCGTCGCGCCGGCAGAATACTGAACAGCAAGCCGCTGGTAACCGCGATACCGACGGCGGCCGTCATCGCCCAGGTCGGCGCGGTAAAGTCGAGGAAAGGAAATGCGAGGGTCATCAGCGTCGACCCGACATTTCCCAGGATCAGGCCCAATAAAGCGCCGAGGAACGACAGGTAAACCGCTTCGGTGAGGAATAGCGCAACGATATGACGCTGTTTCGCTCCGAGCGCTCTGAGTAAGCCGATCTCCTTCGTCCGCTGGCTGACGGCGACGAGCATGACATTCATGATCAACACACCCGCGACGATGAGGCTGATCGCGGCGATGCCGGCCAGGCCGATGGTGATCATGCCGAAGATCGACTCGAATGTGGAGAGCACCGCATCCTGAGTGACGACGGTGATATCTTCTTCGCCCTGGTGACGGGCTTTGACGATCTCGATGATGTCCCGCCGCGCCGGTTCCATGGCTTCCTGGGTTACCGCCTCGGCAAAGATGCGGAAAACGCCCGGAGCGTTAAAGAGTTGCTGGGCACTCGCGACTGGCAGGATGACCAACTCGTCCGTGTTGAACGGGCCCGTAATACCGCCCTGCGCTAACACGCCGATCACGCGGCAGCGCGTGTCGCCAATTCGTAACCACTGTCCGAGTGGGCTCGTGTTGCCGAAGAACTCGTCACGCACGACGCTGCCCAGCACGCAGACCGGTGTGGCAATGTCCATATCGCTTGCAGGAAGGAAACGGCCAAGCTGCAGGGCCCAATGTTGAATGTCCAACATCGTGGTCGTCGTGCCGAGGACCGTTATCTCCCTCTCCCGTTCGCGCCAGGACGCGTTACCGCTGCCGACGACGAGGGGGGCAACCCGTGCGATACGCGCGCTGCGTTCTATGGCCATCGCATCGTCGAGCGTCAGGTCGCGGGCCGTCGCGCCGATAATCGTGCCGGTGCCGCCTGCGCCGGCTGTCTCCGACTTGCCAGGCAGTACGATGATCAGATGGGTACCCAACGCGGCGAACTCGCCGGTGACGTAGCGGCGCGCACCTTCGCCGACTCCGGTCAGTAGCACCACGGCAGCGACGCCGATTGAGACCGACAGCAGCATCATGGAGGTCCGTAACGGGTAACGCCGAATCGCCTGGAACGCCAATCGTGAGGTGTCGACGGCTGTCATTACGATGCTGTACCCTGATCCCGAACGATCTTGCCATCGTGAAGCGTTAGGTGCCGACGGGCACGCCGACCGATCTCGCGATTGTGCGTCACGACCATCAGGCTGATTCCGTCGCGATTCAACTTCTCGAGAATCTCGATGACCTCCTCGCCGGAGCGCGAATCCAGATTCCCGGTCGGCTCGTCGGCCAGCAGTAAACCGGGCTTCATGACGATCGCGCGGCCGATCGCGACGCGTTGGCGTTCGCCGCCCGAGAGTTGATCCGGTCGATGGTGTAGCCGGGTCGCGAGGCCGACTGATTCGAGCACCTCGCGTGCTCGTTCCCGGCGTGCGGCGACCGGCGCACCGGCAAGCAGCATCGACAACTCCGCATTCTCGAGTGCGTTCAGGCGCGGAATCAGGTGAAAGGATTGAAAGATAAAGCCGATATTCTGTTGCCGCTGCTCGGCGAGGGCGTCGTCGTCCAGGCTGGAAACATCGGCGTCATTGAGCCAGTAGTTACCGGACGTCGGCTTGTCCAAGAGGCCGAGAAGGTTCAGTAACGTCGACTTACCGGAGCCCGACGGGCCCATGACGGAGATATATTCGCCAGGCTGGATCTCGAGATCGACATGATCCAGAGCATGTACGGCCTGGTCGCCTACCTGAAAATCCCGACAGATGTTTTCTAGCCGTATCATCGGCCTAGCGTGGGCTCACTCGGGCCGAGCTGCCGCGCCGTCCTCTACGCCTTCGCGATCGATGGAACTAACCACTCGCTCGCCGGCGCTTAGGCCTCGGGTAATGGCCGTGTACTCCCAGTTGGAGATACCGGGCTCGATGTCGCGAAGCTCGATCTGACCGAGAGACTCGTTGTAGACGTAGACTTGGTTTCCTTCCACGATCACCGAGGTCGGCAGGCGAATTACATCGTCTTCTCTGGCGAGAAGAATTTCGACATCAGCGCTGTAGCCGGGTAGTAACGCGCCTTTGTCCGCGTCGTCGATCTCCGCCTCGATCTCGACTGTACGGGCCTGCTTCTCGATATCGAGCACATAGGGCGCCACGCGCCGCACGTGTCCGGAGAAGGTTCGATCCGCGAATGCGTCCAGAGTGATGCGTGCGGGCAGGCCTTCCCGCACGGCGGGTGCATCGACCTCGTCGATCGGCGCACTGATGTAAAGACAGCTCGAATCGATCAGATCGACCGTCGGTGGGGTCGGGACGCCGATCGGAGAAGGCGTGACGAACTCTCCGAGTTCACCGTTGATTTCGGCGATGATGCCCGCGAACGGCGCGACGAGTCGCGTCCGCTCCAGTGATGCTTCGGTGACCTCTATCCGCGCGGCGCTGACTCGGGCGCCATCCTGGGCAGCCGTGCAGGCTGCGGCGCTCGATTCGGCGAGTCCGACGGCGCGGTCGGCGTCTTCCTCTGACGCGAGCCCGTCGTCGAGAAGCATTGTCAGGCGATTTGCCTCGCGCTGGGCGAAATCGGCGATCACGCAGGCTTCCCTGGCGCGGGACTGCGCCGCCGTGGCATCCCGCTGCGCGAGCCGAACCTCGGCCTTCAAATCCTCGTTCCAGAGTTCCAGGAGCAGCTGGCCCTGCTCGACGACATCACCGTCTGCGACGGGCAGCAGCACAATCTGCCCGCCCATCGACGGCGACAGGCCGGCTCGTCGGCAGGCATCTACCGTTCCGGCTCGTGTGTTGCTGACCGTGACGGACACCGGGCCGCGTTCCACGGTAATGAGACTGACCGAGATCGGTTCGGGGCGGGTGAGGTACCAACCCCCGGCGACCGCCGCCAAGCCTAAACCGATGATGATGCCGTATCGTTTCATGGGATCGTGCCTACTGTACTCCAGCCAGATAGCGCTCTGCATCCAGAGCCGCCATACACCCCGCTCCTGCTGAGGTAACCGCCTGCCGATAGACCGGGTCGGCTACATCGCCCGCTGCGAAAACACCGTCGACGCTGGTCCCGGTGGCATAGTCATGGCCGTTCTGATTGACGACGATATAGCCGCCTTCCATCTCCAGCTTGCCCTCGAAGATGCCGGTGTTGGGGGTGTGGCCGATGGCGATAAACACGCCCTGTACCGGTATCTCCTGCGTGCCGTCACCATGGGCGTCCTTGATTCGGATTGCGGTGACGCCATTGTCGTCACCGAGAACCTCATCCAGCACACTATCCCACTGGACGGTTACGTTGCCGTCGTTGGTCTTATCCAGCAGCCGGTTGCTCAAGATCTTTTCGGAACGAAACTCATCTCGGCGATGAACCACGGTAACCTCGGAGGCGATGTTGGAGAGATACAATGCCTCTTCAACCGCGGTATTGCCGCCGCCTATCACTGCGACCGGCTGCTCTTTAAAGAAGAAACCGTCGCAGGTGGCGCATGCCGAGACACCGCGTCCCTTAAAGTCTTCTTCCGAGGGCAGGCCGAGGTATTTCGCGGAGGCGCCCGTGCCGATAATCAGTGCGTCGCAGGTGTACTCGCCGCTGTCGCCGATGAGGAGAATCGGCCGCTGGCCGAGTTCCACGGCGTTGATCTGGTCATAGATCAGACGCGTGCCGAATTTCTCCGCGTGACGCTTCATACGCTCCATCAGATCCGGCCCCTGGACGCCGTCGTCGTCGCCCGGCCAGTTGTCGACATCCGTCGTCGCAGCCATCTGGCCGCCGACTTCAATACCGGTGATGATGACGGGTTCCAGTGCGGCGCGGGCCGCATAAACGGCGGCCGTATATCCCGCTGGGCCGGACCCTAGAATAATCAGTCGATGCTGTTCAGTGGTCATAATTCCTCCTTGCGCCGGTATGGTAGTGGAGCAAGGCCTCGAAGTCAGGCGCGAGTTGCGTAGGATCATCAATTTGGGCAAGCTGCCCTTTTTTCAATGGGCGCTGCCCGGTAGACTCTCTACCACGTCGAATCTCCCTAGGAGCTCCAGGCAATGGCAAGCAGTTATCTCTTCACCTCGGAGTCCGTTTCCGAGGGACATCCAGACAAGATGTGCGATCAGATCTCCGATGCGGTGCTCGATGCTGCTATCAAGGACGATCCGTCCGCTCGAGTTGCCTGTGAGACGCTCACCAAGACGGGGCTGGTCATGGTGGCTGGAGAGATCACGACGACGTCCGAGATGGATGTCGAGAAGCTTGTGCGCCAGGTCGTGCTGGATATCGGCTATGACAACTCGGACGTCGGTTTTGATGGCGGTTCTTGTCGAGTCATTAACGAGCTGGGAGAACAGTCGTCGGATATCGCGCAGGGGGTGGATCGTGTCGCGCCGGAGGAGCAGGGCGCCGGCGATCAGGGCTTGATGTTCGGCTACGCAACGAATGAGACCGACGAGCTGATGCCGGCGTCGATCATGTTCGCGCATCGCCTCGTACAGCGGCAGGCACAGGTAAGGAAGTCGGGTGAACTCGCGTGGCTGCGACCGGACGCTAAAAGCCAGGTTACGTTTCGCTACGAAGACGAGCGGCCCGTGTCGATCGGCGCCGTCGTGTTGTCTACCCAACACGACCCGGAAATAGCCCAGAGTGACCTGCAAGAAGCGGTCATGGAGAGCATCATCAAGCCGGTGCTGCCCGAGAAATGGTTGAGTGCCGATACGAAATATCACATCAACCCGACCGGACGTTTCGTGATTGGCGGCCCCGTCGGAGACTGCGGACTGACGGGACGAAAGATCATCGTGGATACCTATGGTGGTATGGCACGGCACGGCGGCGGCGCATTCTCCGGAAAGGATCCCTCTAAAGTCGATCGCTCTGCAGCCTACGCTGCCCGCTATGTTGCTAAGAATGTCGTCGCGGCCGGGTTGGCGGATCGTTGCGAGATACAGGTGTCCTACGCAATCGGCGTAGCGGAGCCGACCTCGGTTATGGTTCAGACATTCGGTACCCACAAGGTCTCAGAGGACCGGATCAGCGCACTTATCCGAGAACACTTCGATCTTCGACCGTACGGAATACTGCAGATGCTCGATCTGCTCCGGCCTGTCTATCAACAGACGGCGGCCTACGGACACTTCGGTCGCAGCGAGGCCGGGTTCACATGGGAAAGCACTGAAAAGGCAGAATCGTTAAGAATCGACGCCGCCGCGTAAACTTCCCCTACTCCGCCAGATAAGGATTTGTAATGTCTGCCCTGATTTGTGGCTCGATCGCCTATGATAATATTATGGTGTTCGAGGATTCGTTCAAGAACCATATTCTGCCGGATCAGATTCATATCCTGAACGTCTCATTCCTGGTTCCCGAGATGCGTCGCGAGTTCGGCGGCTGTGCGACCAATATTGCGTATAACCTGAAACTTCTCGGTGACGATCCCTTGCCGATGGCTACAGCCGGCACCGATTTCGGGCCGTACCGCGAACGGCTGGAGCGTCAGGGCATTCGGCAGGATCATATCCGCGTCGTCGAGGACGTATTCACGGCCCAGGCGTTTATCACGACGGATCTGGACGACAACCAGATTACGGTGTTCCACCCGGGCGCCATGAACCACTCGCATCTGAATAGTGTCGGCGATGCGCAGGATATCAGCATCGGTATCGTGTCTCCCGATGGGCGTGACGGAATGTTGGCGCATGCAACCCAGTTCGCGGCGGCGGGGGTACCGTTTATTTTCGATCCGGGGCAAGGGTTGCCCATGTTCGACGGTGAGGCGTTGCGGCAGTTTGTCGAACAAGCGACATGGGTCACCGTTAACGACTACGAGTGGCAGTTATTGAAAGATCGCACGGGTTGGGATGTCGCCGATCTTACACAGCGACTAAAAGGCTTGATCGTGACGCGTAGCGCGGAAGGTTCCGTGATCTACACGCCGGAAGTGGAATTCAACATTCCAGCCGCGAAGCCCTCAACAATCAGTGATCCGACGGGTTGCGGCGACGCTTACCGGGCCGGGCTGCTGCACGGACTCATGGCAGGTTACGATTGGCTGACTGTGGGTCGTGTCGCAAGTCTAATGGGTGCGATTAAGATAGAATGCCACGGAACGCAGAATCACCGCTTCACTCGGGAAGAGTTTCAGGAGCGATTCCAGGCCAACTTCGGTGAGCCTTTAACGGAGTAATAGATCATGCCTGATCAGGCAGTAGCCATCGATACGGCAAACAAGGATTACGTAGTCGCCGATCTCGGCTTGGCCGAGTTCGGCCGCAGAGAAATCACGCTTGCAGAGCACGAGATGCCGGGATTGATGGCGACCCGCGAGGAGTTCGGCGCAAGTCAGCCGCTGAAGGGCGCGCGTATTACCGGTTCCTTGCACATGACGATCCAGACCGCGGTGCTGATCGAAACGCTTGAGGCTCTGGGTGCCGAGGTGCGATGGGCGAGCTGCAATATCTTTTCGACCCAGGACCACGCCGCGGCGGCGATCGCCAAGAACGGCACGCCTGTATTCGCCGTCAAGGGCGAGTCGCTGGAGGAATACTGGGACTACGTCGACCGAATCTTCGACTGGAATGGCGTCGATGGCCCGAACATTATTCTTGACGATGGCGGCGACGCGACCATGTTTGTTCATCTCGGTTACCGCGCCGAGGATGACGCGTCGGTACTGGACAAGACGCCTGAGACGGAAGAGGAAGGCGTGCTGCTGGCGCAGCTAAAGAAGTCATTGCAGCGTGACCCGCAACGTTTTCATCGGATGGTCAAAGATATCCGCGGCGTAACGGAAGAGACGACGACGGGCGTCCATCGACTCTATCAGATGCTGGAGCGAGACGAATTGTTGTTCCCAGCGATCAATGTTAATGACTCGGTGACTAAGTCCAAGTTCGATAACCTCTATGGTTGCCGTCACTCGCTCGTTGACGGAATCATGCGGGCGACGGACGTCATGCTCGCGGGTAAGATTGCCGTCGTGGCCGGTTACGGCGATGTCGGTAAGGGCTGCTGTCAGTCGTTAAAAGCTCAAGCCGCGCGTGTCGTCGTTACGGAGATCGACCCGATCTGCGCTCTGCAGGCGGCCATGGAAGGTTACGAGGTCATGACGATGGCCGAGGCCGCAGAGCTGGGCGACGTCTTCGTCACGACGACCGGTTGTGTTGACGTGATTACCGTAGAGCACATGAAGCAGATGAAGCACAATGCGATAGTCTGCAATATCGGCCACTTCGATAACGAGATCGAGGTTGACAAGACCCGTCAGTACGAATGGGAGGAGATCAAGCCTCAAGTGCACAAGATCACGTTCCCGGACGGTAAGAGCATCGTGCTCCTGGCCGAAGGGCGGCTTGTGAACCTAGGTTGCGCGACAGGACATCCCAGTTTCGTGATGTCGAATAGCTTTACGAATCAGACGCTCGCGCAGATCGAGTTATTCAATCGCCCGGAAAATTATCCGTTGGGTGTATACACGTTGCCGAAATATCTGGACGAGAAAGTCGCGCGACTACACCTCGATAAGCTCGGTGTGCGGCTGGAGGAGCTGTCGGAACGACAGGCCGATTACCTGGGCGTTTCGGTTGAGGGTCCCTACAAGGCGGATCACTACCGCTACTAAGAGGTTCTTCGCCGACGTTACCGCTTGGCGGTGGCGATCAATTTCTCCAACGCCGTATCGGCATGCAGCTGTGCTTTCGGGTCGTCGAGCAGCCGGCGCGCAAAGTTGAAACTCAGGCCGATGCCGTGGAATTCGAATGCGAATTGCCGCGTGTCGAGTCCGTCGCGAAAGTTTCCTTCAACAACGGCCTTCTGGCACATTCGCCGGATATGATCGATCCAGATCTCCTGATGATCGACGAGCAAATCACGTAGCTCGCCCGGCCGGTCGGAGAGTTCGACGGAAGCGGAGATGAGGGGACAGCCGCCAGGATGTTTATCTGCGCCAATCCAGTCGAGCCAGCGCTGAAAAAAGTTTCGTAATCTTGCCTCACCAGTCGACTCTCGTTGTGCGGGGTCGAGCACGCTGCGGGCCAGCGCGGCGGCTGCGGTCTCCAGCACGGCTCGTTGCAGCGCGTCCTTGGAGCCGAAGTGGGCGAACAGTCCACTCTTCGACATACCGGTCACGATGGCCAGGCGGCCGATACTCATGCCGTCGAGCCCATCTACGCTGGCCATGGCGATGGCCTGATCGAGAATGGTGGCTCGGGTCTGTGCGCCTTTGTTCATCTGGAACTCATGCGAACGTTCGTGCGATTCTAGCGCAGTTATATTACATAATCTCGCTGCCTATTCAAACGATGACGGGGACGGTCTACCTAACTCCCCAACAAAATGGAATTGTCTAGATAGTTAGGTATCCCGTCCCCGTATTCGCCCGTTGCTCTGAGTCTCCGGACCCGGGTAAGCTCCACGCTCATCGGCATCTAATCTAACCAAGAAGAACTTGTGCGCTTATTAATCCTATTCGGCGGGCCGGCACTGGCCGCCGCGCTGGGTCTCGGCCTGGCTTCCGCCGGGCAGCCGGCGGAGGTCTGCTGGACCGCGGGCGTTACACTGCTGTGTGCGATCTGGTGGGTAGCGGAGACGATCCCGATTCCGATTACCGCCATGCTGCCGCTGGCGGTGTTCCCGTTGGTTGG
Organism: Gammaproteobacteria bacterium; assembly: GCA_963581225.1. Lineage (GTDB taxonomy): Bacteria > Pseudomonadota > Gammaproteobacteria > Steroidobacterales > Rariloculaceae > SMWC01. The sequence continues at coordinate 18,331 of CAUZMW010000014.1, forward strand.
CGTCCTAACGCCCAATCAGGTGGGCCAAGCGTACGGCAACCCGCTGATCCTGTTGTACGTGGGCGGCTTCATGCTCTCCATGGGCATGGAGAAGAGCGGCGCTCATCGTCGACTCGCGCTCGGTATGGTGAATCTCTTCGGCGGCGGTGGCCGCGGCCTGGTCTTCGGCTTCATGGCCGCGGGGGCCACGCTGAGTATGTGGATCTCCAATACGGCAACGAGTCTTATGCTGTTACCGATCGCTATCGCGACGCTCGAGAACACCAAGGACGAGCGACTGAAAATTGCGCTGCTGTTGGGAGTCGCCTTTTCCTGCAATGTGGGCGGTATCGGCACGCCCGTCGGTACCCCGCCCAATCTGATATTCATGCAGGTCTATCAGGAGACGACGGGAACGGCGCTCGGATTCGTTGACTGGATGCGTTGGGGTATACCGGTCGTGATTCTGTTCGTGCCGCTGATCGGTATCTGGCTGACGCGACACTTACAGGCAGGCGAGATTCTTGAGCTGCCCGCCGTGGGCGCGTGGCGCACGGAGGAGCGGCGCACGCTGATCGTATTCGGTGCGACCGCTGCGGCGTGGATCACGCGCAACGACCCCTTCGGCGGCTGGAGTACCTGGCTGAATCTTCCGCAGGCCAATGACGCGAGTGTCGCGTTGCTTGCCGTCGTCACCATGTTTCTCGTGCCCAACGGTAAGGGAGAACGCCTGTTGGACTGGGAGAGCGCAGTCCGCATTCCGTGGGGAATCTTGATTCTCTTCGGCGGCGGCATCTGTATTGCGAGCGCCTTCGTCAGTTCGGGTATCAGCCAGACCATCGGCGAGGCGCTGGCAGCGCTCAGCACCGTTCACATCCTTATTCTTCTCGGGACCATTTGCCTGAGCGTTACGTTCCTGACCGAGATCACGAGTAATACGGCGACGACCGCGCTGCTTATGCCTGTCCTCGCGGCGGCCGGTGTGGGCGCGGCGATAGATCCGCGATTGTTGATGGTGCCCGCTGCGATGAGCGCGAGCTGCGCGTTTATGCTGCCGGTCGCGACGGGTCCGAACGCCGTGATCTTCTCGTCCGGTCTCGTGCCGATAAAAGCGATGGTCCGGGAGGGCTTCGGCCTGAACCTGATGGGCGCGGCCATCATCACGGCGGTCTGTTACTTCATTCTGTAGCTCCGGTCCGGCGGGACGTCGGCCGCAGCGTTCAGAACCGCCACAAGAGATCGAGCTTGATCGCTTCCATACTCGCGTCTTCTGTCGATCTGCTCGTATCCACCTCCAGCAGACCGTAGCTGCCGCGCAGCGTCATGCCGTTCCTGAGATCCCAGCGTAAGCCGACTGCTCCTGAGTAGGATGTTCTGGTGTCCGAGTAGGTACTGAAGAAGCTCTGGCAGATATAGCCCCACCACGGATCCCACTAACAGCCAGTGGTCGGCGGACCGTCAGCGATATTCGAGGTCCAGCCAAGGCCGGCTTCGATAAATGGCGCCAAGGCGCCCTCGGTGAAGTAGAAGACGCCTTTTACTTGCAGGGTGTTGATGTTAAGGCTCGCGCTGATCGTCTCGAACTCGCCAGTATCCTCGATCAGAAAAGTTGCGTCGTAGCTGGGCTTACTCCACGTCCAATCGCCCAGTATCGCCAACCGATTTGAAAAGTTATAGCCGCCCGAGATTCCCCAGCCGGTCTGGGTGCCCACGCTGAGCCCCGACCCTTCCTCCCCACTGAGCGTCTCGGAGGACGTGTCGACGACCTGAAGGCCCACCTCTCACGTGCGGGCTCTATCGCGGACCGCTCGCTTGGGCAGAGGCGAACGAGGGCAAAATAAGCAGGGCGATCGCTAAACTCGTATAGCGCATGATTTGGTTCTCCGATAATGCGTGTGATAGGTGAATTGAATACAGCCTATCCTCATCCGGTCCGAATTACTTGCCATAACGCGCCACGCATTCCTGACGACGATATTTGCGCTGCATCGTCGTCCATGAGTTGCCCGTGTCGGCGCGGTCTTCTATCGACGCATTAACGACTTCGCGTTCCTGCCGGCGTTCGCCGGGGTTTCCGTGGAGTTCGGCAATGTTTGGAGCAACCGGAGCGACATCAGCGCCCGCGACAGCATCCTCGGCGGCTCCGTCTGGGTAGGCGTGAAACGCCGGTCGGCCCGGTCTATGTGGCGTATGGGCGAGCTGAGGGTGACGCCAGCGCATTCTACTTGTTCCTCGGTCAACCGTTCTGACGGCAACGGCCGCCTGGGCGCCGCAGGTCAGAGGGTCGTCCCTGTGACCTCGTCCAGGATGCTTTGCGCGACGCTATCGGCCGGCGACAGCGTCAGCAGGCGATTCGCGTACAGCGCCGCCTGGCCCATCTCGCCGCCATCGCGGTGAATCGTCGCAAGCGCTAACAGCGTATCCCGATGTCCCGGAAAACGATCGTGTACCTGCGTCAATGTCTCAAGCGCCCGGTCTCGCTCGCCGCTCGAGTTCAACGCAATACCGATGACGTACTGATAGTAGGGCGAATTCGGCGCGACCTCGGCCGCGAGTTCGAGTTCGGCGAAGGCGTCATCAGGAGCATCGGCGCGCACCAGTGACAAGCCGAGTGCGAAATGCGCGCTGGGATCCTGCGGGTTGTTAGCAATGGCTTGTTCCAGCAACGCCCGAGCCGTTTCTTCGTCGCCTGAGAGTCGGTATAGATCAGCTAGATTGACGTAAGCGGCGGTGAACACCGGTGCGCGGTCGATCGCGTCTCGAAATTGCGCTTCGGCCTCTTCCAGGCGTCCGAGCTGGACGAGTGTACTACCCCAGTTGAACCGCCCCTCCGCGCGGTCGCCATTGAAGAGCTGCGCATCGCGGTATTCGGCTAATGCCGTGTCCAGATCCGCCGCCCGCCGCTCGCTCAACTCGGCTCGCGCAGGCAGCAGTACGCGTGCAGCGGTCATGCGCAAGGCGCGCAACGAGTGAGTCAGGAAACGTTGCGCGGGCTGAATCCGCAATTCGAGCGGCACGCCTTCCAGTGCATCGAGGGCGGCCAACTGGAGCAGTGGCTCATCGTCCTGAAGTGCCTGGTCGATAACATTCAGCGCGACGTCGTCGATCTGTTGCCCGAGAAGACTGACGGCCGTCGCACGAACGATGGCGGGCATCGCAGAATCGGTTGCAAGAGCGCTCAGTAAAACGCTTCGATCGGCCGCCCAGGCGCGGCCCGCGTGCAGTGCTTGCCCATAATGAAACGTCTGCTGGCGACCGTCGGGATACCAATCCGCGACGGCTGCCACGGCCCACTCTGTACGGTCCTCTTCATGGCAGCCGTTGCAGGCATTCGGTGTACTGAGACTGGCCGACAGGTCCGGGCGGGGGACGCGAAAGCTGTGGTCGCGCCGCGGGTCGACCACCATATAGGTCGTCGCCGGCATGTGGCAATCTACGCAGAACGAGCCGGACGTTTCACGTTGATGCTGGTGGTGCTCGGTTAGGTCGTAGCTGCTCGCAAGGTGGCACTGGCCGCACAGTGCGTTGCCCTGGACTCGCAGTTCGGTGCTGTGCGGGTCGTGGCAGTCGCTGCAGGTAACGCCCGCTGCATGCATCTTGCTCTGCAGAAACGAGCCATAGACATAAACTTCGTCCTGAATTTGGCCGTCCGCATGATAGAGATTCTCGTCGAGCAGCGATGGGCGAAATCCGTCGAGATAGGCATCGCCAGGGGTGAAGTTGTCGGTGAATTGACTGCGTCGTGAGTGGCACTGCGCACAGGTCTCGACTTCCTGGTGCGCCGTCAGCGTCGGCGTACGTTGCGCAATGGCCGTGCCATCGACAAAGAGCCAGCGGGCCTCAGTATCGCGCACGAGATTCAGCACAACCTGTTCAGGGGCTGCGATGTGCAGGGAACCCGGGCCGTGGCATGCCTCACAGTCAACGTTGACGCTCGAAAAGGTCGTGCGATAACTGTTCGTCGCTGCTGAGTAATTCTTCTGCAGATTCGTCGAGTGACATTCTGCGCAGGTGCTATTCCAGCTGTGAAAGATGCCGGTCCAATGAAGCGGGTCGGAAGAGTCGACTGTGTCGTCGGGATAAAGATTGAACCAGCGCTGGCCGCCGGCCTCGGCGGCCCGCGAGTCCCAGGCAATACTGAGAGCCTGTACCTGTCCGGCAGCCAACTCGACGAGATATTGCTGCAGCGGATCCAGTCCGAAAGCATGGGTTATCTGATACTCGTTGAGCTCTCCGTCCGGACCGTCTGTGCGAACCCAGTATTCAGTCCCGCGCCGGAAGAACAGGGACGTCACGCCGTTATAACTGAACTCGGAGTCGCCGAAGTCGCCCAGTACCGTACTCGGCGCGGCTGCCTGCATCGCGAGATCGTGATGGGAGCCGAGCCAGGCATTCGTTTCATCGCTGTGACACGTCGCGCACTGTTGGCCGCCAACGAATTCCGCTGTCGCAGTCGGGTCGACCGGGAAAGCTGACTGTGGTGACTCGACTGACTGGCCGCAGCCGGCCAGGTGGACGGTCAAACCAATGGCGACTGCTTGCGCGGGTATCCTGAAGCCCATAGCGTGAAGCTTAACCCGTGGCGACTAAGACGGATCGATGAGTCCTGGATATCAGGACTTCGGTCCCTGCTGGCGCTGGTAGAAATCGTAGACGAATATGATGACTCCGACCGCGGCGATTCCCGTTCCTAAGCTGAATTCGGAGCCAATTCCGAAACTGAATTCGGAGCCGACGAGAAAGATCTCCATCACAACACCGATCACGATGGCTGAAATGCTGATGACTTTTCGGGACACAGTAGGCGCTTTTGCTCTTTTCTTCCTCCCGGGTTTCTAACAGAGCAGCGCCGGGAGAGCAATGGACCCGGGCCTGATCGGCGATCTCCGCGAACTGATAGTGTGACGGCGATTCGCTCAAAAAACAGGCCTTTTCGCTACCGTTAGGCGTCGATTTGTGAGCGAAAACTACGCATAAATGTCCCACAGCCCCTGCCGCTAGCCGCCTTGCTCGTGTTCGCCTGCAACGTTGCCTTTGCGGTTCAGGCCGAAGTCCGTACGTTTCGCACGCCGAGTTTCGAGGGCTACCGGTTGGACTACTGCAAGTCCTCGGGATCGGAGTGCGGTGAGCGCGTCGCGACCGAATGGTGCGTGACGCAAGGTTATGAGTACGCGAGCGACTGGGGCCTCGAACGGGACATTGGCGCGTTTCAGCCGACAATCAGCGTGGACAACAGGCGCGTTTGCCAAGGCGATCAGTGTGATGGCTTTATTGCGATTACCTGCGGCCGCGAGGAGCGTGTGTTTCGCGTGCCGACGCTGGGGGGTAATACGCGCGGGACAGTTTTTACCCCTGATCGGCGTCAAGCTGCGCCGGCTGTGACGCGGACAGAAATACAGCTCGTCGTCCCGGGCTGCAGTCAGTTCGAGCCCGGCGTTCTGCTTTGCCACTCCGTACCCGAGTATCAGCACTGTCGAAGCCTATTGCAGGACGGTTACGTCCTGGGGTACCGCGCCAGACTTGCTCTTGACGGCGCCATTGCCGATCTGCGTGAAGCGACGACAGATAGCTATGAACTCTCGCTCCGAGCGAGAGCCTCCGTCACGATTAATCAAGGCCGCCGAGGCGACGGTCGAGTCAGAGGGGAGACCCGTTATAACGTGACGTTCGCGATCCCGGAGCACACTGAAGCTACGGAAAGCTGCCTGCAGCGCGATCGCTACGAGTACCATCAGACCGGACCGAGCGGTGGATCCTCGAAGATCTACGAATCGGCCGACTGCGACGAGTCCATCGAAGGCAGTTTTTCGCCCCACGAGGATGAGATCCTGCGCGCATACGACTTTTGCGAGGCACGTCGCGCGTGGGGCACCAAGATCGAGGCGACTACCGATCGGATCGTCGCCGGAATTTTTCACTTTTCGGCTGTTGCCGGGTTGTCAGATAGTGGTGGTGCGGCGGCCTCCCGCTCGGTTGCGACTTATCTCGCGATTGAAGCTCCGCTCGAGGTCATCTGCCGCGACTAGTACGTTTCTCTCGGCGGCGGGTCATTACCGCACGCGGAGATTGAGTTCCAAAAAAACCTTGTGTTAAGAAGAGGCTCCATTATCTGGAGTCATTAGGCACTATGCGGGCCAAACTCTACATCATGCTCGGTGCGCTGCTATTCTCAACGGGCGGCGTTGCGATCAAGGCATCGACCCTGACCGGCTGGCAACTATCGTGCTTCCGGAGTTTGGCCGCAGGCTTCGCGCTGTTGATCTTGTTGCCGGCGGCGCGACGTGGCTGGAGTTGGCGCTCCTTTGTCGTCGCCGTCCCGTTTGCCGCGACCTTCACGTTGTTTACGTTGGCGAACAAGTATACGACTGCTGCCAATGCGATATTTCTTCAGGATACTGCGCCGCTCTATATCCTCCTCCTGAGTCCGTTCCTACTCGGGGAGCGTATACGTCAGCGCGATCTGGTTCTCATGGTCGCGTTGCTGGTCGGGCTTGGTCTGATCTTTGCTTCTACGCGTGAGGTGACACTCAGTGCGTCCAACCCGCGACTCGGCGACGTACTAGCCCTGGTATCCGGCTTGACATGGGCGTTCACGGTACTGGGTCTGCGATGGATCGCCGTGCGTGCAGAGGAGGGCCACGGAGATGAGCCATCGACAGTTGTCGTCGCTGGTTGTTTCCTCGCCTCTCTGTTTGCGATGTTGTTCGCTTTCCCGGTGGAGAACGCTAGTGCAGGTAACTGGCTCATCATCGCCTATCTCGGGATATTTCAGATCGGAATAGCTTATGTATTTATCGCCGAGGGCGTTCGCCGAATTCGCGCGCTGGAGCTCTCGTTACTGCTTCTCGTCGAGCCGGTGCTCTCGCCGGTCTGGGTGTGGTTTTTTCTCGGCGAATCGCCGGCTGGACTGGCCATTGCCGGTGGCGCGGTTGTCATTGGTGCGACGGCCTTATACGCGCTTCGCGGCGACGACCCTCCCGCCGTGTAGGAGCGGCCTCCTGGTCGCGATCCCTATCATGCCGTTCGGCAATGTTTCCGGTATCATCCCCGGCCACGCAGTGTTGTTGGAGGAAGCCCATGGGCTTCAGCACGAAACAAATTCATGCCGGCGTAACCCCCGACCCCCAGACCGGGTCGATACTTACGCCCATTTATCAGAGCACGACATTCGTCCAGGACTCTGTGGACGAATATCTCGCCAAAGGCTATTCCTATTCGAGAAGCGGTAACCCGACCGTTCGGGCACTCGAGGAAAAACTTACGATTCTCGAGGATGGTTTCGACTGCACTTGTTACTCGACGGGCATGGCGGCTATTCAAGCGGTGATCCAGGCGACGTTAAGCGCCGGCGATCATGCGGTGGTGTCGGACGTTGCCTACGGTGGCACCTATCGGCTCTGCACAAAAATATATCAACGTTATGGAGTGGAATTCTCGTTCGTCAATACGGCCAGCCCGGAAGCCGTCGAAATGGCGATCAAGGACAACACGAGGTTGATCTTGACCGAAACTCCCGCGAATCCGACCTTGAAGCTCACCGATATCAAGGCGGTTTCGGCGATCTCTAAGTCCCGAGGCATTCCCCACGCCGTCGACAACACTTTCCTGACTCCGTTCTATCAGCGTCCGTTGGAGCTTGGAGCCGATATTTCGATCCATAGCACGACGAAATATTTCGACGGACACAATGCGACCGTTGGTGGAGCGGTGATCGCGAAGACCCAACTTCTCGATGAGTCGATACGCTTCGTGCAGAACGCAAGTGGCGTCATCATGTCACCGTGGGTTGCATGGCTCACGTTGCAGGGAACTAAGACGCTGTCGATCAGACTGGAACGCCAGACGGCTAACGCGCAGGTCGTTGCCGAGTTCTTGGAAGCCCACTCGAAGGTGGCGCGGGTCTCGTACCTCGGGCTACCGTCTTTTGAGCAGCACGCGCTCGCAAAGTCACAAGCTAGCGGTTTTGGCGCGATGCTCTGGTTCGAGGTGGATGGTGGTGTTGCGGCCGGCAAGCGTCTGATGGATTCCGTTAAGCTGTGTGCGCTCGCTGAGAACCTAGGCTCTGTCGAATCGCTTATCACGCATCCGGTCACCATGACTCACGCGGACGTGGAAGAAGCCGAACGCCAGCGCGTTGGAATTACCGACGGGCTCGTACGCCTATCGGTCGGCCTGGAAGACGTAGAGGATCTGATCGAAGATCTGGGGCAAGCGCTGGACACTCTTTGAGCCTGGCGATTGAGATTGTTAAGAGCCTGCGAAGATGAAGAAAGAGACGCGAGTAATACACCAGCCGAAGATCAATCTGCCGGAGGGGAATGAGCCTTTAGTCGAACCGGTCTATCGCACGGTAAAATTTACCTACCCGACGATCGATGCGGCTCTGACGGCCGAGGCGCGTCGCGAGGGGTTCGACTACACCCGCGACTCCAACCCGACAACTCGCCAACTCGAGCGGCTGTCGGCAGAGCTTCAGAGTAGAGACGACGGTATCTGCGTCGCCTCGGGGATGGCGGCGGTATGGCTTTCCGTCGTGGCGAATATAAGCGCCGGCGACCGCATCGTATTCTTCGTCGAGGGCTATCGGCCGATACGGACGATGGCGCGCGAGCGGCTCAAGCGTTTTGGCGTTAAGTTCTCGATGTTGAGCGTGCACGACCATGCGGCTATCGAGAAGACGTTTGCCGCGGACGATACAAAATTAGTGATCTTCGAAGCGCCGACGAATCCGATGCTGCAGGTGCCCGACATCGAAGCCATCGTCGCGCTGGCGGCACGGCATGACGTCACGACCGTTCTCGATAACACCTTCGGTGGTCTTCATAATCACGGCCAGTATGAGATCGACTACTTCGTCCATAGCCTGACGAAATATGCGAGCGGCCACGGCGATGTGATGGGCGGGGTGGTGATAACGGCAGAGGCGAACCTCGCCAAGCTCAAACCCTGGTCGATCAATATGGGCGCCACGATGGACCCGGGAGCGGCGTTCCTGATTTTACGGGGGCTGCGGACCTACTACCTTCGTTATCGTCGTCACTCCGAGACGGCGCTGGTGATTGCCAAGTCGCTGCAGGCTAACGCTCACGTGAAGCGCGTTTTCTATCCCGGACTTCCGGACGACCCGGGATACGCGTTGGCGCAGCAGCAGATGGACGACTGCGGCGGTGTCTTAAGTTTCGATCTGGACGCGGATAAGGATCGGACGCGGGCCTTGATCGATGCGCTGGAGCTGTTCTCGACGACCTCCAGTCTGGGCTCGACTGAGTCCCTCGTCGCACCGGTGAAGCTCTATTTCGCTGGGGATCTTAGCGCAGAGGATGCCGCCCTAGCGGGGATCAACGACGGTACGGTCCGGTTGTCCGTCGGTCTGGAGCATCCGGACGATCTCATTGCTGACCTTGAGCAGGCGTTCGATAAGGCGTTCGGGTAGCCGGTAGCGCCCGCCTCTCCGGCTCGCCCAAGGGGCGAGAATCCGTTCTGAAGTGCTGTCAGGGGCAACATTTCGTCCTTATTGACCCCGATGGCGCCCTGAGTCAACTTCTAGCTTGGCCGCAGATACACATGCCTAATGGACTCGCTCTATCCCCCGACGAGAGCACCCTCTATTTAATCGAGACGCACCGCAACGTAGGCCACCATCGTGATATTCGTGCCTTCGACCTCGGCAATGATGGCACTTTGAGCAACGAACGGGTGCTGGTTGATTTCTATCCCGGTCGCAGCGGCGATGGGATGGCTGTCGATGAACAAGGTAATCTCTACGTGGCTGCTGGCCTACACGCATTGCGAGACGGTAGTGAGACACTCGATACACGACCAGGCATTCATGTGTTCTCACCGCAAGGTGAACTATTAGCTTATCGGCAAACGCCGATGGACTCAGTGACCAACTGCACATTCGGCGGAAATGACTTCAAAACACTCTACGTTACCGCTCGAAGGTACCTCCTAGCTGGACGCTCGATCATCGCTGGAAACAGAAGCTAGAAAAATATAATCAACTAGAATAAAGGGTTATGTAGATACTGTTGCTCAATTTCTAATTAGATGCCCCCCGTCTGCCATGCCAACGTCTGTCCGGAAACCACTCAGATTTAAAACCCATGTTGGTTTAGAATCTACCCTCACTACACACGACTATCGTTGCAAAAAATAAGGCTAACAAAGCATGGGATTCCAGGAGTGAAGCATGCCTTCAACTAAGCCTAACTGTTCTTTTGCTATAGCAGCGCTCAGCACACTGTTTATCAGTCAAAGTGCTCTCTCTCAAAGCACTCAGTCAGATAACTTTCAGTTTCATCTTGAAGAAGCCACGATCTCCGACGTGCATCGTGGGATTCAGGAAGGTCAGCTCACCTGCCTCGGTCTCGTCGAGATGTATCTCGATCGCGCCAAGGCCTACAACGGTGTCACTAACCAGCTGGTCACCCGAGACGGTGCGCCGGTTCCCGCCGTGCCCGGCATGGTGCGGGTGGGCGCTCCGCTCGAGTACCCCAGCGAGACGGTGGCCGTGACCGAGGTCCTCCCGGATTTCGACCAGTACGAGGGACCGCCCATCGAGTTCGGTCGGATGGAACCGACAGCGTCGGACCCGAGTGTCTACGCCCAGTACGGAATGACGGTCGGCATGCCCAATGCAGGGCAGACGAACGCACTCGGCACGTTGAACTTGCGGGGTGAACGTTCCGTGACGTGCAAGGGTGACGCAGATCTGCACCCCTCTGCGGGCCCGCTCCCGACAGGCTCCCACGCCGTGTGCGAGGACTTCCGACAGTATCCCGATGCGCTGGAACAGGCGATGGGCTTGGATGAGCAGTACGGCACGAAGCCCGATCTCGAGAACCTGCCAATGTATTGCATTCCCTTCAGCTTCAAAGATCCGTTTGATACGAAGGACATGCGGACGACCGCGGCTGCCGATGCGCGCTACGACATCGACTTCCCGGCGCGCGATCACGTGCTCGTAGAGCAGCTCCGGGAAAAGGGCGCGATCATTTACGCTAAAGCCGTCAATACCGAGTACAACGGGCGCGCCCGCGCCGCGTCGGTGGGTGGGCGCAACGAGGCGACCATGGTATTGCCCTCCACGCTGGGTTATCAGCGGAGCTCTTGGTCAGGCAATCCAAGCAACTCCTATGACACCACTCGAGCCGCATCGCTCGGCTCAAGCTCGGGTTCGGCGGTGGGCGTGAGCGCGAACATGGCGATGTGCAGCCTATGCGAAGAAACCAGCATGTCGTGCCGCGGGCCCGCGAACCATAACTCCGTCTCACTGATCCTGCCGCACAAGGCGATGATCTCGTTCCTGGGCGCGGCCATCGGTGCCGACGTTTACTACGATCGCAGTGGCATTCACTGTCGGACGGTCGCCGATTCGGCCAAAGTGCTGGACGCGCTCAAAGACCCCGAGGACGGCTACTACGATCCCCGTGACATTTGGACCGCCGTCCCACGGGTGAGTGTGCTGGAGGGTGGTTATGCCCAGCACATCGTAGAGTCACCCGTGCGCGGGGAGCTCAGCGACGTGCGCATCGGGGTGATCCGCGAGTCGATGCTGAAGTTCCCGGGTGTGCGGGCGGACGAGCCCATCGTCGACGCTGCCGTCCGAGAGATCGACGAGGTACTAGGCGAGTACCTGGGCGCCACCCTGGTCGAGTCGGTAGATCCGCTCTGGCCCGACGACCCGGATATGGAGAATATGCAGCCGTCCTACAGTGATGCACTCGCCGAGCTCATCCCGGTGTTCTATCCAGACATCATCTACTGGCTGGACGACTCGGGTCAGCCATGGTTTCCCGAGATCGCCGCGAGAATTAAACGGACTGAGTACGCGCCCGGCGTGTTCCACGGTTCCGGCACTATGGAGCCCATCGATTACATGATCGCTTTAGGGACGGGTCGGGAGCCCGTGCCCAGGGGCCTCAATATCCGCTCCATTCAGTACATCGCCCCGGCGAATACGTTCAGGTATCACTTTACGAAGTACGCGACGCGTCGCGCGGATGACTGGGCCGAGCGCGGCTACACTGAGACACTGGTGGACTTCAAAACACTGAACGAACGCTCGAAGTTCTGGGGCGACGACGCACGCGCTTGGTTCAAAAACTTAGAGGAGTTGGAAGATGTGCGCCGACCGCTGGGCGAACGCCAGGGAGTCGACGAGCGGTTGAAACTGCGGGAGCTGTTGCGGCGACTTGAGCTGAAGGTGATGCTCGATAACGGCCTAGATGTGCTCGTGCGACTGCACTACTCGCTGGCCCCGGGAATTATCGGAACCTCACCACAGCCGCAACCCGATGGCGACATTCGCAGCGCGATCCGCATGGGACCGCATGCCGGGGTGACCAGCGTTTTGATTCCAGCGGGCTACGTGCAAACAGCCTACGATCCTGTCTTCACGCTCAGCGAAGACAAACAGCGTTACGTACGCACAAACAACAACACACCGACCACGTTGTCCGCACCAGGCGCACCGTTCTCGTTGGTGTTCAGGGCGGAACCAGGACAGGAGGATATGATTCTGAGAGTGGCATCGGCATATCAGTCAGCATCGAAACGCCGAGTGTCACCGCCGATGTTCCCACCGCTTGAGGGTGAGCCGTAGACGGCCCGCTTTCGGGCGGAGGCCGTCGTTGTATTTCCGATCGAACTCCCGCCACTACGGCATCGCCGCGAGGACATCCCGCTACTGACCGCGTTTGTTCTTTCTAAGTGTGTTCAGCGTCTTGGGAAAAGAGTCGACTTCGTGGCGCCAAGCGTACAGCAGGCGCTGAACGCCTATGACTGGCCCGGCAACGTTCGGGAACTGCAGAATGTCATTGAGCGTGCAGTGATACTCTCGACTGACGGAGCGCTGACGCTTACCGGCGTTCTCGGGGGCGCTGTCCCGGCGCTGCCTGCGGAGCCGCGATCCCTGAAGCTCGATCTCGAAACGTTGGAGCGGCAGAATATTCTCGACGCTCTCGAGGACAGCAATTGGAAGGTTAAGGGCGACGACAACGCCGCCGGCCGCTTAGGCTTGAGTCCGAGTACGCTGAGATCGCGCATGAAGTGGCTCGGTATCGAGAAGCCTTACGCTGCGCGTGGGGGCGAGACTTCGCCCGCTCGCCCCCATTAGGGGCAGTGCAGCGTCCCCGTATTTGTAGGGCACGCAACTTGCATCGGTTGTTCTTGCAGCAGCAACGCGAAGGAGAGGCCACAAGCCACAAGCCACAAGCCACAAGCCGCGATCGGCATCGACATGGCCGTTCGAATTACACGGGTGACGGTAGATGGAAACCTGTGCATCCGGATCGAAGGCCGCCTGGAGGGCACCGATGCATCGAGCCTCGAGGACGAGTTCGCGCCCGCGGCACCCGGCCTGAGTATCGATCTGTCGGGGTGCTCAGCGCGGATGCCGATGCGATTCGAAGTCTGAAGTCGTTGCGCGATCACCGTGCCGAGCTAACGAGTGGTTCAGTGTATATTCGGCACCTGCTCGCCGATCCTTTGGGGTGCGGCGGAGATAAAGCCTAACGAGCGACGACCTCTGCTACTTCGAAATGGATGCCTTCGGGACCTTCGAAGAATATCAGATCGGAGCCGGGTGGATTAGGTCTCTCCAGATAGGGTTCGTAGCCGGATGCCAGAAGTGCCTCGCGCAACGCGTCCAGCGAGGGTACGCGAAAACCCACGTGGTCCAGCGACCGGTAGCGGCTGGGTGCCGGAGTCCCTTCAGCGGGCTCCGATACGTGGACCCACACATCGCCGTACAAAATGGTATGAAAGATCCCCTTGCCGCGCGCCGGAATATCCTCGCCGCCGAATACCTCTAGGAACCACGCGTGAACCGCGTCGGCATCGCTCGCCATGATGTGTACATGATTGACGCCTTTGTAGACCGGGTCCTCGAGTAACTCCATTCGCGTGCCCCAGGGATCCTCGATAAAGGCAATGGTTGTTGCCGTGACTCCAACCTGCGGTTCGGTCCTAACCAGTGCGCCCATTTCCCTGGCTCGTGCGACCGTCGCGCCGACGTCGTCGACCGCGATGCCGAAATGATCGATGACTCCGCCCTGACTCGGCGGAGTCTCGCCTTCGCTGAGCAACGTCATAATCAGCCCATTGCTATATTCGACTGCCGGTCCGGGGCCACGCTCGACCACTTCGACGCCAAACAACGCCTGGTGCCAGGCCGCGGCTGCGGCCGTATCGGATACACGCATGTGCATGTGTGTAAAAGTGGTTTGTGCGAGAACGGCCCCCGGGAGCAGTAGCACGCCGAGCATCAAGGGTAAGAGTTGGGTTCGAAGCCGTGGCAGGTCCGGGTGTGACATGGTTATTTCCCCGTCGGTGAAGCGGTGGGACTCAGTTCGCTATTCTGTCTTCAACATAGCATCGCGCTATCGAACGATCCAGCCGCGCTCGTGAGTTCAATCGGCGTACCAGCTACCGTCGTCGTTCCTTTTGATCCACAGGTAGCTGTACCAGTAATACACGCCGGGCTCTGAGGCGGCGGGGGCCGTGCAGTTATATTTCGTTCTGCCGGCGCCTAACGGCTGCCGCGGTTGGACGATGATCTCTAGAGGGTTATCGTCTGCCGAGCTCAGGTTCATCAGACCCTGATTCGATGCGTAACACGCGAGCTCCCCAGCGCGATAGTCCCCGTCTGCAAGCCTGAAAGTCAGGACGGGCTGAGTTTCTTCTGC
>CAUZMW010000015.1:0-32892 GCA_963581225.1 Gammaproteobacteria bacterium
TTTCTCTTGACGCACTAAATTTCATAATTTATATACCTATTAGTCTCTCTTATAGTAGTTATTATTAAGCTCGGCAAATACTGGGGAAAAGCCTATTAATCATTTAAAAACAATAACTTAAGAAAGTATCAACCAGGGGATTAATGGTCATCAATGCTGTGAAAAGGCTGTGAAGAACTACGAACGTTTGGTGTGTTCACAGCTTATACAGTTATCCGGTCAACGTTCTCAACAGGTTGACATAGTCCTCGGCAACTCGAGTCTCGGTTTCTCGTAGTAGTTTCACCCGGCGGCAGGCGTGTAACACGGTCGTGTGATCGCGGCCGCCGAATGCATCACCGATCTCGGGCAGACTATGGCTCGTCAGCTCTTTCGCTAATGCCATGGCAATCTGCCGAGGTCGTGTAATTGATCGGCTGCGACGCTTCGAATGTAAATCTGCGATACGCATTTTGAAATACTCGGCAACCGTCTTTTGGATATTGTCTATTGTGACAAGCCTATCCTGCAGAGCGAGAAGATCACGTAACGCTTCCTTCGTAAATTCCAGAGTAATGGGAAGTCCGGTGAACTGTGAGTTGGCGATTACCCGTCGTAAGGCGCCTTCGAGTTCGCGAACGTTCGAGCGGATTCGTTGAGCGATAAAGAAAGCGACCTCCTCCGGGATTAGATGACCGTCGGCCGCCGCCTTGCTCATTAAAATCGCAACACTAGTCTCTAGCTCGGGGGGCTCAATCGCTACCGTGAGGCCCCACCCGAAACGCGATTTAAGTCGCTCTTCTAGACCAGATACCTCCTTTGGATAACGATCGCAGGTGAGAATGATCTGTCGCTGACCCTCCAATAACGCATTAAAGGTATGGAAGAACTCTTCCTGCGAGCGTTCCTTACCGGCAAAGAACTGAATATCATCAATGAGCAGCGCATCCAACGAACGGTAAGTGCGTTTGAATTCGGCAATGGTGTTGTGCTGTAAACCGCGCACCATGTCACCTACGAAGCGCTCCGAATGAACGTAGGCGACCTTAGCCGAAGGATCGTTCTCGAGTATCATATTACCGACGGCATGCATCAGGTGTGTCTTGCCGAGACCGACGCCACCATAGATAAACAACGGGTTATAGGCGCGGCCAGGATTCGAGCCGACTTGGATAGCGGCTGCGCGTCCGAGCTGATTACTTTTTCCTTCGA
This sequence comes from Gammaproteobacteria bacterium, assembly GCA_963581225.1. GTDB lineage: Bacteria > Pseudomonadota > Gammaproteobacteria > Steroidobacterales > Rariloculaceae > SMWC01. The sequence goes on from CAUZMW010000015.1 coordinate 1,192, forward strand.
CGAAGGTGTCAAATGTAAAGGTTGCGTTGAGGCGGCTTCCTAGAACCGGCGGCCGGGGTTGTGGGGTGGGAGCAGCAACGGTATTCGCAGCGATCAACGGTGGGCGTCGGCTCCCGACCTCCATCGATACCGGTACGGAGCCGGCGACAGCAAGAATTTTGTTGAAGCAATTGTCCTGGATCCAATCGATGACGAAGCGGTTCGGAGCGAGTAATTTGAGGCTCCCGTTTTCTTCGACAGGTTGAAGAGGCCGGATCCAGGTATGGAACTGCTGCTCGGAAAGTTCGTTTTCCAGTGCCCGCAGGCACTGATTCCACAGGGGCGGCTGTACCGCCGAGTTTGTTATCACGGTAGTTGTTCTGTTGTCGGTTATTGTTGTTTGTCGGTAAGGATGTGTGTCCCCAGAAGAGACCTCAGTCTATAACGGCACCGCCCCAGTTATCCACAACTTAGATGCCCGCCGACGCTATTGACAGTACTCCTCCCCGCGCGTAAAGTTTCCTGCTCTCTCTCCCTAGCACATCTCTTTGATTTGCCTAGAAATTTTATTAGAGGACCGGAATCAAGGTCGGCCCCATCATGAAGCGAACGTTTCAACCCAGCAACATCAAGCGCAAACGTACCCATGGTTTTCGAGCCCGCATGGCGACCAAAGCCGGGCGTCTAGTTCTGAAACGACGACGGTCCAAGGGCCGGGTACGACTAGCCCCCTAGCGGCTCTGAGCTCAAGTAGGATCCCGTTGCGAAAACCGGCTGGCTTTTCTCGTCCTAGACGGCTGACGACAACCATGCAGTTTGGTCGAGTCTTTGCTCACCCGACGCGGTCGTCGGACCGTTATTTCACCGTGCTGTCACGACCGAACAAAGGTGACGCGGCGCGGCTGGGATTAACCGTGTCACGACGTATCGCCAAGCATGCGGTAGCCCGTAACCGCCTCAAACGTTTAGCTCGCGAAGTGTTTCGTCGACAGGCAGACCTAACGGCGCTGGATTTCGTTGTTTTGGCAAAAAGAGCTGCCCCGGCAGCCGACAACACTGTCTTGCGCGATAGTCTACAGCGGCACTTCCACCGCAGCGTATACCGACCGGAGTGACGTGAACCTCAATAACATCAGGCTACTCGTATGGATGTCATTATTCATGATGATGTGGTTCACCTATCGGGCGTGGCTGGTTGACTACGCTCCGACCGTCGTCCCAGCGCGGACAGAGCAAGGCGCAGGGACGGCTCCAGAGCTGCCGCTGGAGTTGCCCCAACTCGAGTCACCGGCCGACTCGCTGCCGGCGCTGACTGAATTCGGCACCCCTGTCGAGACTCCACCACTTGAGGCAGCAGCGCGCGAGCGCCTCGTACGCGTTCGCACGGACGTTTTCGATATCATGATCGATACTCAAGGCGGCGATCTCGTCAGGGTCGATCTTCCGTCGTATCCAGTGGACAAAGATACTCCGGATCTGCCGGTGAGATTGCTGGATTTCTTACCAGAAAGCCGCTGGGTGTTTCAGACGGGATTTCTCGGTGTCGCTGCGGGCGATGCGCCCAATCACCTCGCTGAATTTACGAGCCCGCGTTCGGATTATGTGCTGGCGGATGGTGACGATGAGCTCATTGTCACGCTGGGCTGGCAGACTTCGGGCCCAATGCGCGCTCAGAAGATCTACACGTTTCGCCGCGGGCAATACGGCATCGAGCTCAATCTAGTCATCGAAAATCAGTCGGCTGAGCCGTGGAGTGGTGCGCCGTACGCCCAACTGTCCCGCCATCATATTCCCGTCGAGCGCTCCTACACATCCGTAGAGTCATACTCCTTTACAGGACCGGTGCTTTATGACGGCGACGAGTACGAGAAGCTGGACGTAGAGGATCTCATCCAGGAGCCCATCGATCAGACGCTGTCGGGCGGCTGGTTAGCCAGTATTCAACACCACTTTCTCGCGGCGGCTGTCCCGCCGGCTGAGGACGTGGTTACTTATAAAGCGATCACGCGCGGCTCGGACTATCAGCTGACTGCCCTAGGTCAGGTCAGAGCCGTCGCCCCGGGCAACAGTCTGATGTATCCGGTACAACTTTTCGTCGGGCCGAAGCTGCAGGATCAACTTGCCGCCACCGGTAATGAGTTGGAACTCACCGTCGATTACGGCGTGCTGACGATACTTGCGCAGCCGTTATTCTGGCTATTGTCGAAGGTACACAGCTTCGTCAATAACTGGGGTTTGTCGATCATTCTGGTGACGCTGCTAATTAAGCTCGCCTTCTACAAGCTCACGCAGGCCAGCGGCCGCTCGATGGCAAAGATGCGAAAACTGCAACCGCGAATGAAAGCGTTGCAGGAACGCTTCAAGGACGATCGCCAGGCTCTGAGTCAGGCGATGATGGAGCTTTACAAGCGAGAGAAGGTCAATCCGGCGGCGGGCTGTTTGCCGATACTGATCCAGATGCCGTTTTTCTTTGCCTTCTACTGGGTGTTGATCGAGAGCGTGGAAATCAGGCAATCGCCGTTCATGCTCTGGATTACCGACCTGTCGTCGCGAGATCCTTTCTTCGTGCTGCCGCTGCTTATGGGAGCTGCGATGTTCATGCAGATTCGGCTGAATCCGGCGCCGCCCGATCCCGTTCAAGCCAAGGTCATGCAGATCATGCCGGTGGCCTTCACCGCACTGTTCGCGTTTTTCCCGGCTGGGCTCGTGCTCTACTGGCTAACGAATACAGCGCTGTCGATTCTTCAACAATGGCGAATAAATAAAGCCATCGAAGCGACTTAAGCGAGCGGCGTACTGACGGCTAACCTATAGGACTGGGGTAAGGGCCCGTGAGATACCGACGCGATGACACGATCGCAGCGCTCGCCACGCCTCCGGGAAGCGGTGCCATTGCGATTATTCGCCTGTCCGGGCCGCAGGCGTACTCGATAGGGAAGCGGCTGACCGGCGTATCTCCCGAGCCGCGGCAAGCCCATCTTTGCGAATTCCGTGACGAAACAGGCGAGCCGATGGATCGTGGCCTGTTGCTGTACTTTCCCGGCCCTCGATCGTTTACGGGCGAGGATGTCGTGGAGCTCCACGGTCACGGCGGTACGGTAGTTAGCGAGATGTTGCTGGGCTGCACGTTGCGCCTCGGTGCACGCGCGGCGGAACCCGGCGAGTTCACCTTGCGCGCGTTCGTCAACGACAAACTCGATCTGACGCAAGCCGAAGGAATTGCGGACCTCGTGGCAAGCGGGTCGGCAAAGGCTGCGCGGGCGGCCTACCGATCTCTGGATGGGCGCTTCTCTGCGCACGTGCATCAATTGCAGGAGCAGCTGACGGCATTGCGCGTGCAACTTGAAGCGTGGCTCGACTTTCCCGACGAGGAGTTGGAGCTTAACGATACGACTGACTTTGAGTTGAGTTTCGACACGGCCATCGCGGCGCTCGGTACGTTGTTGAGGCAAGCTCGAGAAGGCGCGGCGTTGAGTAACGGCTTGACCGTCGTTATCGCGGGACCGCCTAATTCCGGCAAGTCGAGCCTGATGAATCGGCTCTCCGGATACGACGCGGCGATCGTCACGAATATCCCGGGAACAACGCGGGATGCATTGCGCGAGCATCTATCACTCGACGGTCTGCCTATCACGGTCATTGACACGGCCGGCCTTCGAGAGTCGGCCGATCCCGTCGAACTTGAAGGCATGCGACGTGCGCAGCGCGCGCTAGAAGGCGCCGACCGGCTGATCTGGGTGACCGATATTCGCTCCGATCTAACAACCGAACTCGCGGAGATACGCGAGGTGGCCGGCGACGACGCGGCCGTGACCGTCGTTCAGAACAAGGTGGACCTGACCGAGGACGCGCCCGGGCGCCTCGAGAGCGACGGTGTGACCGTCGTCCGTCTGTCCGCGCTCACCGGAGAGGGCGTAGAAGCCCTGACGGAACATCTTAAATCAATCGCCGGTTATCGCAGCGATGCAGCGGGCGCTTTCAGCGCGCGGACGCGGCACGTCGACGCGTTGCAACGCGCCGAGCACTATATTCGTGACGCGCGTTTGCAGCTAGTCAACACACTCGCGCTTGAGCTTGCCGCTGAGGAGTTGCGTTCGGCCCAGACGGCTCTCAGCGAAGTGACCGGCGAAATCACGAGCGACGATCTGCTCGGTGAGATCTTTTCAAGTTTCTGTATCGGAAAATAAGTACCGTTCCGAGAGCGTCCTCTGCTATGACAGTCGAAAAAGACAGGCTCTAGAAAAGCTTGAACACATTGGGGAATTCGAAGTTCGAGAGAACCTTGCCAACGGCGTGTACGGGGAGAACAGGCGCGAGCTGGTCGAGGAATCGCTGGAGCAATTTCAAGATGACCTCGTGGCGGAGGCCATTGAGGCGGAAGTCCTTGAATCGGCCAGCGACGCTAATGAGTTGGCTCGGGAGGAAGATCGTTCGACTACATCGGAGAGTCCCGCAGAAATATGGTATCGGCGTTCCCCGGGCATGACCGTGCTAATAGTGTTTGCCGGAGTGATCGTCGGCTGCCTAATCTATTTCTTCCGATAGTGCTCCGGCGCCACATCTCCAAACGTACGCCAATCCCCTACAATGGACTTCAAGAGAACTGACGCGCCCCCTTGATGAGTTCATAGGCAACGTTGATCTCGCGCGTCCTCTCCTCTGCAACCTCGCGCATGCTCTCTGGAAGCCCTTTGGCAGCTAATTTATCCGGGTGATTCTTGCTCATGAGACGACGGTATGTTCGCTTAATCTGCGCGACATCGGCATCCGCACTCAGACCGAGTGCTGTATAGGCGTCATTCAGTCGAGCGCGGGAGTCTGCTTCGCCTGAGTACCGACCGGTCGCCGCCGCCCGCAACAGCGCCTCCAATTGCGCTACGTCCCGTTCAGTCAACCCGAGGCGGCGCGCCACGCGCACTAGCATTTCGTGCTCTGCTGGATGCACTTTCCCGTCAGCCGCGACAGCCATGCACTGTATCTGCAGGAAGAGCTGAAAAAGTGGTGCACGGCCATATCGAATCCGCGTTAGTTTGGCAGCTTCGGCGTCCAGATCGAAATCAGTAGCTTTCCCACGGCTAAAAGCCGCCTTCGCCGTCTCGCGCTGCTCGTCGGATAGGTGCAGTCGGTCGAATGTCTCACTGACGACAGCTATTTCATCGCGAGTCACCACCCCATCCGCTTTGCAGAGTGCCCCCATGATGGCGAAGGTAGACTGGAGAAACTGCGCCTGCATGACACCAGCCTCTCTCCCAAGCTTGGCACGCAATACCCAACCAATCCCATAGCCAATAAACGCTCCTACGAGGAGGCCACGGGTACCTCCAAACAGAAGCCCTACTATCGCGCCAATAAAACTCAGTGACATAAGGAACACTCGGGTAATTACCAGGATAGTTTAATCGCTAGCTCAGCTAGGAGGGCAGCGCTCCATCAACTAAGAATCCGAACGCTCGATTTTGTTGTAATTGAAAATTACGCTTGCCGAATGCGTACGACCTTCATGATTTCGACATCCAGACCGGCGACCTGCTCTAGTTGCGGGTAATAGGTGAGATTGACCCGTGCGCCTTGCAAATTTCGGTAGCGTCTTTTCCGACTATATTTAAATGGGACGTCATATCCATCCAACATGACCGTATTGAGCACCCAGCCATCCTTCTGTCGCTGCACGTGACTAACCACTCTTGCCATATCGAGCTGATTGAGTTGCCGATTTTTCTCTAATAACTTATTTACGTCAGACTTCAAGAGAACACCCGCATTTTTCTAGCGGAAGTCGATACTGATCATCGGCTTGATAGCGAGTTCGCCTAGCCGCCGTCTTCGATCACAATTCGCAGCACGCGATCGTCGTTCGGCCGGGGCTCGAGCCGGCCGTCACGATTCGTCGTCCCGAGGTACAGCGCCCCGTCAGGCCCGACGGCCAGTGCCCTGAGCCGACCGTAGACCGACTCCGGCAGAACTCCGTCTCGCCAGACCTGCGTATTGAACCAGCGCTCGACGCCGGTCACATGGTTGGGATTGGCGGGATCGTCAAACTGGATTCTGATCAGCGCTTCTGACCACAGGGCGCTCAGAAACAGATCACCATTGTGGAAGATCAGATCGCCGGGCGGCACCGAAGGTATCCATGACAGTATCGGGTCCGCATAGCTCGGGTCGCCGGGCGCGCCCACAACGAGCGGCCAGCCGTAGTTCGCCCCCTTCTCGATGATGTTGAGTTCGTCGTAGGCACCGATTCTGGGTTCCCACTCGACCGTTGGGCCGTGGTCCGCGGCGAACAGCGTCCCGTCGTTCGGGCGAAACGCCAACCCCGTGGTATTGCGAAAACCGTATGCCCAGATCGGATTGCCAGGCCAGGGATTGTCGTCAGGCACTTCGCCCTCCGGCGTTAGGCGCAAAATACTGCCGCCCAGATTCTCGAGGTTCTGAGCGCGCCTGCGGTCGCGCGCATCGCCTGTTCCCAGATACAACATGCCGTCAGGCCCGAAACGCAGGCGCCCGCCGTTATGTGTCGTCGCGCCCGGGATATCGTCGAGCAAAATCTCCTCTTCCGCGCCGCGCCCGTTAACCTCGCGAAAACGGCTGACCCGGTTTGCCGTCCGATCGCCGTCGATATCGTAGGCGTACATGACGTATACCCAGGGCTCTTCCGGAAACTCGGGATGCAGCGCGAGGCCGAAAAGACCGCGCTCGCGAATCTCGGCATTAACATCATTTAATGTGGCCCACGGCGTTGGGTCGAGTGTGCCGTCTGGGCTGGTCACACGAATCCGCCCGGATTTCTCGGTCAAAAACAGGCGCCCGTCAGGGGCGAACTCCAGCCCCCAAACGACGTCGAGGCCCTCGAGGAACGTTTCGACCGTTACGCCGGGAGGATTAGCGTAGTAGCGCTCGAGCGGGGCGAGCGGTAGCTCGCCTAGAACCGGCCGGTCATCGCCATCTCTCGGCAGGTCGTCCTGGCCGTGGGCGATAAGCGGTAGCCATGCCAGCGCCGCAAGGCTGAATGAGGCCGCTGTCGCGGCGCTTACTGATCTCATACTCGATTCTCCACACTCGTCACGTTCCACTCCCAGGCGGGAGTGTAACCAGATCGCGACGGCAGCGGGACCGAGACTCGTTGTGATCATGGCCTATAATGCGGGCAAGTAGAATCAGGCGACGCGGGTTCTGCCGCGTCGACGGGGAAGGGGTAGCCAATATGAGATCATCCGTGATCGGTCTCATGGCCGTCGGGTTCGCTGCCCCGGCTTGCTTACACAGCGGACGATGCCGACTACTTTATCGATCAGCTGACCGGAGCGAGATCCTTCGCGGCATCCGACGAGACGATGCAAGAATATAACTGCACCCACTGAGCCTAAGGAGTTATAGAGTGATGAAAAGAACTAACAACCTTACGGTGACAGCCACTACGTTTTTGGTAACGCTTGCCTGGTCGATGCTCGCGAGTGCCCAAGACAATGCCGTGCAAGTCGATACCGACGATATTGGCGGTGTCGTTACGAGCGCTAACGGAGCCGAAGCCGGCGTCTGGGTTATCGCGGAAACGGACGACTTCGATACGTTCTTCGCACGGATCGTCGTGACCGACGACGAGGGCCGTTATCTCGTGCCCGATCTGCCAGAAGCCGACTACGAACTGTGGGTACGTGGCTATGGTCTCGCCGACTCGGACCGAGTCGCGGGCGAACGCGGTAACGTCGTCGATCTAACGGCCGTCGTCGCGCCCAGCGATGCGGTTGCGGCGGAAGTTTATCCGGCCGCCGCGTGGTATTCGATGATGCACCTCCCGGACGAGAGCGAACTCGGTCATGTCCCAGGAGGCTTGAACGAGTATCTGGGCATCATGAAGAATCAAACCTGCGTAGGCTGTCACCAATTAGGCAATCTTGCGACGCGCACGATCCCGGAGGCGTTCGGTGACTTCGATTCCGGACAGGACGCCTGGGTACGCAGAGTACAGTCGGGGCAGGCTGCCTCGCAGATGATTAATCCACTCGTGGGGCAGCTAGGCGGTGTGCCGCTTCGCTACCTGGCCGATTGGACCGACCGTATTGCGGCCGGGGAACTGCCGTTTTTCAAACCCGAGCGGCCACAGGGCATCGAGCGCAACGTCGTTGCGACGGTCAGAGACTGGGCCGATCCGAAGTCCTATCTCCACGACTTGACGTCGACCGACAGACGTAATCCGACGCTCAACGCTTACGGCAAAATCTACGGTGCACCGGAACTGAGCACGGACAACTTTCCGATTCTCGATCCGGTCGCGAATACCGCCGTGACCTTCCGCGCGCCGGTACGGGATGACGATACGCCGACGACGAACAGCGCGCCTGTCGTGCAGCCGTCGGCTTACTGGGGAGATGAGCGCATCTGGGACAGTCAGGCCAATGCCCACAACCCGATGTTCGATCACAAGGGGCGGGTCTGGTACACGGCCCGCGTGCGTGGTCCGCAGAATCCGGACTACTGCCGTGAAGGTTCGGACCATCCATCAGCACAACTCTTCCCGACAGAGCGGGCGGGCAGGCATCTGTCCGTTTACGATCCGGCGACCGAGGAGTACACATTCATCGACACGTGTTACTCGACGCACCATCTGCAGTTCGCCGAGGACGACAACAACACGCTCTGGACGAGTGGCGGCAATGACGTCGTCGGCTGGTTCGACACCAACAAGTTCGACGAGACGGGCGATGCACAGGCTGCCGTCGGTTGGGCCCCGCTGATCCTCGATACCAACGGTAACGGCAGGCGCGACGACTGGGTAGAGCCCGGCGAGCCGATGGACCCGAATCTCGACATGCGGATCTCGGCGGGATATTACGCGATTATGCCGAATCCGGCGGACGGTTCGGTCTGGGGAACGACGAGTTTCTCCTACCCGGGCAAGCTCATTCGCCTGGACCCGGGTACGAATCCCCCCGAGACGGCGCTCGCCGAGGTCTACAACATTCCGTTACCGGGGTTTGGTTCGCGCGGAGCGGATATTGATCGCAACGGCGTGGTCTGGGTGTCGCTGGGGAGCGGCCATCTCGGAGAATTCGACCGCAGCAAATGTGAGGGGCCGTTGAACGGCCCGACCGCGACCGGTGATCATTGCCCAGAAGGCTGGACATTCCATCGTTTCCCCGGCCCGGGATTTCCCGAGTTGCCGGAGTACAGTGTCGAGTCGAGCTATTACACCTGGGTGGACCAACGTAATACCTTAGGGCTTGGCGACAACACGCCGATCGCTACGGCGAATCTCTTCGATGGCGTACACGTACTCGTTGATGGTGAGTTCGTCACAATGCGAATACCGTACCCGCTTGGTTTTTACAGCAAGGGCTTCGACGGCCGAATCGACGACGCGGATGCAGGCTGGAAGGGCCGCGGTCTTTGGGTGTCCAGCGGCGATCGAACGCCGTGGCTAAAAGAAGGCGGTCTCGGTTCCCGGCCGTTGGTGGTGCATTTCCAGGTAAGACCTGACCCTCTGGCGAAGTAGGCGTCGTCGACTCTGACGGCAGCGGGTCAATCGAGTCGCCGTCCTGCGCGGAGCTTTCGTGCTGCGCCTAGGCGGTCGGCTGCAGGGGAATGACTTCGGCGCGTTGAGTCGATGATTTCGGACTGGCAGCGACCTCGACGCGGTCGCGGCCGAATTGTTTTGCGAGATGTAGCGCTTGTTCGGCTCGCCCTAGAGTTTCTTCCGCGGACTCCCAGAGCCGATACTGGGCGACTCCGGCGGAGACGGTAACGCGCACGCCGCGCTTCATATCGGTCGCGCCGATCGCACGCCGTAAATTTTCTGCGATACTCGATGCGTGCTCCAGGTCGGACACGGAAATCAGAAAGGCGAAGCCGTTGCCGTCGTAGCGGCGCAGATAATGCTACGCGACGCGGGTACCGTAGGAGATGCCGTAGATATTCCACTCCGGGAGCGCCAATTCCCTGCGCACCTGTTCGAGATCGCCGACGGCAACCGAGGTCGTGTAGTAACGTGGATCGCCGTCGAGCGCCGAGACGCAGCCGGCCACGAGAACGGCTAGCTCCTCGAGCGCCGCAGTTTCCAGATCCTCGGCGCTGGCCGTTGGGCACGAAAGCCGTGTCGATCGTCCGGTGCCGCGCTGATCCACCAGCATGATCTCTCGCTCGCGCCGTATTCGCCCAAAAGCGCCGCGCAAGGTCAGATAGAGATCCGTCGTCGCCTGTCCGGGCCCCCCTGATATCAGGAGCAGGGGGTCGGGTCGCAGCGTTGCACTCAGCGCGGGAATTCGAGCGATAAAGAGCTCAATTTGCCTGCCATCCGGGTTAGCCGGGTCTTCCGCTACGATCAGCGTGCCGCATTCGGCCGTGACGGTCGTGAGCCAGCGGGATGACAGGCGGCAGTCGGTGGTCTCGATTGCGGCAGCAGCGCCGTGCGTGCCGGTGAGCCATAGCAACCCGATCCAGCACGTGCACAAGACCCTTATGGGGGGGCTATGTTCGCGCTATCTACGGTCGTTTGCTAGCAGGGAGGGTCCGAATCACCCTAAAATCCGGTTCCAAGGAAAAAACGATGAAATACCCCGATTCATACGACTGCATTGTCGTCGGTGGCGGTCACGCCGGCACCGAGGCTGCGCTTGCGGCCGCGCGCTCCGGCGCGACAACGCTGCTCACGACCCAGAATCTGGACACGCTCGGGCAGATGAGTTGCAACCCCGCGATCGGTGGTATCGGCAAGGGACATCTCGCTAAGGAAGTAGACGCCCTGGGTGGCGCGATGGCGCGCGCGATCGATCGAGCCGGCATCCATTTCAGAACGCTGAACTCGCGCAAGGGGCCTGCGGTTCGGGCCACGCGGGCACAAGCTGACCGCGTGCTGTATCGTCAGGCCATACGCCGGATTCTCGAGACGCAGCCCGGCCTTACGCTTCTACAACAAGACGTTGACGATTTGATCCTGGACGGCGATCGCGTCCGCGGTGTCGTGACGCACATGGGCTTCGAGATCACCGCAACGACGGTGGTGTTAACGGTGGGAACATTTCTCGCAGGACGGATACACGTCGGTGAGAAACGATCTGCGGGTGGCCGCATGGGGGATCCTGCTGCGCTGACGCTGGCGCAGCGGCTCAGAGATCTCGGCCTGGCCGTCGGCCGGCTCAAGACCGGGACGCCGCCGCGGATCGACGGCCGCAGTATCGACTACTCGCGCATGCAGCCGCAGCCCGGTGACGTGCCGGTGCCAGTGTTTTCCTATCTCGGCACGCGGGCTGAACATCCCCGGCAGATACCCTGTCATATCACTCATACGACACCGCGGACCCACGAGATTATTCGCGGAAGTCTGGATCGTTCGCCGCTGTTCACCGGAGCCATCGAAGGCACCGGACCGCGCTACTGTCCGTCGATCGAAGACAAAGTTGTTCGTTTTGCAGACAAAGACGCGCACCAGATATTCGTCGAGCCCGAAGGCCTCAATACCGAGGAGATCTACCCGAACGGAATCTCGACGAGTTTGCCATTCGATGTTCAGCATGAGTTCGTCCGCTCGATTACCGGGTTCGAGAACGCGAAAATCACGCGACCCGGGTATGCGATCGAGTACGATTTTTTTGACCCGCGCGATCTACAGCCCAGCCTCGAGACGAGGGCGATTGCCGGGCTTTACTTCGCCGGGCAGATCAACGGCACGACCGGTTACGAAGAGGCGGCCGCGCAAGGTCTCATCGCCGGCACGAACGCCGCGTTGTCTGCCCGTGGCCGCGAGCCGTGGTGTCCGCGCCGCGATGAAGCGTATATCGGCGTGTTGATCGACGACCTCATCACTCGCGGTACGTCCGAGCCCTACCGTATGTTCACTTCCCGCGCGGAGTACCGTCTGTCTCTTCGTGAGGACAACGCGGACCTGCGTCTGACGCCGAAGGGCCGCGAGCTCGGCCTCGTCGACGACGATCGATGGCGCGTGTTCTCGACGAAGCGTGACCTCGTCGAGAACGAGACCGAGCGTCTTGGCGGAATCGTCGTTCGCCCGAACGATGTGCCGGCCGATAGCGATGTCGGTGCGCTCAGCCGGGACGTAACGGCCTACGATCTGCTGCGGCGACCGGAGATGCGCTACGAGGGCATCGTCGCGCTGGCACGTGTCGGGACCGCGGACGGCTACGCCGAGCTTAGCGAAGAGCTTTCGACACAGATTGGCCGGCAGCTCGAAATTCAAGCGCGTTATAGTGGCTATATTAAACGCCAGGCCGACGAAATCGAACGTCAACGCAAGCACGAGACGACCGTATTACCCGACGACTTCGACTACTCCGTCGTGACGGGGCTGTCGAATGAAGTGCGTGAGAAGCTCGAGCGTGTCCGACCTGCGAGTCTCGGCCAGGCGAGCCGCATCTCGGGTATGACGCCGGCGGCGATATCGTTGCTGTTGATTCATCTGAAGAAGCGCGAGCTCAAGCGCAGCGCCTGAGACCGAAGCGGAGAATAAAATTGAGACTCATGACTCACTGGCGACTCGGTACGGTTCTCCCGATCTTAACTTTGCTGGCTGCGTGCGGTGGCGGCAACGAGTTCGACGCCGGTTCTGCGATCACGGCGAGCGGCCCGATCGGCGGCGACAGCGGCACGGAACTCGCCGAGGTTCAGGTGCTGCACTGGGGTAATGCTGCGGACCCACAGACCCTGGATCCACACAGGGGCGAAGGCGTGCCAGGTTCGAACGTCCAGCGAGACCTCTTCGAAGGCCTGGTCAACGAAGCGCCCGATGGTGAACTGATCCCGGGCGCAGCCGCTTCCTGGGAGATCAGCGCCGATGGTGAGACCTACACGTTCAAGCTGCGGCCCGACGCGCGCTGGTCGAACGGCGACGACGTCGTCGCTGAGGATTTCGTCTACAGCCTGCGCCGCAGCCTCGATCCGGCCACGCTGTCCCGCTATACGTTTATATTGAATCCGATTCTGAACGCGACCGATATTGCTTCGGGCGAGCGGCCGATAACCGATCTCGGCGTGCGAGCGCTCGACGAGTACACGCTGGAGATACGCCTTGAGAATGCGACGCCGTATTTTCTGGGCCTGCTAACGCATTCCGCGAGCTATCCCGTGCACCGCGCGAGTATCGAGGCGCACGGGGAGCAGCACACGCGTCCGGGGAATCTCGTCTCCAACGGCGCCTTTCAACTCAAAGACTGGGTCGTGCAGTCGCATGTGCAACTCGTTCGTAACCCGTATTACTGGGACAACGACAAGACGATCCTCGATGAAGTTTTTTTCCACAACACCGAGGACAAGTCGGCGGAGATCAGGCGCTATCGTGCCGATGAACTCGACATTACCTACGACAGCCTCGCGAAGAGGCAACTACCGTGGTTACGCGAGAATCTTCCGGATGAACTCGTGATAGCTCCGTACCTAGGTAGCTACTACTACGGATTCAATGTCACGCAGCCGCCTTTCAAGGACGAACCGGAGCTTCGGCGCGCGCTCGCGCTCGCTATCGACCGCGACATCATCACCCAGCAGGTCATCACTGCTGGAGAGATCTCGTCATACGGCTGGGTCCCTCCTGTTAACGGCTATGTCGGGCAGCAGATGCGCGAAGCGTCGTGGACTCAAGCCGAGCGCGAGGAAGAAGCGCGGCGGCTCTACGCTCTGGCCGGCTATTCGGACGACAATCCACTCGTCACCGAGATCATGTACAACACTGAGGAAGATCACAAACGCATCGCGCTCGCGATTTCGGCAATGTGGAAGCAGGTCCTCGGTGTCGCTGCCAGCATCCTGAATCAAGAGTGGAAAGTTTTTCTCGATACGCGTAACCAGATGATCGACACTCAGGTTTATCGTGCTGGTTGGATCGGCGATTACAACGACGCATTTACATTCGCCGAACTTTTCCAGTCGGGTGGCGGGCTGAACAATACTGGCTACGCGAGCGAAGAGTATGATGAGTTTCTGCGGCTCGCAGCGGTGGAAGGCGATCTCCTGCGACGCGCTGAATACCTGCAACGGGCCGAGGCCGTGCTGCTCGATGATCTACCGATTCTGCCGATCTACTTCTACGTGACGTCTAAACTCGTCAAACCCTGGGTTGGCGGTCTCTCGTCCAACATCATGGACCACAATCGCAGCAAGGACTATTACATCCTCAAGCATTAGGAGCTCCGTTGCTACGCTATTCCGTCCGCCGGCTTCTGGGAGCTATTCCCACACTGCTTATATTGGTTGCGCTGGCGTTCTTCATGATCCGTGTCGCGCCAGGCGGGCCGTTCGATTCCGAAAAGGTGTTATTACCCGAGATCGAAGCGAATCTGCGCGCGGCCTATCATCTCGATGAACCGCTTTACCAACAGTTCGGACGTTACCTCGGCGGTTTGCTGCAAGGAGATTTCGGCCCGTCGTTTCAGTACCGCGATTACGACGTGACCGAATTGATCATGGCCGGTTTCCCGGTCAGTTTGCGACTCGGCGGCTTCGCGATGATTTTTGCGCTTCTAGTCGGCGTCACCGCCGGGAGTATTGCGGCGCTGCGGCAGAACACCCGCACCGATTACACGGTGATGTCGGTGTCGATGACCGGGATCTCGATTCCGAATTTCGTCATGGCGCCGATGCTCATACTATTCTTCGCCGTCTATCTCGGCTGGTTGCCGGCCGGTGGGCTCGGCGACGGCTCACCGCGCAACCTGGTCCTGCCGGTCATAGCGCTCGCGCTGCCACAGATAGCGTACATCTCACGCCTGACACGCGGCAGCATGATCGAGATCTTGCGGAGCAATTTTATCCGTACTGCTAGGGCGCAGGGTCTGCCGGAACGGACGATTCTCATCCGTCACGCGCTAAAGCCTGCACTTCTGCCCGTCGTGTCCTATCTAGGTCCCGCGACGGCGGCAATCATCACCGGCTCGGTCGTTATTGAGCAGATCTTCAGCCTGCCGGGCCTCGGGCGTTTCTTTGTCCAGGGCGCGCTGAACAGGGACTACACGCTGGTCATGGGTGTTGTTGTTTTCTACGGCGTCTTGATCATCCTATTTAATTTGCTCGTCGATCTCGCCTATGCCTGGCTGGATCCGAAGGTGAAGTACTCATGAGTACTGCGGTCGTCCAAACGCCGGGCGAGGAGCCGGGCGCCGGGCGCAGTCTGTGGATGGATGCCTGGCGAACACTGCGTCGTAACCGTGCTGCGGTCGTGTCGGCGGTTATCATTGCCGTCATGGCGGTACTCGTCATCATCGGGCCGTTGTTCAGTTCATACGACTACGACTTTACCGACTGGGGTAACCTGTCCATCGGGCCGAGCCTCGAGACCGGCCATATCTTCGGCACCGATACGCTCGGCCGGGATCTGTTCGTGCGCACGTTGTTCGGTGGGCGGATCTCGCTCATGGTTGGCGTCGTTGCGACACTCGTGAGTCTCTTGATCGGTGTCAGTTACGGCGCGACGGCCGGCTACGTCGGCGGTCGCGTCGATCACTTCATGATGCGTATCGTCGACATTCTCTATGCGATGCCGTTCATGTTCTTCGTCATCCTGCTGATGGTGTTATTCGGCCGGAATATCGTCTTGATATTCGTCGCGATCGGCGCCGTCAACTGGCTCGACATGGCGAGGATTGTTCGGGGCCAAACGCTGACGCTCAAACACCGCGAGTTCGTCGAGGCGGCCGAGGCTCAGGGGGTCTCGACGTTCGCGATTATTCGTCGTCACATCATACCCAATCTTCTCGGCGTCGTTGCCGTCTACGTGACGCTGACAATTCCGCAGGTGATTCTCGTGGAGTCGTTTCTAAGCTTCTTAGGGTTGGGCGTGCAGGAACCGATGACCTCATGGGGCGCGCTCGTGAAAGAGGGCGCCGAGGAAATGGAGAGTGCCGTGTGGATGCTGTTCTTTCCGGCCGTGTTTTTGGCGAGCACGTTGTTCTGCTTCAACTTTGTCGGCGACGGTCTGCGCGACGCGCTGGATCCGAAGGATCGTTAAATGAGCCTGCTGTCCGTCAAGGAACTGAACGTGCGTTTCTCGACGCCGGACGGTGACGTTCACGCGGTCAAGGATCTGAGCTACGAGCTGGACAAGGGTGAGACGCTAGGGCTGGTCGGCGAGTCGGGCTCGGGCAAAAGCCAGAGCGTGTTGAGTCTGCTCGGGCTGCTGGCGGACAACGGCACGGCACAGGGATCGGCGACGTTCCAAGGGCAGGACTTGCTCACGTTATCGGACGAGGGCTTGCGCCAAGTGCGGGGCCGCCGCATAGCGATGATCTTCCAGGATCCGATGACCTCCCTGAATCCCTATCTAACGATTGCCGACCAGATGACGCAGGTGGTCCGTGAACACGAGAAGATGTCACGACAGGCGGCGCGCGACCGATGTCTGGAGATGCTCGAAGCGGTAAAGATTCCGGAGGCCGCAGCGCGGTTCGATCGTTATCCTCACGAGCTCTCCGGCGGCATGCGCCAACGCGTCATGGTCGCAAGCGCGCTGCTATTGAATCCGGAGATTCTGATCGCCGACGAACCGACGACAGCGTTGGATGTCACAGTTCAAGCTCAAATTCTGGAGCTCATGCGTGATCTGAATGAGCGCTTCGGTACAGCGATCATTCTAATAACCCACGATCTCGGCGTCGTGGCGGGTTCATGTGAGCGCGTCCTCGTCATGCAGGGCGGCGAACTGAAGGAGCGCGGCAGCGTTCGCGATATCTTCTATCAGCCGAAGCACGCGTATACGCAAGCGTTACTGAAGGCCGTGCCGCGGCTCGATGAAGACAACGTCGAGCGGCTGGCGGGTGTTTCCAGCGACGTGCCCGAGTCAGCGGTTACCCGCGCTACTCGGATAGATCCGCAGCAAGAAGCGCTTCTTCGCGTTGATGGGCTCAAGGTCCATTTCGATATGCGTACGGCGGGTTGGTTCGGCGCGACGCGCCCGCTGAGGGCCGTCGACGGCGTCGATCTGATGTTACAGCCGGGCGAGACGCTCGGCATCGTCGGCGAGTCCGGTTGCGGCAAGTCGACACTCGCGCGGGCCATTCTCGGGCTTGTGCCTGCGACGGCGGGGCGCGTCTGCCTGTTGGGCCAGGATCTGGACGATCTGGATCGGGAAGCACTGCGTGCGACACGCAGTGAGTTGCAGGTTATTTTCCAGGATCCACTGGCTTCTCTAAATCCACGTATGACGGTCGGGGATATCGTCAGCGAGCCGCTGTGGACTCATCGCCCCGAGCTGGATACGGTAGGCGTGCGGGCGCTCGTCGTGGAGGTACTGGAGCGCGTGGGAATCAGCGGCCGTGAGCTCAATCGTTACCCGCATGAATTCTCGGGAGGGCAATGCCAGCGTATCGGTATTGCCCGGGCGCTCGTGCTTAAACCGAAATTGATCATCTGCGACGAGCCGGTCAGCGCGCTCGATGTCTCCATCCAGGCACAGATCGTCAATCTGCTGATGGACCTTCAGGCGGACTTCGGTCTGGCGTTGATCTTCATCGCACACGACCTCGCCGTCGTTCGTCATATCAGTCACCGTGTCATGGTCATGTATCTCGGCACGATCATGGAGGTGGCATCGCGGCAGGACCTCTACGACCGCCCGGTTCACCCGTACACGCGCGCATTGATTAGTGCCGTCCCGATTCCGGACCCCGATAAAGAGCGCTCCCGCGAGCGTGAACTCCTGGCGGGAGATCTGCCGTCGCCACTCGATCCGCCCTCCGGGTGCCGATTCCGGACGCGCTGCCGGTTCGCTGAAGATCGTTGTAGCCGCGAGGTGCCGGAGCTGCGGTCGCTGGGCCCAAGCTGGGTCGCCTGCCACCGCGCCGAGGAATTCAGCCCGTCGTCGTAGGTGACACTGATCGAAGGGCGTAGGAGCGACGGTCTCGTCGCGATTCTTCACGTATCCTCCAACCGAGGCGGGTTGGCTTCTTTCCTTATAACAACTCTCTACGGCACCGTCAGTCAGTAGACGGTGTGCTTATCTTTCTGCGCGCGACGTATCGGGAGCCTCCATTGAAATTGTCTACACAAGACAGCCCGCAAACGGCGAAGTCGGAACCGTCGGGCCATGGACCCGTGTCTGCGGGGTCAGAAACGTTGGCGCTGATGGTCCATAGCAGAATTTTGACTGACATCATCGAAGGTCGGTTGAAACCGGGACGCAAGCTGAATACACGGTTACTGGTGGAGAGCTACGGGGCTGGCAATAGCCCAGTCCGGGAGGCGTTGAGCCAACTCGCTGGGGAAGGGCTGGTCGTTCGTCAGGAACGCACAGGATTTCGCGTTGCTCCCACCAGCGCTGAGGAACTGCTGGAGATCGTGACGACACGGTGTTCTCTAGAAGAGACCGCTTTGCGGGAATCGATCGAGCATGGAGGCGCGCGGTGGGGGGGTCGGATTATCCTGGCTCACTATCGACTCTCACGAACGCCTCGTCCTCAGGGTGAGTCGCTGCTGGATGATCGGCCTGAATGGGAGAATGACCATCGCGAGTTTCACCTGGCGCTCATCTCCGCCTGCAAATCTAGCATCCTTCTAGGCTATTGTGCCGAGCTTCAGGAGCGGACGTTTCGATACCGAAACCTTTCGTCTGTAAGAGCCTACAGGAACGGTCGAGCTGTAGACGATCATCGTGCGATATGTGATGCGGTACTCGAACGAGATGCCGATCGAGCGGTCTCGTTGCTCACGTCGTACTACAGAGCAACCGGGGAGGTCGTTGCGAGCAGCGAGCGTGTGAGCGGACTAGAAGAAAAGCGGTGGCCGCTCCTATTAAGGTGTAACTGAGACGCCGGACCGTATACTGCGCGCATGCAGCAGAGGATCTTCGAGCAGCTGGAAACGGCCGGCTTACCCGTCAAAGAATCCGAAGCTGGTCAGCTTGCTGAATACCTCGGGTTGATGGAACGGTGGAACATCGTCTATAACCTCACCGGTATCACCGACCAGGACGAGATGATTCAGCGGCATCTCGTCGAGAGCCTCGCTTTCAAGCCCTATCTCCACGGCACTCGTATCGCCGACGTCGGCAGCGGCGCTGGGCTACCGGGGATTCCACTCGCGATCACGACACCGGAGCGCGAGATCACGTTGATAGAAAGCCGCGGCAAAAGGGCGCGCTTCCTGCGTCATGTTCAGGGGGCGCTGAATCTCACTAACGTCAGCGTCGCGCATTCACGGGCCGAGAACTTAACTCCCGTGCCGCCCTTTGATACCGTGCTCGCGCGAGCCGTTGCGACTCCCCCGGAGCTACTGGCACTCACCAGGCATCTTCTGGCGAGAGAGGGTATCTTGCTCGTTCTCACGAAGGCGAACTATCAAAGTGAGGCTGCTGAGCTCGGCGAGAATGTCCGGGCTCGCCGTATTGAGGACCCCGTGACGGCATCGCTGCGGGGCTCGCTGATTATCATCGAGACCACGGACTGCTGATGGGACGAATCATCGCGATAGCGAATCAGAAAGGTGGAGTCGGGAAGACCACCACCTGCGTGAACTTGGCCGCGTCTCTCGCCGCGACTCGCCGTAATGTCCTGGTCGTGGATTTAGATCCTCAAGGCAATGCGACGATGGGCTGCGGTATCGATAAGAACGAGCTGGAGCAGAGTGTCTGCGATGTTCTGCTCGAAGGAGTTGCGGCGACCGACGTCATCCAACCCGTACTCGGCGACGGCCTGGCGCTCCTGCCGAGTAATCAGGAGTTGACGCTGGCGGAGGTTGAACTCGTCAGTCAGCCGGAGCGCGAATATCGACTCGCCCGAACCCTTGCGCCAATCGCTGACGACTACGACTACATCCTCGTGGACTGTCCGCCGTCTCTGAACATGCTGACGGTCAATGCGCTGACGGCGGCAGACGGCGTCCTGATTCCGATGCAATGCGAGTACTACGCACTGGAAGGCCTGACGGCGCTGCTGGGCACCGTCGAGCAGATTCGCGGCGGCGTGAATAGAAAGCTAACGTTATTCGGAATCCTGCGAACGATGTTCGATCCGCGAAACAGTCTTGCGACCGAAGTCTCCGGTCAGCTGACGCAGCATTTCGGCGAGCGGGTCTTTCGAACCGTCATTCCGCGAAATGTTCGTCTCGCTGAGGCGCCCAGTTTTGGCAAGCCTGCTCTTTATCACGACAAATACTGCCGAGGCGCCTTGGCCTACCTGGCGCTCGCGGGAGAGATCAATCGCCGCGAAAGCGCGCAAACGGGCTGACGTTTCGCCATCGCGCTTGCGCTACAATTCGGCAGCGAAGTAATCCCCGGGCAGCAGAAGCACCATGGCCAAGCGGAAAAGCCTCGGGCGTGGGCTGGAGGCGCTTTTAAGCACCGAGTCCATTCCTGAAGTAGAGGGCATTGCGGGCAATCTCAAGGAGATTCCCGTCGATCTGCTGCAACGCGGTCGATACCAGCCGCGTGTTGATATGCGCGAGGAGACCTTGCAGGAGCTGGCCGACTCGATCCGCTCACAGGGGCTCGTTCAGCCCATTGTCGTCCGGCCGCTGGATCCCGCCGGCGGGGAGCTCCGCTATGAAATCGTCGCCGGCGAACGCCGCTGGCGCGCGGCACAGCTCGCTGGGTTACATGCGATTCCCGCGATCATTCGGGATATACCCGACCAGGCGGCCGTCGCCATGTCGCTGATCGAAAATATTCAGCGTGAGGACCTGAACCCGATGGAGGAAGCTCGGGCGCTGTGGCGCCTCGTGGAGGACTTCGATATGACTCACGCTACAGCGGCCGTGGCCGTTGGCCGATCCCGAGTCATGGTCAGCAATCTCCTGAGACTGCTGGAGCTACCCGATCAGGTGATCGCGATGCTTGAGCGGCGCGAGCTCGGCATGGGTCACGCCAGAGCGTTACTAGCCCTGGACTCGGTTGCGGACCAACTCACCCTGGCCAGGCGCGTGGTCAACGAAGGTTGGAGCGTCCGCGAGACGGAGCGCTCGATCCGGCTGCTGCCGAAGTCCCGGAGACGCCCGAACCGCGGCGACCGGAGCGCGGCGCCGGACCCGGATGTCCAACGACTGGAGAACAGCCTGGCCGACCAGCTGGGGGCGAAGGTCAAGATCGAGCACAGTGGCGCCGGCGGCCGCATCGTCATTCGCTACCACAGCCTCGACGAACTCGACGGAATCATCGGCCATATCAAATAAATACCGTCAAACTCGGTTGAATCGGCTGTAACCTCTGCTTACAATTAGGCGGCTTAGCCAAGGCGATGTGAGCCGTGGCTATTTTTTTGACCGTCGGCGACGGTGTCCCGGGTATCAACGAGAGTCAGTTCTTGCTAACTCCAAAGCGGCAGATGCGACTGGCCGTACTCGGACAGGCCGGGTTCGGCGTCGGTGTCGGCGCCGTGCTCGCAATAATACAGGGGCGTGCGGTAGCCATTTCGTGGCTGCTCGGCGTCTTCGTAGCAGTGGCTCCGAACGCGTTCTTGGCGGCCAGACTACTCGGCTCGCGAGCGGATGCGAGGGCAATGCTCAGAGCCGCATGGATCGGCGAGATCGGTAAGTTCGCTCTTACGGTCTTGCTTTTCGGGGTGATTTTCGCGTCGCTCAGGCCGTTTTCGGCTCTGGCCGTTTTCGGCGGATTCATCAGCGCGCAAATGGTGGCTATCGGTGTCCTGGCGCTCGGCGGCCTGGTTGGAAATGAACAAGTAGTGACGAAGAACTGAGGCATGGACGAGCATTCCGCAGCCGAGCAAACGGCTACCGAGTACATCAATCACCACTTGACGAACCTGACCGTTTGCCGAGATCACGGTGAATGGGTAGTCGGCCATTGCCAAGGCAACTTCTGGGCGCTGAATCTCGATTCGATGTTTTTCTCGCTGCTCCTCGGCACCGTCTTCATTTGGATCTTTGGCGGCGTGGCGCGCAAAGCGACGAAGGGCCGCCCGGGCAAGCTACAAGCGGCCATCGAACTCGTGATTGGCTTCATCGAGACGGCCGTGAAGGACGCGTTCCACGGCGAGAACAAGCTTATTGCGCCCTTGAGTCTCACGATTTTCGTCTGGGTCTTCCTCATGAACCTGATGGATCTGGTACCGGTGGACTGGCTGCCGGAGGTCGGGCTCCTCGTCGGTGTCCCTTACTTGAAGGTGGTTCCGACGACCGATATCAACGTCACGTTCGCGATGTCGATCTCCGTGTTCTTGCTGACGATTTTTTACTCGCTTAAGATCAAGGGGATCGGCGGCTTCGTCAAGGACTTTACGCTGCATCCGATCGCGCCGCCGACCCGCGGCATCGGCCTGATCGCTGCGCCCGTCATCATCGCCTTCAACTTCACTCTGGAGACCGTCGCATTTATAGCGCGGCCGGTGTCGTTGTCGCTGCGGCTTTTCGGCAACATGTATGCTGGTGAGCTGATCTTCATTCTGATCGCGTTGATCGGCTTTTATCAGCTCCCGCTGCATTTCATGTGGGCGGTTTTCCACATCCTTGTAATTACGCTGCAAGCCTTCATATTCATGATGTTGACGATTGTTTACATGAGTCAGGCGCACGACACGGGACACTGAGACGAATGGCGCGCGATTCAATCGAGCTTAAAAATGTTCTGAACTGGGACTGGAGATACTAATGGAACTTGTGATTGCAATGACCGCCCTTTCCGCGGCGATTATGATCGGCCTCGGCGGCCTCGGCGTCGGTATTGGCATGGGCCTTCTGGGCGGTAGCTTCCTCGAGGGTGCCGCACGTCAGCCGGAGCTCGCGCCGATGCTGAGAACGCAGATGTTTCTCGTCGTCGCGCTGCTCGACGCCATAGCTATGATTGGCGTCGGTATCGCGCTCTACTTCGCATTCGCGCAGCCTTTCGTCGGAGTGCTGCAAGCCGCAGGCGGTTGATCGTCAAAGCTGATTTCTAGGACGGTTTCAAACGACAGCTCTTGAAGACGTTCTAGAGACGGACCAAGGATCAAGCGTTAACACAGAGGAGAGTCCGCGTGGACATCAATGCCACCATCATCGGTCAGACGATCGCCATGATCTTCTTCGTCTGGTTTTGCATGAAGTACATCTGGCCGGTCATCACGGACGCGATCGAGGCCCGGCAGATCGAGATCGCCGATGGTCTTGCAGCGGCCGAGAAGGCGCAATCGAGCCTGTCAGAGGCGCAGGTTAAGATCGAGAAAATCGTTCACGAGGCGCGCGATCAGGCCCGCAGCATCATGGACCAGGCGCAGTCGCGCGCGAATGAGATTGTTGACATGGGTAGGCGGGAAGGCGAGGCGGAGAAAGAGCGGCAGCTCGAAGGCGCGCGCGCCGAGATCGATCTCGAGGTAAACCGAGCACGCGATGAGTTGCGCGGCCAGGTAGCGGCGATCGCGGTTGCCGGTGCCGAAAAGGTCCTCGCTCGAGAAATCGATTCGAGCGCGCATCGAGAATTGTTGGACAACTTGGCGGCTGAGCTCTAGAGCTCAGGGATAGGTAGGACGCATGGCCGACACGAGCACAATCGCGCGACCCTACGCGCAAGCATTGTTCGACATCGCGAAACGCGATGACGCGCTAGCGAACTGGGCGCAAACACTTGGCGCACTGGCTCAAGTCGTGATCGATGAGGATGCGAGCGCTTTTCTGACGCGCCCGGACATCGACGAAGAGGCACGGGTAGAATTTGTCAGCGAGCTTGGCAATCAGCTTGGAGCGGCGAACCTTTTGGGCTCCGATCGCGGCCGGAATCTGTTGCGCCTGCTCGTCGAGAACGATCGCCTGTCGGTTTTGCCCGATATCGCGTCGCGCTTCGATGCATTAAAGGCGGCTGCCGAGAACACCGTCAAAGTAACGCTCATCTCTGCGAGCGCGGCCGACGACGACGTCGCGGACAAAATCGCGAAAGCGTTGGAAGCGAAGCTCGGGCGATCCGTCGACTTGGAACAGGAAGTCGACGACGAATTGATTGGCGGCGCGTTAATTCGTGCCGAGGACATGGTTATTGATGGCTCAGTAAGAACCCGGCTGCAGAAGCTGGCCGAGTCACTGGTCTCGTAAGGAGATATTGATGGCACTTAAAGCTTCTGAAATCAGCGATCTCATTAAAAAGCGTATCGAGAATTTCGACGCCGCGACCGAAGCCCGCGATGTGGGTACGGTCATCGCGCTGACGGATGGAATCGTTCGCATTCACGGCCTCGCGGATGTGCAATACGGCGAGATGATCGAGTTTCCGAGTGGTAGTTTCGGTCTGGCGCTCAACCTCGACCAGGACTCCGTTGGTGCGGTGGTACTCGGCGAGTATCGGCACATCACGGAAGGCGATACGGTCAAGACGACCGGAAGAATCCTTGAGGTGCCGGTCGGCGAAGCGCTTCTGGGACGCGTCGTCGATTCTCTTGGTAAGCCGATAGACGGTAAAGGCCCAATCGATGCGGTGGAGACTTCGCCGATCGAAAAAGTGGCGCCTGGGGTCATCGACAGAAAATCGGTCGACGAGCCCGTACAAACTGGGTTGAAAGCGATCGACTCGATGGTGCCGATCGGGCGTGGTCAGCGTGAGCTCATTATCGGCGATCGGCAGACCGGTAAAAGCGCGGTCGCGATCGACACGATCATCAACCAGAAGGGCACTGGCATTAAATGTATCTATGTGGCAGTGGGGCAGAAAAATTCCACCGTCGTTAACGTAGTAAACAAGCTCGAGGAATTCGGCGCGATGGAGCACACGATCGTTGTTTCGGCCTCCGCATCCGACTCTGCCGCGCTGCAGTACATCGCTCCGTATGCAGGTTGTGCGATGGGCGAGTATTTTCGCGATCGTGGCGAGGACGCGCTGATAGTTTATGACGATCTGACGAAGCAGGCCTGGGCCTATCGTCAGGTTTCACTCTTGCTGCGTCGGCCGCCGGGACGCGAAGCGTACCCAGGGGACGTCTTCTATTTGCACTCGAGACTCCTGGAACGTGCGGCGCGAGTCAGCGCCGACTACGTCGAAGAGTTCACGAAGGGCGAAATAAAAGGCAAGACTGGATCACTGACGGCATTGCCGATCATTGAAACTCAGGAAGGCGACGTGTCCGCGTTCGTGCCGACGAACGTAATCTCAATTACCGATGGGCAGATCTTCCTCGAAACGGACCTGTTCAACGCCGGTATCCGCCCGGCCATCAACGCCGGGCTGTCGGTTTCGCGAGTAGGCGGAGCGGCACAGACGAAGATTATTAAGAAGCTTGGCGGCGGCGTGCGCTTGGCGCTCGCGCAATATCGGGAGCTGGCCGCGTTCGCACAGTTCGCGTCGGATCTGGACGAAGCGACTCGGCGGCAGCTCGAGCGAGGCCAGCGAGTAACGGAGCTGATGAAGCAGCCCCAATACTCGCCGCTATCCGTCGCGCAGATGGCGCTGTCGTTGTTTGCCGTCAACGAGGGATTTCTGGACGATGTCCCCGCTGACAAGGTTGTGGCATTCGAAGCCGCGCTACACGCTCATGCTGGCGCCAACGCCGCCGAGCTGATGGGCAAGATCGACAACAGCGGCGATCTAAACGACGAGATCGCGAGCGGGTTGAAAGCTGTTGTCGAGAACTTCAAAGCGACGGGCGCGTACTAGGGACTTACCATGGCTGTCGGCAAAGAACTTCGCACCAAGATCAATAGCGTCAAGAACACGCAGAAGATCACTAGGGCCATGGAAATGGTCGCTGCGTCGAAATTGCGCAAGACGCAAATTCGTATGGCGGCATCGCGACCGTACGCCGATCGAATCCGGACCGTTATCGGGCATCTGTCCGAAGCGAACCCGGACTATCGTCATCCGTATCTCGAGACTCGGGATATCAAACGGGTCGGTTACATCATCATCACGACTGATCGCGGCCTATGCGGCTCGCTAAACGTCAACATGTTTCGCGCCCTTCTCAACGATATGAGTGAGTGGCAGGATAAAGGCGTTGAAATCGATGTCTGCATCATCGGCGCTAAAGGCATCGCCTTCTTTCGCCGCCTGAAAGTGAATGTTGTCGCGGCGACGAGTCATTTGGGCGATTCGCCGACAGTAGCCGATTTGGTCGGCACGATTAAGGCGATGACCGATGCCTACGAGGCGGGAACCATAGACCGGTTGTTCCTCGTCCATAATGTCTTCGTCAATACGATGAGCCAGACGCCGGACATCAAGACGCTGATCCCGGTGGAAGCGGCCGATGGCGAAGACCTACAAGAGCATTGGGACTATATCTACGAACCGGATGCCGTCGA
The DNA here is from genome assembly GCA_963581225.1 of Gammaproteobacteria bacterium. Classification (GTDB taxonomy): domain Bacteria; phylum Pseudomonadota; class Gammaproteobacteria; order Steroidobacterales; family Rariloculaceae; genus SMWC01. Next base: position 27,313 of record CAUZMW010000015.1, read on the forward strand.
CCTACTCGACAATGTCTTGAATCGTTACATTGAATCGCAGGTGTATCGAGCTGCGGTCGAGAATGTCGCTTGCGAGATGGCGTCCAAAATGGTCGCGATGAAGTCGGCTACAGAGAGTGCCGGCGATTTCATCGATGAGCTGCAACTCGTCTACAACAAGGCGCGACAGGCGGCAATTACACAAGAAATATCAGAAATCGTAGGCGGCGCAGCCGCTGTTTAACACGCATGCAAAGGTAAGGTAAGTAGCTCATGAGCACGGGTACTATCGTTCAGATCATCGGCGCCGTGGTAGACGTCGAATTTCCCAGGGAGGCGATCCCTAAGGTTTATGACGCGTTGAATCTAGACGATCGCGAATTGACGCTCGAGGTTCAGCAGCAGCTCGGCGACGGAGTCGTCCGCGCAATCGCAATGGGTTCCAGCGAGGGCCTGAAGAGAGGGCTGCCTGTCACGAACACGGGCCAGCCGATTACCGTCCCGGTCGGTGAGAAGACGCTCGGCCGAATCATGGACGTTCTCGGCAGACCGATCGACAATGCGGGCGATATCGGCGCAGAGGAACATCTTCCGATACACCGGAAGGCGCCTTCGTACGAGGAACAGGCGACATCGACCGAGATCCTTGAGACAGGCGTCAAAGTCATCGATTTGATCATGCCGATTGCCAAGGGCGGCAAGATCGGGCTGTTCGGGGGTGCCGGCGTGGGTAAGACGGTCACGCTCATGGAGCTGATCAACAATATCGCGAAAGAGCACGGCGGCTACTCGGTGTTCGCCGGAGTCGGAGAGCGTACTCGCGAGGGCAACGACTTCTATTACGAGATGAAAGAGTCGGGGGTTATCGACAAGGTGTCCCTGGTCTACGGGCAGATGAATGAGCCTCCGGGCAACCGGCTGCGAGTTGCGCTAACCGGTCTGACTATGGCCGAGTACTTCAGGGACGAAGGCCGCGAGGTATTGATGTTCATCGACAACATCTATCGTTACACGCTTGCCGGAACGGAAGTGTCGGCGCTGCTGGGGCGCATGCCTTCCGCGGTCGGTTATCAGCCGACCCTGGCTGAGGAGATGGGCGTGCTTCAGGAGCGCATCACATCGACGAAGACCGGCTCCATCACATCATTCCAGGCCGTCTATGTCCCGGCTGACGATTTGACCGATCCCTCGCCGGCGACGACGTTCGCTCACTTGGACGCGACACTCGTTCTATCCAGGCAGATCGCAGAGCTAGGAATCTACCCGGCTGTGGACCCGCTGGATTCCACAAGCCGCTTATTGGACCCGAATGTAATCGGCCAGGATCATTACGATACCGCACGCGCGGTGCAAGCCGTGCTGCAGCGCTACAAAGAATTGCAGGACATCATCGCAATTCTCGGTATGGACGAGCTGTCCGAGGAAGACAAACAGATTGTCCAGCGCGCGCGCAAGATACAACGTTTTCTATCGCAGCCATTCGCTGTTGCCGAGACGTTCACGGGCACTCCGGGAAAATACGTTTCCTTGAGCGACACGGTCAAGGGTTTTAAAGCCATTGTCGCCGGAGAGTACGACCACTTGCCCGAGCAGGCTTTTTACATGGTCGGCTCTATCGAGGAAGCCGAAGAGCAGGGCAAGAGCCTGCAGTAGGAATAACGAATCGTGGCCAGCATCCATATCGATATTGTCAGCGCCGAAGGTGAGATCTTCACAGGGGAGGCGGCAATGGTCTTCGCCCCCGCCAAAATGGGCGAGATTGGTATCGCCCCCAGGCATGCTCCGCTGTTGACCGATCTGAAGCCCGGCGAAGTGCGAGTTCAGACGGCTGACGGCGAAGAGAAGCATTTCTATGTCACCGGCGGTGTTCTAGAGATACAGCCTCACCTCGTCACCGTGCTCGCCGACAGCGCATTACACGCAGACCAGCTTGACGAAGACGTGGCGCTGGCGGCCCGCGAGCGTGCCAAGGAAGTCCTGGAAGGCCGGCATGGCGAAATCGATCTCGCCCAGGCTCAGGCTGAGATGGTCGAAGCGGAGGCCCGTTACCGAGCGGCCCAGAACCTCAAGGGCAAGCGTCGCTGAGACGTTTTTCGGCCGACATCGTCGGTTGCGGCGGTGGGAAACAGTCGAACTCCCGACGCTATCGGCACGTCTTTGCAGCGCTACCGCGCTATCATCGGTCACTATCGCTTCTCGACATGGGGTAACGATGGCTCTGACGGTAGTAATCCTGGCCGCCGGCCACGGCAAGCGCATGAATTCGGACCTGCCAAAGGTGTTGCAGCCGCTGGCCGGCCGCGCGCTGCTGGCGCATGTACTGGATACGACCCGACAGTTGCAGCCGGACGCAATCAATATCGTCTATGGGCACGGCGGAGAAGCGGTTCGGGGCGCGTTCACCGATAACGATCTAACCTGGAGTCACCAGCTCGAGCAGCTCGGTACGGGTCATGCGCTCGCTCAGGCGCTTCCGTCGATTCCCGACGACCATCAGGTATTGGTCCTTTATGGGGACGTGCCGCTCGTAAAAGTCGATAGCTTGAGGACTCTGTTGAGCCAAGGCAGTGGCGAAGAGGCCGTGATGTTGACCGCGTTCGTCGACAATCCGCACGGCTACGGACGAATTCTGCGCACTGACAAGCGTGCCGTCAGCGGAATCGTCGAAGAGAATGAAGCGTCGGCCGAAGAGCTCGGAATTGCGGAAATTAATACCGGCCTGATGCGCCTGCCGGCCGGACGGCTACGGGGCTGGCTAGCCGAATTGACTAACGAGAACTCTCAGGGAGAGTTCTATCTGACGGATGCTGTCGGCATGGCTGTTCGCGACGGTGTCGAAGTCATCGGACTTCCCGCCGCGGATCCGGCCGAGGCGCTGGGCATCAACAACCGCTCACAGTTGGCGGCGGCGGAACGCATCCTGCAGCGACGTCACGCCGACGCTGCGATGGAGAGCGGCGCGACGTTAGCGGATCCAGCGCGTTTTGACGTTCGCGGTGAACTGATTGTCGGCCGCGACGTCTTTATCGATGCCGGCGTACTATTTCTAGGCCAGGTTGAGCTTGGCGACAGGGTTCAGATCGGGCCGAATACAGTGATCTCCAACTCAGCGCTGGGGGACGGTTGTGTCGTGCATCCGAACTCCGTTCTGGACGGTGTCGTAGCGGGGCCGGATTGCGAGATCGGACCATTCGCCCGCCTGCGACCCGGGACCGAGTTCGCCGAGCGTGTGAAGGTCGGTAACTTTGTCGAGGTGAAGGCCAGTAAGGTCGCCGCCGGCAGCAAGATGAATCATCTAACCTACGTGGGCGATTCCCAAGTCGGCGGTGCCGTTAATATCGGTGCCGGGACGATCGTCTGCAACTTCGATGGCGCCGTAAAAAGCCGCACCGTGATCGGCGACCGCGCCTTCATCGGTTCAGGTGTCATGCTTGTGGCGCCGGTCAAAGTTGGTGAAGGGGCGACGGTCGGGGCGGGCTCGACCGTGACTAAGGATGCCCCGGCGGAAGAGTTGACGCTTGCTCGTGCGAGGCAGACGGTTGTAAAAGGCTGGAAACGCCCGCAGAAGCCGCCGAAATGAGTAGCAAGCACGTGCCAAGCTGAGCCGATCTCACCGATAATTACTACCAGGCCAGGAATAAGGACGCTTAAGGTATGTGTGGAATCGTTGGTGCGCTAGCCGAGCGCGATGTGACTCCGATATTGATGGAGGGTCTCAAGCGCCTCGAGTACCGTGGTTATGACTCGGCCGGTATCGCCCTGGGCGAGGGCGGCGCCCTGAAGCGCGTCAGGCGCGAGGGCAAACTCCGTAACCTCGAAAAAGCGCTCGCGGATTTCCCGATCAGTGGTTACTGCGGAATTGCACACACGCGATGGGCGACCCACGGCGCTCCCAGCGAGATCAATGCGCACCCGCACACCTCGGGCGCCAACGTCGCAGTCGTCCACAACGGCATCATCGAGAATCACAACGAACTCCGTGCCGAACTGAAGGCGGCGGGCTACGAGTGCACTTCGGAGACCGATTCCGAGGTCATCGCTCATCGGGTCCGCTTTCATCTAGCGAAGCTCGACACGCTGCTCGAGGCCGTACGGGCGACGGTCGCCGATATGCAAGGCGCCTACGCTCTCGTCGTCATGGACGCGAATGACCCGGACGCGCTTGTATTGGCACGGTGCGGCGGCCCCGTCGTGATCGGGCTCGGGGCTGACGAGAATTTCGTTGCGTCCGATATTGCGGCGCTCCTGCCCGTGACTCGGCGGTTTCAATTTCTCGAAGACGGTGATGTCGCACTGGTGCGTCGCCGTAGCATCGAGATTTACGACGCAGATGGGAATGTCGTCGAACGCCCGGTCATCGAGAGCGAACTCACCGCGGAGTCGGCGGATCGTGGCCGCTTTCAGCACTACATGGAAAAGGAGATTCACGAACAAGGGCGCGCTGTGGCCGCTACGCTCGAGGACCGTATAGTGGATGGACGGCTGTTGGACAACATATTCGGTCCGGCCGCGAACGATATCCTCGCGGCAGCCGACGGCGTCCACATCGTCGCCTGTGGCACGAGCTATCACGCGGGGCTCGTCGCCCGTTATCAGATCGAGGAGCTTGCCGGACTACCGTGCATGGTAGAGATCGCGAGCGAATACCGTTATCGCAGCCCGGTGGTGCCGAAGAATACATTGTTCGTCGTTATATCCCAGTCGGGGGAGACAGCCGACACGCTGGCCGCGCTGCGAGCTGCTACCGAATTGGGGTATCTGGGAAGTCTGGCGATCTGCAATGTTCCGGAGAGCTCGCTGGTTCGCGAAGCAGATCTCGTATTAATGACACGCGCGGGTCCGGAAATCGGCGTTGCTTCAACGAAAGCGTTTACGACTCAGTTGGCCGCGTTGGCGCTGTTGACGATCACATTGGCGAAATTCCGTGGCTTGAACGCGCAGGACGAGAAAAACCTTGTCCGACAACTCGCCGAGTTGCCAACGCTCGTCGAGCAGACCCTGACGCTCGACAAGGTGATCGCGACCCGGGCGGAGGAGTTCGCGGACAAGCGTCACGCTTTATTTCTCGGCCGTGGCGTAATGAACCCGGTTGCGATGGAAGGAGCGCTCAAGCTCAAGGAAGTCTCCTACATTCATGCTGAAGCGTACGCTGCCGGTGAGCTGAAACATGGCCCGCTCGCGCTTGTCGACGACGATATGCCGATCGTGACCGTTGCGCCGAACAACGGGCTGTTGGAGAAACTGAAGTCGAATCTTCAGGAGGTCCGAGCGCGTGGCGGCCAGCTATACGTCTTCGCAGATGCTGAGGTAGACCTGGACGAAGGAGACGGTGTGCACACCATCCGGATGCCCTCTCACGCTGAGCCGCTTCAGGCGCCGATCCTGTACACCGTGCCGCTACAACTGCTCGCCTACTACGTCGCGGTACTAAAGGGTACCGATGTGGATCAGCCGCGTAATCTGGCCAAGTCGGTTACCGTGGAATGAGGGTCTCTTGTGAGGTTTATCCATACCTCACATTCAACATAACAACCCAATCAAACAACCTAACTTTTCTATGTGAGTACTCTGAAAGACAAGAGTATCTCTATACCCTGATCA
>CAUZMW010000016.1:0-32003 GCA_963581225.1 Gammaproteobacteria bacterium
TGCGGCCGTTCCCTTTGCCGTCGTCTCGACATCGAGTCCCTGAATACGGAATTCGAGAAAGTTTTCGAAGCGTTGTTCCCAGATGCCGGCCAGGCTCGCATCGCGTGGCACCGACGACGGCGCGTTTTGGTCGCCCGATGTCGGCGTCAGCACACTGCCGTTTTCCTTCTCAAGCGATATCAACATTGCATGGGCCCGATCAGTTCGCCGGTCTGGACTGGCTCGTACCGAAACGAGATCGCCCGGTACCAGCGATTCCGGAGTCCAGCCGTTGCGTTGCAGGATCGGTGTCGCGTCGGTCTCGAGTTGCCACTCCGTTGTTTCACCATTGTCGTTTACTGCCTCTACGAAGATATAGCTGTGCGGGTTCGCCCAGTCGTAACGGCTGATCTGACCCTGAAGAACGACGACGGAGTCGGTATCGAAGATAATTGGACTATGGTGCGCAGACAACGGCACGGACGCGATCGCGGCAGCCGCAAGAATTATCTGATCTCTGTTTTTCACTGACCTTTTCTCTGCGCGGTTGGTGGCCGGCATCCCACATGGCAGAAGGCGTCTTCAGCTCGGGGCGGGGGATCGCTCCACATGCCGCTGAAGTCAGGTATGTCTTGAGCCAGGCTCGGCGTCGGCATCTGTACCCAGAAGGCTAGCGCCGCGAGCGCAACAGTGATCTTGGGAAGTCGTGTCATCTGCAACCGCCATTGATTGCCGGGAAGGTATCCTCGCACGCTGAACGAGAATGTCACTTGCTACGTCGCTCGCTGGTCCCCAACGTCCAGATAAACGCCACCTGCACGCCGAGGCCCTGGTCGTCCTGGTATAATGGGCTCTGGCTATTTTCGGCACCGTTGTTGATCCAGAGCTTCGCCGAGCCGTCGAATTTGAGCCGCTCAGTCAGTTGGCGCTCCAGACCGATCCTGAACTCCGAGCCGAGGTATCCGGCAGAGGCGTCGTAGCTGCTGCGGCCGGGCGTGGCAAACTCAGGCGCGACCCCGTAGTAGTAATCTGCGTAGTCCTCGCTCACCCACGTCGGCGTCCAGCGAAAACTCCAGTCATTGCGTGTGCCGAACGCCTGATCGAGCCGATATTCCAATTTCGGGTTGAACGCAAAACCGCCCATCCGTGCTCCCGCTGCAAAAGAAACCGCGGCGCGCAATTGAAAGGCGAGCAACATCTCTCCCTCGGTGGCTGGGCGATTATTGAGGCTGATCTCGAGCTCCGGGCCGATCTCAAGCATGAGATCCAGGTCGGGCATGCCTTCGCGCACCGCGATATCCTCACTATCTTCGCCGAAATTCACATTGAAATTAATGTCGAGCCGGACTCGAGGGCGTCTCACGACGCGGCCCTCGGCAAAGGCATCCAGGTCTTCGCCGAAGCGTAGCCGGGAGCCGCGATAGACGGGGTAGGGCAGGGGCAGCACGGTGAGATTGTGGTCTGCCGCACCCGGATAGACAGGGGCGTAGCGCCCGAACGCGGCGAATCGAAACTCCCACAGCGGCAGTTCCTCGTCCTCGGATTGTTGAGCAGCCAGGTCGTCGGTCGTCGTCAAAGCGACGGCGGTCAGTACTACGGCACACGCAGCGATGAAGCCGCGTTTCCCGGTCAATTCAGCCGAGTGACTCACGCTAGGCGTCGGCACTAGCGTGGAGAACCCTTGCACCAATTAGTAGGCCACGGCGTAACAATCGCGCCGTGGGTCCGCGCCGGCGATACGGGTCTGGGTATCTGGATCGAGCATGACGATCGTTGCGCACGCTGCTAGACCGAGTGGTGGCGCTTGATAGACTTCATGCCCCCTGGCTGAGAGATCTCGCAAGATGGAGATCGGTACCGTCGATTCGACGTTGAGCCGATTGAAGCCCGTATCGTGCGGCCAGAACGACTCGTAAAAATGTAAGGTCTGAAAACGTGGCAATGCAATCGCCTCATGCATATTCGGATACCAGGCGTCTTCGAATTCAACGATAGTGAGAAAGGTCTGTAGTATCGTCTGTTCCTGGTTGTCGCCGCCGGGAGTACCGATGGCGAGAAACGGCTCGTCGTCCCGCAGCACGATGCTCGGCGTGAGGGAGTAGCGCGGACGCGATCGTGGCCTCAGTTGCGCCGCTCTGGTCGAGTCCAACCAGAACTGCTCGCCGCGTACGCTCATGGCAATGCCGGTCTCAGCGAGGATTACGGAACCGCCGATCCAGCCGCCGCTCGGTGTACTGTCAAACACATTGCCATCCTTGTCAATGATGGCGATGTGCGTCGTGTCCTTCCAAGAGCTGGGATAGTCGATACCGGCTAGAAGCTGCGTTCCGTCCGGTATGCCAATCCCCGCGACCCAATAGTCCCAGTCGTCCGTCGTGTCCTCGAACGCGAAAGGATTTCCTGCGGTAAACGCTGTCGACGCCCGCTCCATGTCGATCAGCTGCGCGCGCTGGCGCGCGTAATCCTTGGATAACAGGCCTTCCGCGGGTATGTCGACGAAGTCGGGATCGGCGTAGTAGGTGTCACGGTCTGCGTAGGCGAGTTTCATGGCCTCGACAACCGTATGGATGTAGTCGGCGCTATTGTGTCCCATCGCCTGCAGGTCGAAGTTCTCCAGAATATTGAGCATCTGCAGAAGCGCAGGCCCCTGACTGTTGAACGACTGTTTGTAAACGGTATAACCCCGGTAGGTCGTACTGGTCGGTTCTTCTATGCGCGCGTAGAACTCAGCGAAGTCATCGATTACGAACGGCGCTTCGTGCGCCTGAAGGAAGGCCACCATTTCCTGCGCGATATCGCCTTTATAAAATCTGTCGCGCGCGGCCGCGACGCCGGCCTCGCGACCTTGGCCGCCGGCCTCACGTTCGGCGGCAACCATTCGCTTCAGCGTGTTCGCGAGTGTCGGCAGCTGGATCACTTCGCCGGCCGCATACGGTAAGCCATTCGGTTTCAGCCAGTAGCGCTGATTGGCGGGCCATTGCTGTATGAAGCCGAACTCTCGCTGCAAGGCTTGAGCTGTTCGTGGGAGCAGTGCGAAGCCGTTTTCGGCGTACTCGATCGCGCGTGCGGCTACCGCCTCGAAACTCATCGTGCCCCATTGTTCGAGCACGGTTAGCGCCCCGTGCAGCGCGCCCGGCACAACGGCCGGATCGAGTCCGGCGCCATTCAGGTTCTTCGCCTGCGCTCGGTACCAATCGATCGTCGCGCCGGCCGGGGCCCAGCCCTGGCCGACGATTGATGTGACTTTGCCTTCGTCACGGGGGTAGACGAGTATCAACGCTTCGCCACCGAGGCTGTAGAGATCCTGTTCTACAACGCCGCCGACGAGTAGTGCCGCGACGCCGGCATCGAACGCGTTACCGCCGTTTTGCAGGACTTCCAACGCGGCGGCGGCCGTGAGCGGATGTCCGGCGGACACGCCTGCGTTTGGTCCCATCACAGGCGGTCGAAGACGATTCGGCACCACGGTGACGCGTTCGACGCGAATCTCGGGCGGAGCGACGGGTTCGGGCGTCATGCATGACGCGACGAGACCACAGAGCGACGTTAGCAGAACGGTTCGGGAGGTTAATCGAATCATGTGGTCATGCGCCTCTTTCGTTGCATTGGAAGGTGGGCGTGAACGGTCGCACTGTGCCGATCGTACCGCCAGGAGATGTGCTGGGTCTCATTTCTGAAGTATTCTTAACTTCTCTGTGCCAAGGGATCTGGCACAATGAACGTGTCTCGCATTCGCGAATAGAAAGGCCAGGGAATGCCTCAAACTTCGAAATGAAAATCATTGCTCGTCTGATGTTTATCTTGCCGCTCTTGGGAGCGGGATCTGTCATTGCCCAGGATACCGGCGATCTCCGGATATCCCAAGATCAAAAACGCATGGCGATTACCCGGACCGACTCGCCACCGACGCTCGACGGCGTGCTGGATGACGCTACCTGGTCACAGGCAACGGCGATCGATGACTTTCATCAGTTCGATCCCGTGGATCACGGTGAGCCAACCGAGCGAACGATTGTGTATCTCGCTTACGACGAAGATAACCTCTACGTTGCGGCGCGCATGTGGGACAGCGAGCCTGACCAGATCAGGGCCCGACAGATGGTTCAGGGCGAAAGTTCGCGCTGGGACGATGCGTTCTCTATCTATCTCGACCCGTTCAACAACAAACGAACCGGATATCAGTTTCAGGTGAACCCGAATAGCGTGCGCAACGATGGCACGTTCGAGACGCCAACGCGGCTCAACCGTGACTGGGAGGGAATCTGGTACGCGGAGGCGCGGATAGACGACGAAGGCTGGGTCGTCGAGATGGCCATACCGTTCAAGACGCTGAACTTCGACCCTAATAACCCGGATTGGGGATTTACGCTCGAGCGGCAGATCGCGCGTAAGCAGGAGAGCATCTCCTGGTCCTCCTACAATCGGCAAGTCAATCCAGGCTCGGCTGGTATCGTGACCGGGCTTACCGGATTGCGACAGGGTCGGGGGCTCGATCTCGTTCCCTCGATTGTTACCACCGAGTCCAAGGAATACGACGGCGGTACCAGCGTTAACGAAACTGAGCCGGCGCTGGACGTCTTCTACAATTTCACGCCGTCTCTGACCGGTGTGTTAACGCTCAACACCGATTTTTCGGCAACCGAGGTCGACGATCAGCGGATCAACCTGACACGCTTCGGTCTGTTCTTTCCAGAGAAACGAGATTTCTTCCTGCAGGACGTTGATATCTTCTCTTTTGGCGGGCTGCGCCGCAACGGATTGCCGTTTCATTCGCGCCGAATCGGTCTGGGGGCTGACGGGCAGCCTGTGGACCTTGAGGTTGGCGCCAAGCTTACCGGGCGAGTAGGTCGCTTCAATGTCGGTGTGCTCGGTGTCCAGCAGGATGCTCACCAGGACGTTAATAGCTCCGATCTGTTCGTCGGCCGAGTGGCAGCGAATGTTCTTCGAGAATCCAGCGTCGGCTTTATCGTGACCGATGGCGATCCGCGGACCAATCTCGACAACTCGCTCCTCGGCGTAGATTTTCGCTACCGCAATACGAATCTGCCGTCGGGACTGACCGTTGAGGGCGAACTTTGGTATCAGAGTACGGATACGCAGGGAGTCGAATCTGGGCAGGACGCCTGGGGAGTCGATCTCTCTTCGCCCAATAGGGATGGCCTCCGTGGTAGCTTCGGCCTCCAGCATATCGAGGAGAATTTCAATCCGGCGCTAGGGTTCGTCAACCGAAGAGGTATCGAATACACGACGGCCAGCGTCGGCTATACGAATCGGCCTGTGCATCGCTGGCTCCGATCGGTTTCTCATGGAGTGACCTACCGGAACTACGACATGGACTCGGGCGGTCTTGAGAGTCGCTTTGTCTTTGTGGAGCCATTCGAGTTGGAGACGAACAACGGCGACGAGATCGGTACACAGCTGACTTACAGCCGCGAGGTGTTACTGGAGCCCTTCGAGATCTCCGATGGAGTCGTCGTCCCGGCTGGGGATTACGAGTTCAATCGGTATGGGTTTGAGGTGTCCGGGGCGGACGAGCGTACCTTCGTACCCAGTTTCGAAATGGAGGATGGTGAATTCTATACCGGTGACCGGCTCGAGCTGTCGGTGGGCTTGGATTGGCGGCCGAATCGGCGTTTGTACCTGGGGCTGGAGTACGAATATAACGACATCGAGCTGCCTGAGGGGGACTTCATTACGCGGCTAATTCAGGTCAACGCCGATATCGCTTTCAATGCCCGGTGGTCGTGGCTCAACCTGCTGCAATACGACAACGAGTCAGGCTCCGCAGGTATTAACAGCCGGCTGCGTTGGAATCCTAGAGCCGGACAGGATCTCTATATCGTTCTCAACCATAGCTTCGATGCGGAGGGCGCGTTCTCGCGACTCGAGTCAACGCGGTCGCAGATCTCCGTGAAGTACACCCAGACCTTCCGCTTTTAGGAGGCTGCGGGCGACGGATTGCCCACAAATACGGGGACGGTTTACCTGACTCACGAACCTTGTTGAACTGTCTAGGTTATTAGGTAGACCGTCCCCGTATTTGTGGGAGCGACGGCCCCGTCGCGATTCTTATTGACGTAACGCGGAGTAGACTGCGTCCAGGTTTTTTCTGAGGATTTGCTGCAAGCCGTCGGTGACGAGCTGGCGATCTTCGACCATTCCGGGGTCGCCGGAATCCAATACGACCAACGTCGCACCTGCTTCGCTCACGGCACTCTGTATCGCGTCGCTGGGAAGCCATTTGTGAATGACGACCCGGATGTCGCGTTGCGTCAGGTGGTTCGTGAGCATCTCTAGATCAGTTTCGTTCCAGTGAATATCCTGTTTTATGAAATAGCCGTCGACGTACAGTCCCATGTCATTGGTCAGGTAGACGAAGTCACCGGTGAGCGCGAAGACGGTATCGTCACCCGTTTCAATCAGACGCCGTTGGTAGTCACTACGAAGATTCAACAGCTCCCATTTCAAGCCGTCTAAATTCTCTCGAATCGTTGCTACGGAGTCGGGAAACAGCTCGATCAGGTCATGGGCAATGATGTCACCCATGCGAATCGCGTTGGAAAGACTCAGCCAGAAATACGGTGCGGTAGCGATCTTCACGGAGTCAGTATCCGTGCTCCAGGTGACGTTGGAGACTGGCGAGTCTGTCAAAGCTACACCGGCAGTGCTTAGCGACCACGGTGACGCGGCATCGATATCGACAACGCGGATATTCGCATCGCGAGCGAATCGGTAGAGCGGATCCCCGGGCAGGGCGTTGGTGAGAGAGATAACAGCTGTTGCTGCAGCGAACGTTGGCTCGAGCCGGTCGGTGCGTCTGGCGATGTAATCCTTGAGCAAGGACATTTGTCGGCCATCTGCCGGAACATTCAGTACCTGGATCGGCGTTTCAGCAGTCAGCGAGCTGGCGAGCGAATAGGTTGCCTGAGTGCCTGTCAGTACTGTGTACGCCGGTTCGTCGGCCGCCCGGATTGCCGTTGCTGGTAGTACGAGGATCGCCGCCGCGACAGCGTACCCAGCGGCCATTACCCTGCCCAGCTGATTCATAGGTTAGACTCCCGTTCCGCCGATCATACGCTCGCTTCCCGATAACGCGGTAGCGCCATGCGAATGATCATCGTCGCCAGGAATATCATGGCCGCCGTCAGAATGATAGCGCCGCCGGACGGGAGCGGCAGATCCCAGCGCATAGGCGCATAAATGCCAAATAAACAGCTGGCCGTCGAGAAAATAATGCTCCAGGTGACGAACCCTCGAATAGTACGGTTCAGATTGCGCGCGGCTGCCGCGGGAATCAACAGCAGCGCTTCGACCAATACGGCGCCGACAATCTTGACGCACGCGACCGTGAGAATAGTCACGAGCAGGACAAAGACGTATTCAAGCAGGTGAACGTTAATTCCGCGTACGTGCGCGAGGCTCGGGTTGAGGCTCGCGAGCAACATTTGGTTGTAGAGCGGCAGGGCGACGAGCGCGGTAATGACTGCCGTAGCCAACAATACACTCATGTCGGTGTCGTTCACCGTGAGTATCGAACCGAACATGACGGTATCGAGAATATGCGTGTTCACTCGGGCCGAAACCCACAGTAACGTGGTCGCGCCGATTGCCAGTGATATCGACAGAAACACACCAATCAGCGTGTCAGACGACATCTTGGTCCGATTCTTGGAGAAGTTCAGAAACAGCGCGAAGAGTATACAGAAGCTGAACATCGAGAAATAAGGCGCCGTGTAGGACTCACCTACTATCACGCCGATGGCGACTCCCGTTAGTGCTGCATTGCCGATTGCCTGGGAGAAGAACGCCATGCGCTTGATGACTACCATCGTGCCGATACCGCCCAGAAGCGGGCCGATGACCAGCGCGCAGAGAAATCCGTTGGCAACGAACGTGTAGCTGAACGTGTAGTGGATAATTCCTTGATCGGCCAGACCGATGATGAACTGGCGAAGCACCTCGTATAGCGCGCCCATCAGCCTGGCACCTCTGCAGTAGCGGCGCTCAGTAGATCCAAGCTCGGGAATAGCTGCGCGGCTATTCCACTCGTAAGTACCTGGCGCGGATCGCCTTCCAGTAGAACTTTGCGGTCGATGTAGGTCAGCGTCTGGGCGATATTGTGAACCTGAGCTATATCGTGATTGATCCAGATTGCTGTCCCGCCCGCGCGCGTAAACGCGACGATCGAGCGTTCCAATATTTCCCGCCCCTCGAGATCTAGGCCGGTCATCGGTTCGTCGAGGACCAACAATGCGGGTTTGGGGATCAATGCCTGGGCGAACAGCACTCGCTGGCGTTCGCCGCCCGAGAGACTGCCCAGTTTGGTCTTACTCTTACCGCCCAGTCCGACACGCTCCAGCACCTCGTCGATCTGCTCGCGGCGGGATCGCTCTATGCCGAAAAATACGGGACGACGCTGGCAGGTCATCCCCATGAAGTCGATCACGGTGACCGGTAACGTCTTATCGAACTCGAGGGTCTGTGGCACATAGCCGACCGTCGTGTTGTCGTGCCAATTGATCGTGATATTGCCGGTATGCGGCATCTGGCCGAGCATCGAGCGAATCAGCGAGGTTTTGCCGCCGCCGTTCGCGCCGACGAGGCAATGGATCTCTCCCGTGCGAATCGTAAAATTGATGTCCTGCAGGATATGCGTGTTGCCGAGCGTCAGGTTGACGTTGTCGAACTCGATCGACGGTCCCTGTATGCCGCGTTTGTTTTCCATCAATCGGCTCGGCTACACCGAATCTTGAGCGACGTCATTGATGGCCTGGGCGAGGGTGTTCAGGTTCTCACGCATCTCATCGGCGAACTTCTCGGGCGTATAAGGACCGCTGCTGATGTGCGAGATCGAATACATCTCGACACCCGTGGCGTCACGGATCGTGTCCGATAGTTTGCTGGCGAAATATTTCTCCGCAAATAAGACGTTGACATTGGCAAGGTTGATTCGGTCGATCGTGTCCGCCATCTGGCGAGCGGTCGGCTCGACGCCATGGCGAGGTTCGATCACCGCTGAGACCTGTAACCCGAGTTCCTGGAGAAGGTAATCATAGCCGCTGTGCATGGTCGCGGAGACGAACTTCGATAGATCCGTGCCAGAGACCTTCTCATCGAACTCTGCGCGCAACTTACGAATCTCCAAGGCGTATTGTCGCGCGTTGTTACGAAAAAATTCGGCATTGTCCGGATCCAGTTCTCCTAGAGATCGAGCGATTGAATAGATCTGCTGGATTGCCGCAGTCGTCGAGATAAATGTGTGGGGATTCACGATCTTCTCGCCGATATTGTCGCCGGCGACGGGAATCAGTGATACGCCGTCGTTCGCGTAGATCAGCGGGATTTTGTCCCGCATACCGGCCGCGTCGAGAATCTCGAACGCCCAGGAGTCGTGACCGATACCGTTGACGACCAGCACGTCCATCGACGTCATACGCATCATATCGCCGGCTTGTGGTGTATAGCCGTGCGGATTCGAGTCCGCGTCGATCATTGGAATGATTTCTGCGCGGTCGCCGACGATGTGCGCAACAAAGCTGTAATAGGGGTGCAGCGTGATACCGACTCGTAGCGTCGCAGCCGTCGCGTCACTACCCAAAGTTATCAACAGCGCGCATGAAGCGATGCCGAGCATCCTGCGTATTCCGGGCAAGGAAAATCCCATCCAACTAGTCTCCATAAATTCTCTCGACTTCCTGATCGCCGCTATACGCAACAACCTCTCGCCAGCCCCGAACGATCAAAGAATCGCGAAAGCCACTCTCCGGCATCTCGGCATGATTGTTTTCGTTCCACCAAACCATGATCGAATTGGTGTTGGTGAAACCGGCATGAACATGGTGGATCACGAGTAAAAACGATCCCTGGGCTGGGAGTTGCCCGTCGGTTCCCAGATACATCGTGGAGCCCTGCATCTCGCCTTCCGGTAGCGGCTCGTACAACGTCCATTGCAGTGACCCGTTCTGCTCCCAACTCGTATCTTGAAAAAATGGGGGAAGTAAGTAGTCCTGAAAGTCCGCTAAATCAGGCCAGTGAAATTTCTCGCCGGGCTCGTTGAAGTAGTTGATGTCGTCGTAGATGTACGGAATCTCGTCCTTGACGGTATAAAGCGAGTTGTAGATCGCTTGATCAGCCCCAGTTAAGGAGCTGAATGCACTGACCTGCCAACCGTAGAGCACCTCGGGTTCTTCGTTTCGGCCGCGTTCCTCGACATAGAGGCTCAGTCCCGCCAGCATGACGATCGTGATCGCTATCAGAATCAGCCCCTCGAAACGGCTGCCCGACGGGCGGACTTGGTAGGTTGTAGTGCTCATGCGGGGAGGGCGCTTACGGCAACATGTCCGTTGCTTTTATCCACAGCACGGCATCGAGAGACAGTTCCTTATCGTTGTACTCGAGCCCGTCGTCGAGATCCAGGGCGCAGATTCCCCACCAGCCGGCTTTGGGCAGTCCGATCATGACTTCACCCTGAGCGTTGGCTCGGATACTCAGCGTAATGAACGATCCCTGCGGCGCTGTTATCTTGGCCTCTGCGGCGAAGCGCAGCTGATCGATTTGTGGCTCGTGATTGAGGTACTCGATTTCGATTTCCGCATTCGGCACGGGCATGCCGTCGGCCAGGACAACAGCACGAAAGACGCCGCCCACCCAGTTCGCGTAGGGTTTATCCAGCGGGACGATTTCGACTGGTAGTCCCAGCGGCTCATCCCAACTGCCGGGTAGGCCGCCTACGTTGATCACCGTCTTCGTGATCTGTTGGATGTACTTGTCTTCCTGTTCTTCGTAGTAAGGAGCGGGTCGAAGGACATAGGTATAGTCGCCGAGCGAGCGCGTTACACTTCGCGGTGGATGTGCGACGAAGGCTTCGGCCTGGCTATCGACTCCCGACCAGGTTACCGGTTCTAGGTATTCGAGCAGGTCGGTTTTTCTCCTCTCGGCTTCCGCGCCGCGTTGGCTGATGACGTAGAACGCTTCAGGTTCGCCCATACTCATCGTGTAACCGTTGTTAAACGGATGGGAAAAAACCAACGCCAACGGTATCGCTCGGGACGCGTTGAGAGCCGCTTCGGGTGTGTACAGCAACTGAAAGTGAGCGGAAGCCGTCGAACTGAAAGCGGCCAGCAATATGACGCACGATAATTCGACAGCGTGGCCTATGCCGCGTACGCGTCCGGTCCCAAGTCGTCTATTCCTCAATGTCGCGTCCATCGATCTGAATGATGTGGCCGTCACCACCTTCGAACTCAACGCGGAAGTTGCCGTCCGGTTTGGTAAACGTGAAATCGCTCTGCGCCGACATCGCGCCGTCGATCAATAGTTTTCCGGCGCCGTCGATTATGCGCATCGGTATTCCGGCAGCGGTGCCGCCGTCCGAGAATCCGCCCTCGCAGGTAATGGTGTTGTCACCGTTGTCGTAGCAGTCGCAGATCGGCGTATGAGCGAGAGTTACCTGGCTCATTCCAAATAGAAGGAGCGAATAAAACGCCAATCGTCGGTTCATTGTAGTGGCTCCGTTTATTCTCGTGACGTACAGCCTCAGTTCGTCACCGCGCAATGAGGGCGCTGCTGAGCTTGCCTGATCGGTCGCATAGATGAATGAGTATAATCCGAAAACACTCCGGCTCTCTAAAGAAAATCCAAGAGCTTAGCCGGTTAATAACAGGTTAAAGATTAGGTTAAAGGCCGCCGGATGGGCATGAAGCCGAGTTACAGGGTACATGACGGCTTCCGAATGCCGCTGGGTTTTCCGGCGGACGGATTCTCATCAGCGCTCGGCTATCGTGCGCGGCCTCGTGATATTTTCATCGCGACCTATCCGAAATGCGGTACGACCTGGGTCCAATATATCGTCTACCTGCTCCTCCACAACGGCGAGCCTTTGTCCGCTGGCCGACTGCTCGCCGATGCGATTCCGCATCTTGAAGAGGTTGGTAAAGAAACGGTCGAGCGGTTGCCGGAACCGCGAGCGATCAAGACTCATCTGCCGTTCGCCATGACTCCGGCGCACGCCGAGGCGCGATATATTTATGTCGCGCGCAATCCGTTCGATTGCGTCGTCTCGTTCTATCATCACACTCGTGGATTCGCGCAACACTACGATTTCGCCGCCGGAACTTTCGGCGAGTACTTCGATTGCTTCATCGCGGGCGAGGTGGATTTCGGCGACTACTTCGATCATCTGGGGTCCTGGTATGCGCATCGCGACGATCAAAATAGTTTATTTCTGATCTTTGAGGACATGAAGACGGATCCCAGCCGGGCTGTGGTCGAGATTGCAGAGTTTCTGGGGTTACCGTGCGCGACGGACGAGAATAGGATCGCTGACGTTGTTCGGCACAGCAGCTTCGATAACATGCGCAGTGATCAGGATCGATGGTCGAGCGCGCGCCCGGACGAAATGCCTGCATTCGTCCGCAAGGGCGTCATCGGTGACTGGCTCAACTATTTTTCGCCAGAGCAGGCTAATCGTTTGGCGACTCGATTTAACGCCTGCGCCGAGAGATCGGGCTTCACCGGACTGTGGCCTGATATTGTTCACGTTGCGCAGCACATGAGCTAGGAGACTGATATGGACTCGCAAACACAAACCGAACTAGATGCTGCGGTGCTACGCCGGCTGCTGGCGCACTTCGATGAGCGCAAGGACGTACAGAACATCGAGCTGATGATTCTGGCCGGCTTCTGCCGCAATTGTTTGAGTAAGTGGTACGTTGAAGCAGCGGCTGACAGCGGCCTGGAGGTCGACCTCGATACCGCGCGCGAACGAATCTACGGCATGAGCTACGACGATTGGAAGGAGCACCATCAGCAACCGGCGACCGAGGAACAGCTCGCGCGCTTCAAGGCGCTCCCGAAGGACTCGTAGCCGCTGGCACTATCGTTTAGCTCACTCGTGGCGGGTACGGCGCAGGGAGACGTGAACCATCGTGGCCGGCCCCTTTGCGCATACATAGGCTATCGCGACCGCCATATGCGGCAAGGCTGAGGTTCGAATCGCGGCCAGGTGGCCGCTTAATCGGTCGGGAACCGGCAGCTGACGGTGCCGAGCCCCTCGACCGTTGCTTCGAACGCGTCGCCGGGCTGGGCCGGGATGATGGGGATCAGGCTGCCGGCGAAGACGATCTGACCGGCGCGTAACGGCTGACCTGTCGCTGCAAGCGCATTGGCGAGCCAGACGAGCACATTCAGTGGGCTACCCATACAGATCGAGCTGATACCGGAATCGATGACTTCGCCGTTTCGCGCCATGGACAGGGCGATCCCGGCGAGGTCGAAATCGGTTTCCAGTGGATGGCGCTCGCCGAGCACGTACGCGGCTGCGGCGGCATTGCCGGCAGCCATATCGACGGCGTCGATCTTGCCGGCAATGCAACTGTCCGGAATCTCGAGCGCAGGATAGATCGCACCGATGGCGGCGCGGACCGTCTCGGCGTCCAAGGTATCGCCCGAGAGGTCGCTGGACAGCTCGATCACGATCTCGCCTTCGAGCATCGGCTGTGCGAGGCGGCCGGAAGGAAGCGTCGAGCCGGACGGGGACTGCATGTCTTTGAACAGCGTACCGTAGACGGGTTCGGTCGTGCCAAAGTGCTGCTGCGATTCCAGCGTTGTGAAGGCGACCTTGTAGCCGCTCTGTTCACGGCCGTCGTCGATCCAGCGGTGCCGATTCAGCGCCTGAATCTCGTAGGCCTCCGCCATCCCGTCGAGGCGATCGCTGACAGGTTCCACGGGCCTGTGACCCGTTGCCGCACGCAAGCTTGTAGCGACCGTGGCTAGTGAGGAGGTATCCGACATGGTGACAACGTTACCGGCTCTATTGCCAGTTGGCTTCCCACTCTGCGACGAGTTCGGCCGCCAGTTCAGGATGCTCGGCCGAGAGATCGTTAATTTCGCCCGGATCGACGGAGATATCATAAAGACTCCATGGGGACGTTGGTCCCATCCCCATGCCGTCGCCCCGTGGGCCGTTGTTGATTGCTTTGTAGTTGCCCCGAATGATGGCACCGGTCGTTCCCGCCGACCAGCCGGCGACATCGGCCGCGTCGTGGACGGTGGACGCCTCGCCCAGGAGATACGGCCAGAACGATTCGCCTAGAATCGGCATGATTTCGCGGCCCCTGTACATGCCCGGGCCCGGGTGCTCTGTCCCGGCGATCTCGAGGAACGTGGGCAGGATATCCATGACGGTCAGGTACGTGCCGTCGATGCGCGGCTCGAAGATTACGCTCGGATAGCGAATCAGAGCGGCGCCGCGAATGCCGCCCTCCGCGAGCCGGCCTTTGAAGTACTTCAGTGGTGCGGTAGCGGCTTCTCCGAAGCCCAAGCCGTGGTCGATGAACGATCCAATCCGGCCGAAATTGTCGAAGCTATTGTCACGCGTTTCCGGAATACTGGGCCCACCCGTCGACGGTCCGCGTCCGGTGTAGACGCCCATTTGCCCCGCAGAGGCACCGTGATCGGACATAAACATGACAATCGTATTGTCGAGCTGACCGCTGTCTTTGAGCTGCGCGATAATTCGGCCGATGCTCAGGTCCAGGTATTCGACCATGCCCGCGTAGATCTCCTGGGCGCGCGAATATCGAGCCTGCTCCTCGGCACTGAACTCAGTCCACGCTACCGCCAACGGTTGAAAGGCTTCGATCGTCGCACCCGCAGGGATCACGCCCAGTTCACCGGCGCGGGCCGCACGCTCCGCGCGCAGCACATCCCAGCCGGCGTCATACTCGCCGACGTTTCGATCGAGCCAGTCCTCGGGCAGCTGTAACGGCCAGTGGGGTGCCGTGTGGGGCATGAACCCGAACCACGGCTGATCGCCATCGTGCGCCTGGAGATACTCCAGCATCTTGTCCGTGTACGCCTTCGTGGAATAAAAATCCTCGGGCAGATCCTCAAGTGCTACCGAAATCCCGTCTTCTTCGTAGTAGGTCTGGTCGCCCCAGAAGGTCTCGGCGAAGTGGCTGGAGGAGGCCTCCAACAAGACGAAGGAGCGATCGAAACCACGCGCCGCGGGGGTGGCATCGCCGGATAGCCCGAGATCCCACTTGCCGGCCATATAGGTGCTATAGCCGGCGTCCTGCATGAGCTCGGGGAGCGCCGCGATCCTCGTCGTCAGGCTGTTGTCGCGCTGACCGTCGGGACGGTTCGGGTGAGTTTCGATAACAGAGGTAACGCCCCGACCGGACATCAGCATGGCTCGGGTCTGCTGGCATGCCCTCCCTGTATGCAGATTCGTGAGGCGAACCCCGGCGAACGCGAGTTCGTCCAGATTGGGCGTCGGGATCTCGCTGCCGAAGGCGCCGAGATCGGTAAACCCGAGATCGTCGGCGAGAATTAGGAGAATGTTCGGACGCGAATCGGGGGGTGCCACGGCTTCCGCCGGGCTCGTAGATTGCTCACCCGCGTTCGTCGGTAGATTGTCGTTCGAGCAGCCTATGACTCCGCATAGCATGACCAGGCTCAGCAGCGATTTCCAGCAACTCATGGTTACTCCCTGACTTTTCGATATTGGGTGCTTAGAAGCGCCGATTGACGGCGAAGTGAGCGAGGCTCGCTAGTGCCTTTTTATAGTCACTGTCGGGAAGACCCTGCAGCGCCTTAACGGCAAGCTCCGCTTCATCCTGGGCACGCTCCGCCGTATAGCAGAGGCCGCCCGAAGTCTCGATCGCGAGTTGGATGGACGTCAGGTTCTGGATGCCGCCGGTCTCGATGGCTTCTCGAATCATGTGCCGCTCGGCGGCCGTGCCGTGGTCCATGGCGTAGATCAGTGGCAGCGTTGGTTTTCCTTCTGCCAGGTCATCGCCGATATTCTTGCCGAGTTCCTCCGTGGTCGCATCGTAATCCAGCGCGTCGTCTACCAGCTGGAAAGCAAGTCCCAGATGCCGGCCGTAGGAGATGAGCGCCTGTTCACCCGCGTCATCGAATTCAGCCAGAATCGCGCCGATACGGGTGCCGGCCTCGAAGAGCTTTGCCGTCTTGCGGTACACGACTTCCATGTAATCCGATTCGGTGATATCCGGATTATTGCAGTTCATCAACTGCAGAACCTCGCCTTCGGCGATGGTATTCGTCGCATGTGCGAGCACGTCCAGAATCCCGAGTACGCCAGTTTCCACCATCATCTGGAAGGACCGCGAGTAGAGAAAATCGCCGACGAGGACGCTCGCCTGATTACCGAATACCGCATTCGCGGTTTCTTGGCCGCGGCGCAGGCCGGACTCGTCTACCACATCGTCATGGAGGAGGGTCGCGGTATGGATAAATTCGATAATTGCGGCGGCCTGAATGTGCTGCTCGCCCTCGTAGCCGCAGGCTCGGGCGGCGAGAAGCGTGGTGAGCGGCCGTAGCCTCTTGCCGCCGCCGTGAATGATATGGTGGGCGACCTGGTTGATGAGCGCGACATCGCTACCCAGCCGCTGGAAT
This sequence comes from Gammaproteobacteria bacterium, assembly GCA_963581225.1. Lineage (GTDB taxonomy): Bacteria > Pseudomonadota > Gammaproteobacteria > Steroidobacterales > Rariloculaceae > SMWC01. The sequence goes on from CAUZMW010000016.1 coordinate 16,399, forward strand.
ATCAGCCTGTTGACGCTGGCCCAATCCTCTGCGACCAGATCTCTGATCGCGTTCAGGGAAGGGGTTTCGAGTGGTGTCTCTGCCACGTACATCAGGGGGGATAATGCCTGATACGCGCTCGATTGGCGATATTGACATTCTATCTGGGAGGCTTAACGGCGAGCGGTGGGAATTGCGGACAGGGTCGCCTAACTCATTGACCCGACTTGGCTAACTCACTACAATTGCGCGCCATTCCGGCGCGTGTCGCGCCAGGTCATTAGCCAGGAGCTTGCCCCCAATGTATGTGGTTTTTCGAACAGGCGGCAAACAGTATCGCGCCACCACGGGTGACCGGCTCCGTGTCGAGCGTCTGGACGCTGAGGAAGGCTCGACTGTTGAGTTTGACCAGGTGCTGCTCGTAGGCGAGGGCGCAGACGTCCAACTGGGCTCACCGGTGCTGGCTGGCGGTCGGGTTGAGGCGAAAGTCACGTCACAGGGCCGCGGCAAGAAAATCGTCGTGTTAAAGTTTCGGCGGCGCACGAATTACAAGCGCGTGAAGGGTCACCGGCAGCACTATACCGAGGTAGAGATTACGTCGATTACGGCCTCCGCTCCTAAGAAGGCAGCGAAACCAGTCGCCGAGACCACGGCGGCCGAGAAGGCCGCTAAGATGGACACGAAGAAAATTTCGAAGAAGACGGCGAAGAAGACGGCGAAGAAGACAGCGAAGAAGACAACGAAGAAGGCTGCCAAGACGACGGCCAAAAAGACCGCGAAGAAGACAACGAAAAAGACGGCCACGAAGACAGCGAAAAAGACGACGAAGAAGACCTAGGGCACGTACTGAGACAGAGTCTCCGCGGAGATAGCACGATGGCACATAAGAAAGCTGGAGGTAGTTCCAAGAACGGTCGCGATTCAGAATCCAAACGGCTTGGCGTAAAGCGTTATGGCGGCGAGCACGTTTTGGCCGGAAACATTCTCGTCCGGCAGCGCGGCACGCGCTTTCATCCCGGCGTCAACGTGGGGCTCGGCAAGGACCACACCCTCTTCGCGACGGCTGAGGGCCGCGTGCGCTTCGAGACGAAAGGGCCAAAGAGCAGAAAATTCGTGAGCGTCACGACCGAGTAAATTCAGCGAACACCCAACAAATAAAGCCCTGCTCCGCGGGGCTTTTTTATGCCCGCGAACCTTCGAACAGCCCTACAATGCGCCGATGAAATTTGTCGATGAAGCCGATATCTGGGTGGAAGCCGGTCGTGGAGGCGATGGCTGCGCCAGCTTCCGCCGGGAGAAGTACGTTCCGCGTGGCGGTCCCGATGGCGGCGATGGCGGCCACGGCGGGAGCGTTAAGGTCGTCGCTCGAGAAGGAATCAATACCCTGGTCGACTTTCGTGTCCGGCGGCGTTTCCGCGCGAAGATCGGCCGAGGCGGCGCGGGCAAGAACCGCACCGGGGTTTCGGGCGAGGATTTGTTGATCGAGGTGCCGAAGGGCACGGTGATTGGTGATCTGGATACGGACGAAACGCTGGGCGATCTAACCAGCGACGGCGAGACGCTGCTCGTCGCCCGCGGTGGGCGCGGCGGCCTGGGCAACAGTCGTTTCAAGAGCAGCGTAAATCGAGCGCCGCGCCGGTTTACTCAGGGCGCGCCTGGTGAGTCGCGCCACCTGCGCTTGGAACTGAAGCTCTTGGCAGACGTCGGCCTGCTCGGACTACCCAATGCCGGTAAGTCGACATTGATCTCCATGCTTTCCGCAGCGCGGCCGAAAGTGGCCGACTATCCGTTCACGACGCTCTACCCGAATCTCGGTGTCGTCAGTGTGGATCTGGAGCGTAGCTTCGTTATGGCGGATATTCCCGGCCTGATTGAAGGCGCCGCCGAAGGTGCCGGGCTTGGCATCCGATTTCTGAAGCATCTACAGCGAACTCGCCTGCTCCTGCACCTGGTCGATATATCCCCAGACGGTAGTGGGGGAAGTCCGCTCGATGACGTTCGCGCGCTCGAGGGCGAACTGGCGCGCTACTCGAAGGACTTAGCAGGGCAGGCTCGTTGGCTGGTGTTGAACAAGCTCGACCTCTTTTCTAAGGATACCTGGGAAGACCATCGGCAGCGCATGATAGCCGGCCTGGATTGGAAAGGACCCGCCTATGTCATTAGCGCTGCGACCGGTGAAGGCACACGGGGTCTGGCGCGGGACGTAATGAGTTATCTGGAATCCGCCGATAGCGGAGAAGAATAGCGACAGGTGCGTTGTGGTCAGGCCATGCCTTTTACTTTGGCGTTCAGGCGGCTCTTATAACGCGCAGCTCGATTCTTGTGCAGAATTCCTTTGCTGACCAGCCGGTCGATTTCAGGCACGGCGGCCTTGTAGACTTGCTGGGCGGCAGCCTTGTCACCTGCATGCACCGCCGTAAGCACCTTCCGCAAAGCACTGCGCAGGCGAGAACGTAGTGCCATATTATGGGCGCGGCGTACGACATTTTGCCGGGCACGCTTCTTTGCTGATTGAATATTAGCCAACGAAATTGCTCGAATGTTAAGTGGTCGTTAGGCGGGCAGGGGCCCGGAAAAGGCCGGTATTATTGGGAGCCGCTCAGCGCAAGTCAAGCTGGGACGGGAAAAATCGGGTTGAGCGCGTCAGGCGAGATGGAGTCAGGCAGGCGATGAGCGTGGATGTGAAGATCAGGGAAGACGAGGGCGGACTACTGAAGTCCACCTCCGTAGTCAGTTCCATGACCTTCCTGTCCCGCATCAGCGGGCTGGCTCGTGATATCAGTTTCGCCCACTGGTTCGGAGCCGGCATCGTCATGGATGCCTTTTTCGTCGCTTTCAAGATTCCCAACCTGCTCAGGCGATTCTTCGCCGAAGGCGCATTCTCACAGGTTTTCGTGCCGGTCATAGCGGAATATCGGGCGAACTCTTCCCAGCGCGAGACACAAGAACTTCTGGACCGCGTCACCGGGACGCTGAGCCTGGTGTTATTCATAATTACCGCTGTCGGCGTCATGGCCGCGCCTCTGATTATTATGCTGTTCGCTCCCGGCTTTCTGGGGGGGGACGGTCGCTACGACGTAGCGACCGATATGCTTCGATTCACCTTTCCTTATCTATTTTTCGTGTCGCTCACCGCCCTGGCAGGCGGCATCCTCAATACCTACCGGCGTTTCGCGGTGCCGGCGTTCACCCCCGTCTTGCTGAATCTGGTATTGATCGGATTCGCCGCCTGGGTTGCTCCGTCGATGGAGCAGCCGGCGATGGGCCTGGCGATCGGTGTTTTCGTGGCGGGCGCCGTTCAGCTGTTGTTTCAGCTACCGTTTCTGGCGAATCTGAAGCTGCTACCTCGGCCGCGGTGGGGTTGGGCCCATGAAGGCGTACGCCGAATCCTAAGGCTCATGCTGCCGGTGATGTTCGGCTCCTCCGTGGCGCAGATCAATCTCCTCTTCGATACGCTGATCGCGTCGTTCCTGGCCGCGGGCAGCATCAGCTGGCTTTATTACTCCGATCGGTTGATGGAGTTCCCACTCGGGGTCTTTGGTATCGCCGTGGCGACCGTGATGCTGCCGCATCTCTCCGATCAGCATGCGAAGGCATCGCCCGAGGCATTCGCTGCCTCTTTGGACTGGGCGCTGCGTCTGGTGGTGCTGATCGCGGTCCCGGCAGCGCTCGGCTTGGTGCTCCTGGCCGCGCCCCTGTTGACGACGTTATTTTTCGGCGGTGCATTCACGGCCCTGGATGTCACGATGGCGACGGCCTCTTTGGTGGCTTACTCACTCGGGTTGGTCGGTTTTATTCTCGTCAAGGTTCTTTCGACCGGCTATTTCTCCCGACAGGATACGCGTACCCCGGTGCGTATCGGCGTAATGGCCCTCGTACTGAATATGGCATTGAACATTGTCTTTGTCGTCACGCTCGTGAGGACCGAGTTTTACGCGCCCCATGTCGGGCTCGCATTGGCGACTTCGATCTCGGCACTTTTTAACGCGCTGTTCCTCTACCGCGGGTTGCGGCGCGACGGCGTCTACGCGCTGCGACCGGGATGGGGGCGCTTCGGATTGCAGGTCGTCATCGCGAGCGGCCTGATGGGTGCCACCTTGCTGTGGGCGCGAACGCGGCCGGGAGACTGGTTGCTACTGAGCTTGTCGGAACGCGCTGGCTCGCTGGCCGTCTGTGTCATCGGTGGTATGACGGTCTATTTTCTCGCCTGCTATTTGTTCGGATTGAGGCCCGCGAGCCTGCGAGGACCGCAACCGGGCGGCGATAGTTAGTCTTACGTCCACAGACAATCGATTCTATGCAACTCCATCGCAATTTAGCTTCGCTGAAAATCTCAGGCGAGACGGCCAGGGCCGTTACGGTCGGGGCCTATGATGGCCTGCACCTCGGGCACCAGGAGATATTGCGACAGCTGACCGAACGAGGCCGCAGCGAGGGATTATCGACATTGGTCTTATCCTTCGAGCCGATGCCTAAGGAGTTCTTCTCTCCGGACAATCCGCCGGCCAGGCTGACACGCTTCAGGGAGCGCTTTGATCTGTTGGCTCAGTATGGCATCGACGAGTTCTTCTGTCCGGGATTCAATAGTATCCGCGGCTTGAGTCCGGACGCATTTGTTCGCGACCTCCTGGTAGACGGGTTAAGGGCGAAACAAGTAGTTGTCGGCCACGATTTTCGCTTTGCGTCGGGTCGTCTGGGCACATTGGAGGATCTCGAATCGGCCGGAAGATCGAACGGCTTCGGCGTAACCGCCGTACCAGCGGTCTTTCAAGGGGCGTGTCGCGTGAGCAGTACGGTAATTCGAGCTGCTCTTCAGGGTGGCGATCTAAAGACCGCGCGCACGATGCTCGGCCGCGACTACTCCCTTTCCGGAAAAGTCATTCGCGGCCTGGGGTTGGGAAAGAAGCTCGGTTTTCCAACCGCGAACGTGAATCTGAATCGGCGTCTCACGCCCGTTGATGGTATCTTCGCTGCGCGAGTAAGCGGGATCGCGAACGGGATGTTGGACGGTGTGGCTAGTGTCGGGACGCGACCGACGGTGGGCGGCGTCAAGCCTCTGCTCGAGATTTTCATTTTCGACTACGACCGCGACATTTACGGCAAGTACATTACCGTTCACTTTGTCGAACGACTCCGCGAGGAGCGCAAGTACTCCGACGTGGATTCCATGGTTAAGCAGATGCATCGCGATGTAGTTGACGCACGCGCCGCATTAGCGGCCTAATCCACTCATTTTTCGAGCGAACTCAGGGATTGATGACCGACTATAAGGACACACTGAACCTACCGAAGACGAGTTTTCCGATGCGTGCGAATCTTGCACAGCGGGAACCCGCGATGCTTGAGCGGTGGGATGAGCAGAATATCTACGCTCAGATACGAACTGCTGCGGCTGGTCGACCCAAATTCGTCTTGCACGATGGTCCCCCGTACGCGAACGGAGACATTCACCTCGGGCACGCGCTCAATCACGTTCTCAAAGACATGATCGTCAAGTCCCGCTGCCTCGCGGGTTTCGACGCAGGTTTCGTCCCCGGATGGGACTGTCACGGCCTGCCTATCGAACACCAGGTCGAGCGGAAGCAGGGCAAGGTGGGTGACAAACTCGACGCTCGCGCGTTTCGTAAGGCCTGCCGTGAATATGCGGCGACCCAGGTCGGCCGGCAGCGGGTCGACCTGAAGCGGCTCGGGGTTTTAGGCGACTGGGACGCGCCCTATCTGACCATGGACCCTCGTTACGAGGCGGAGCAGTTGCGGGCTTTCGCCAAACTCGTCGAGCACGGGCTCGTTTACCGCGGCCGCAAGCCGGTTCATTGGTGCCTAGACTGCCGGTCGGCACTGGCTGAGGCGGAAGTCGAGTATCAGGATAAGAGTTCCAGCGCGATCGACGTCCGCTTTGCGGTCGTGGATACGGCGGACCTGGCCAAGCGGCTTGTCCACGAGCTACCGACCGAAGCCCGTATCTCGGTTCCGATCTGGACGACCACGCCGTGGACGTTGCCCGGTAACCGAGCCGTCGCCCTCAACGCGGCTTTAGGTTATAGCCTGGTCGAGGCGGATCTGGGAAGTGGCCCGGAGTATCTGCTCGTCGCGTCGGAGATGTCGGCTGCCGTAGCCGCTCGTTACGGCGCAGCGAAGTGGGCCGCTGTTGCCGAGGCGAGCGGTGGCGTCTTCGAGGGACTCGAGTTGCGGCATCCTTTTTATGATCGCGTCGTGCCGGTCGTTCTTGGCGACCATGTGACAACCGAAGCGGGCACGGGCGCAGTACACACGGCCCCCGGGCATGGGCATGAAGACTTCGCGATGGGTTTGAAATACGATCTCCCGCTCGATTGTCCTGTGGGCGGAGACGGGAAATATCTTGCCACGACTCCACTACTTGCGGGCGAGCACATCGTGCCGGCCAACAAGCACGTCGTTGAATTCCTGCGCGAGCGCGGAGTCTTGCTACAGCAGCAGGATGTCGAGCACAGTTACCCACACTGTTGGCGGCATCATTCGCCGGTCATTTTTCGCGCGACGTCGCAGTGGTTTATCGGGATGGACCGCGGCGATCTTCGTGCCAGGTCGTTGGAATCGATCAAGGGCGTGGAGTGGTTGCCGAGCTGGGGCGAAGAACGTATCCGCGGCATGGTGGAGAATCGCCCGGACTGGTGCATCTCCCGCCAGAGGACCTGGGGCGTACCGATTACGTTGTTCATCCACAAAGAGACGGGTGAGCCGCATCCGGACTCACCAGCGTTGATACGACAAGTCGCCGAACGCGTGGAGTCGCAGGGGATCGATGCCTGGTTCGAATTGGAGCCGAGAGATCTTCTTGGCGATACCGCTGATCAATATGAGAAAGGCTCCGATGTCATGGACGTGTGGCTCGACTCGGGGCTCAGCCACCATGTAGTCGGCACGCTACGCGACGAAGTGGGCATGCCGGCCGATCTCTATCTCGAGGGATCCGATCAGCATCGTGGCTGGTTTCAGTCCAGCTTGTTAACTTCCGTCGGCATCTATGACCGCGCTCCATACAAGAGTGTCCTGACACACGGATTTACCGTGGACGAACGCGGCCACAAGATGTCCAAGTCCCTGGGCAATGTCGTCGAACCGCAGAAGATCTACAAGACGCTGGGTGCGGACATTCTGCGGCTGTGGGTCGCGGCAACGGATTATCGGGCGGAGATGAGCGCCTCGGACGAGATCCTCAAGCGTGTCTCCGATGCCTACCGCCGCATGCGAAATACGCAGCGCTTCCTGCTTGGCAATCTGCATGGTTTCGAGGCCGTTGCGCACGAAGTGCCATTGGAAGAGATGATCTGGCTCGATCGGTGGGCGCTCAACCGCGCACGCGATCTGCAGTCCGAGGTGATAGCGGCTTATGACTCCTATGAGTTTCACCACATCTTCCACAAGGTGCATAATTTCTGCGTGCTCGATATGGGCGGCTTCTATCTGGACGTGCTGAAGGATCGGCTGTACACGACGCCGACGGGCAGCCTGGCGCGTCGCTCGGCCCAGACCGCGCTGTCGCACATTGCCGAAGCCATGGTTCGCTGGCTGGCTCCGATTCTGAGCTATACGGCGGAAGAGATCTGGCAGGAATTACCCGGCGAGCGTGTGTCCTCTGTGTTTTTGTCGACATGGTACGGGTTACCCGAGGAACGAACGGAGTCACCGGTAAACTGGCAGACGCTCCTGGACCTGCGCCAGGCTGTCTCGAAGGAACTTGAACAACTGAGGGTCGCCGGCGGTATCGGGTCGCCATTGGATGCGGAAGTTCGGCTCTATTGCTCGGATGCGTTGCAGGCTGAGTTAGCCGCCCTGGGTGATGAATTGCGGTTCGTATTCATCACCTCGGCGGCGAGCGTGCATCCGGAATCCGACCGGCCTGCCGATGCCGTCGCTGCGGGTGAGGAGGCTGAGCCCTTCTGGCTCAGTGTGGCGGCGACCGAGGCCGAGAAGTGTGTGCGGTGTTGGCATCGCCGAGATGATGTGGGGGGCGACAGCGCTCACCCGGAACTCTGCGCGCGCTGTGTCAGTAACGTCGACGGTCCCGGCGAGATTCGGGTGTACGCGTGATCTGGAGTGGTGAGTGAATTTGCAGTTTCCGAGTTTTCCTGATCTGAACACGCGTACGTGGCTGTGGTTGACATTGTTCGTCGTCCTTGCAGATCAGTGGACGAAGCGGCTTGTGGTAGACAACCTCAACGAGTTTGACTCGGTTGTGTTGTTGCCGGTACTTGAGTTCATGCGGCTGCACAATACCGGTGCTGCGTTTAGTTTTCTCAGTAATGCCTCCGGCTGGCAACGCTGGTTTTTTATCGCGCTGGCTATCTGCGTCAGTCTCGGCATTCTCATCTGGCTCTGGCGCCTGCCCGCTCGTGGAAAGAATCTACTGGCAGCCGGGCTCTGTCTAGTGATGGGTGGCGCGCTGGGGAACGTCATCGATCGTGTGCGGTTAGGTCATGTGATCGATTTCATCCGCGTCCACTATCAGGCCTGGTACTTTCCCGCGTTCAACCTTGCGGACTCGGCCATCACGATCGGGGCCGGGTTACTGATTCTCGATACGTTTCTGCAGTCGAAGGAATCGGAGTAGCGGTTACCAGCAGCGGTTCTGAGGATCCGGGGTCGCGGTCTTCAGGCCCTGGGCATCGATTCCGAACTGCGCGCACTCTGCGTCCGACTGACCTGCCCCTATAGCGATACCACCTAAAATGAGAGAGTCCGAGGTCATTGTGTCGTGATGGGGATAGGCATGGCAAGTCTACTTAGCGGTGGTTGCATGGTCTGTGGAGCCGGTGGCCTGTAACCTAGGGAGCTGTGTGGTCTGATGGTGTTGTAATGCCGACGCCATTGCTCTACGAGTACCTGGGCTTCTTTCAGCGTGAAGAAGATTTCACCGTTGAGCAGTTCATCGCGTAGTTTACCGTTGAAGCTTTCGTTGTAGCCGTTCTCCCAGGGACTGCCGAGCTCAATGAAGAGCGTTTTCACTTCGAGTCTTTGCCGCCATTCACGCACCGCGGTGGCGGTAAACTCAGCGCCGTTGTCTGAGCGTAAATGCTCTGGAGGTCCGTGCAGGTCCGATAGCGTCTCAAGGACAGTCTCCTGGTTCTGTCTGCGCTCGGTGCGGATGGCCAGGCACTCACGAGTGTGTTCATCGATAACCGTCAGCATGCGGAACGCTCTGCCATCATGGGTACGGTCCATGACAAAGTCATACGACCAAACATGGTGTCGATGCCTGGGGCGAAGCCGCACACAGGAGCCATCGTTCAGCCACAAACGAGCCCGTTTGGGTTGTTTTGTGGGTACTTTGAGCCCCTCACGGCGCCAGATCCGTTCAACCCGCTTGTGGTTCACGTACCAACCTTCGGTACGCAACAATGCAGTGACCCGCCGATAGCCGTAACGCCCATACTCGCTGGCCAAGCCGACAATCGCTTGGGTCAGCGCTTCTTCATCGTCACGCTGAACAAGTACGCGCCGTTGTGTCGATCGAGATTGCCCCAGTACACGACAAGCCCGGCGCTCCGGCACGCTCAGCTCTCGCTGAACGTGCCGAACCACGCGTCTGCGTCGTTCGGGGCTTAGTAGTTTCCCCGCAGGGCTTCCTCAAGAATCGACTTATCCAGAGCCTGATCCGCCACCAGCTTCTTCAGTCGCGCGTTCTCGCGCTCCAGATCCTTGAGCTTCTTCGCTTGTGATACTTGCATCCCGCCGTACCCTTTTCGCCAACGCTAGTAGCTCTGCTCTGATATCCCCAGTTCGCGGCATGCCTCGCCAATCTTCTTGCCACCCGCCAGCTTAATCTCCGCCTCACGCAGCATGTGGATGATCTGTTCAGGTTTGAAGTGCCTTCGTCCCATCTGTCATTCTCCTTAACTCCACTGAAATTCTCCCTCAGTCGCTGGAGTCGTTCTAGGGGGGCACGTCAGTCTACTTCCTGATCTCCGAAGGCTATCTGACCGGCAGCTTCAACGACGAGCTCAGCTTGTTCCTGACGCCTGAACTGGCGCCGCTGGTGTCCTATGATCCCGAGTACGTGACCAACTACGAACTCGGCTTCAAGGGCACGTTCAGCGACGGTCGCGTCGTCCTGAATGCGGATGTTTTCTGGATGGACTACACGGACAAGCAGAAATCGATCCTCCTCGATAATTCCGACGGTCGGTACGGCCCCGATCCGAATATCGAGCTGACCCAGAATGCGGGTCAGGTCGATATTTACGGTATCGAGCTTGAGTTGCGGACCAGTCCCTGGGACGGTGCCTTCATCACCGTCGACGCGGGCTATCTGATCAATGAGTACAACTCGTTCCTGGTGGCCGATCCGGCTAACCCGGGTGAGTTCATCGACCGGTCACAGCAGAACATCAACGATCGGACGCCGGATTGGGCACTCAATGCCTCCGTCGGGCACTCGTTCGTCATGGGAAGCGGCGCGCAGCTGACAACGACGCTCGGCGTCTATGCCCAGGGCGGGTAAGAGTGGCTCGGAGAGACGCTATTGAGCGACCCGAATATCCCAGGACTCGTATTCCAAGTTCCGGGCGCGAGTGAGCTTTCAGCCCGCGTCAGCCAAGTGGGAGGTCTCGCTGTTCGGTAGCAACATCACCGACGAGCGATACTACGAAGAATGTAATTCATCTCGCACGGGAATTTACGACTACCGCTACGGTAATCCCGATTCCTGGGGCCTCGAGTTTGTTGCCCGCTTCGGTAACAACTGAGACCTGAGTCTGAAGTCTTGAAGACTAACGGCACCTCTTTGGAGGTGCCGTTTTTTTTGCCCGGCATAGGCCTAGAGCCGAGGGCGGGGTTCGGAACTGTTTGCCATGATCTGTGGACCAGCGTCGGCTCGATCGGAGGGGGTAGACTTGGGTTTCAGAAATACGGGCAGCTCATTCGGCAGCGTCACGAAGGCGCTGCATTGGACGATCGCCACATTTTTCCTGCTGTCCTACTGTTCGGCCTACTATTCCATATGGTTTACCGTGGACGGGACCGTTGCGAACGATATCGCCGTGCAGATTCACATCACGTCGGGCATCCTCGTCGCGGGCCTGATCCTCGTCCGGATTTACTGGCGTCTGACGGGTACGTTACCTGCGCCTCCAGCCGGCGAATGGTATGAGCATCTCGCGGCGCGGGTCTCGCATGGATCGCTTTAAATTTTTATGATCGTCATGCCCATCACAGGATATCTTGGGACCTACCGTGACGCGGAATATCTGGGCATTACGAAGTTCGGTGATACGAGCCTGTTCGCCTGGGTCGCGGCGACGGTCGATACGACCTGGGAGGAGTTCGAGATACGCTTGGATTTTGTGTACCGCGATATTCTGGGTCCGAAGCTTCTCTGGATGCTGATCTCTATTCACGTGGGTGCCGCGCTGTTCCATCACTTCTATCGGCGTGACGGCGTATTCACCCGGATGCTGCCGGGCCGGTCGGCGGAGGCTGAACAGACGGCAGATTGATCAGTATAGGTCGTTGCAAGACATTAACTTTGTTGTTGCAGGATTTTTAGCCATACTACGGGCTGGCCGACGTTCCGAGTCGACACGAGAACCAGAATCAAGAAGTCAGGGGAGACGAATCCATGACCAACCTATTATTTCGCTGGGTTGCCCGACCGATACTCATGATCGGGCTGTGTTCGAGCGCATTGGCGCTTGATGGAACCCTGATAGTCGCCAACCGCGCGGGTGGGAGTATCTCCTTGATCGATCTCGAGACGCGTCTCGAAGTGGCCCGCTTGCCGGTCGGTCCGATCATTCCCCATGAAGTCGCGGTGTCCCCCGATGGGCGATTTGCCCTGACGAGTGAGTACGGGCCTGAGGACAGTCACGGCAGACATGTCATCTTGATCGACATTCCGAACGCACAGATTGTGGGGCGCATCGATCTGGGCCCGAATTCACGGCCCCATACGGCGTTGTTCCATCCTGACGGCCGGCGGGCGCTGGCGACGATGCAGGACTCCGATTTGATCGCCCTGATCGATCTGGAGGCCATGGAGGTCATACGCACGTACCCGACCGGGGGGCGTGAGGGACACATGGTGCGTCTTAGCCCCGACGGCTCGCGCGCCTATGTGACGAGTCGCCTGGGCGAAGGGACACTGTCGGTCATCTTCCTGGACGAGGATCGTCCGCCCGTCGTCATTCCTACCGGGCCGGGCGCGGAAGGCATGTCGGTTTCACCCGACGGCAGCGAGATCTGGGTCGCGAATCGACAGGAGGAGGCGATTTCGGTCATCGATACGCAGTCGCTGGAGGTTGTGGCGAGGATCGATTCACGGCCCTTCGCGGGCCGCGTCGAGATCGGGCCTAACGGTCGCGCGGTCGCACCGAATGGCGGTGGCGGTGGGCAACCGGTGCAGCAATTCCTGCGCCTGTTCGACGTCGCAGCTCGCGAGATGGTCGCCGAGGTGCCGCTGGGCGACGGTACGCCTGGGACCGGGAATTTCGGTGTGTTGATACTCGACGGCTTCGCCTTCGTGAGCGAACCCGGTCAGGGCACAATTCGGATGTTCGAACTCGATACCTTCGGCGAGTCCGAATCCGATCTGCTGGTCAGTGCCCATGAGAGCCCCGATGGTCTGGCCTGGTCGCCGCTACGCGTCGAGGTGATGAGATAACGATAGTGGAGAAGTGATCATGTTCGCACACAGAGCCCTGAGCGCTGTATCTCTTCTGACGATAGTCGCTGGTATAGCGGCCGAACAGGCGCTGTCCGCCGACTTGTCGCAACCCGACTACGGCGTGATCTTCGAGCAAGACGTGCCGATACGTACCCGCGACGGCACGGTGCTCAGAGCGGATGTCTATCGGCCGGATGCGGACGAGGGCGAGACGTTTCCCGTTCTGATGAGTTTAAGCGCCTATCAGAAAGCGATGGACCGCATTCTGCCGCATGAGTCGCCCTTCACCCACGTCGAACGCCCGGAACCGGCATGGTGGACGGCGCGAGGCTACGTGCTGATCTTCGTCGACACGCGTGGTACCGGCACGTCGCCCGGTCAATCCGATATCTGGTCCATTCAGGAGGCGCGGGACCTCTATGACTCGATCGAGTGGTCGGCCGAACAAGGCTGGAGTAGCGGTAAGGTCGGACTGGTGGGTGTGTCCTACTATGCGATTACACAGTGGAACGTGGCAGGGTTACAGCCGCCGTCGCTGACGACGATCGTGCCCTGGGAGGGCTGGGCCGATATGTATCGCGACTCGGTCTTTCACGGCGGTGTGTTCAATCAGGGGTTCTATGGCCGCTGGTGGTTGGACGTTCGCGGTAAACAGTTGCTCGAAAATACGCGCGCCGACAACTCGGCCGCGCTCAGCGAGGATCTGATCTACAATTTTCTGGCGCACCATATGGATAGCGCGTGGTGGGACGAGAACAAAGCCCGCGCCCAGTTCGATCAGATTACCGTGCCGTTATACAGCTCCGGCAACTGGGGCGGCTGGAATCATCACATGCGCGGCAATATCGACGGCTATGTCCGTTCGGTATCGAACGCGAAAAAGTTACAGATGCATATTGGCGGGCATACGGATTCGTTCTATTCCGACGAAGGCAAGAACGAAATGTTGCGCTGGTATGACTACTGGCTCAAAGATATCGACACCGGCATCATGGATGAGCCACCCGTGAAGCTCTGTATTCGGAGCAGCGTGCGAGAGTGTGAGTGGCGTTTCGAGGACGAATGGCCGCTCGCGCGCACGCAGTACATGCGCTACTACTTGAGCGGCGAGTCCGCCGGCGTCGTGGACGATTCTGTCCACGATCTGAAGCTCACGATGGCGAAGCCGCAAACCGAAGAGCAACTGACTTACGCCGCCGGCCCTGAAGCTTACGCGCGTGCGAACCGCGGCATGCCGACCCTCAGCTTCGTTACCGATCCTTTGACTGAGGCTGTAGAACTCACCGGGCATATCAATCTCGTCATGTGGGTATCTTCCGAGACCGACGATATGGACGTGTTCGCCTACCTACGCGATATGGCGCCGGACGGTACGGTCGAGACAGCAACACGAGGAATACTTCAGGTCTCTCATCGCAAACTCGATCCGCTGCTATCGACACCGTATCGGCCGTACCATACCCACGACGAGGAGCAGAAGCTGACGCCGGGAGAAGTTGTACCCATCTCCGTCGAGATCTGGGCGACGAGCATGGTATTCGAGGAAGGGCATCGAATTCGCCTCGACGTGAACGCCCACGATGGGCAGCACTACTTCGCCGCCTACAACCTCGCTAACAACAGTATCTACACGGGCGGCGAGCGCGCTTCGTACGTGATCCTGCCGTTCATCCCGGCGGAGTAGGCTATAGGCGCTGCTACGCAGCGGGCAGAAGCGCGGCGGTGATTTTATCCGGGGTAAACGGGAGGTCTCGCAGTCGGGCGCCGGTGGCATCCGCTATTGCGTTGGCGATTGCTGCGGCGGTCGGACCCTGAGCAGCTTCGCCGACGCCGAGTGACGGTAGTTCAGGGCGATCGATCAAAGTCACCTGAATCTCTGGTACTTCGTCGAAGCGAATGATCGGGTAACTTGCCCAGTCAATGCTCTGAATCTCCGACGCCGAATTCTTCACCGCCTCTTTCAGCGTCCAACTCGTCGCCTGAATGATTCCGCCTTCGACCTGGTTTCTGGCGCCGTCCGGGCTGATGATCAGGCCAGCGTCGATTGTGGCGTAGGCATGGAGCACACGAATCGCACCCGATTCCCGATCGATAACGATATCCACCACCATTGCCAGGTAGGCGGCCAGGTTTTTGTACTGAGCGAACGCGATGCCTCGGCCTAAAGCTTGAGCAGAACTCTCGCTTGGGCGCTCTCCGGCGAGTTCACGTACCGCCTCGATCACTGCCGCTGCACGCGGATCGGTGAGGTGTCGCAGTCGATACTCGAACGGGTCGCTGCCGTTCTCGCGCGCTAACTCGTCCATGAAGGACTCGATCGCAAAGACGTTGCCGTAGGCTCCCAGGCCGCGAAGCGCCGAAACTCGGAGCGGCCTTTCCGTTACGTAGTGTTCGACGACCTGCTGCTTCGGATAGGCGTATAAAGCCACCGCGTTGCGGTCGGCGCCACCGGCGCGTTGCGGAATGTTCCTGCCGGGAAACTCATCGAGCGGCTGGTCCTTCTCGCGTGCCGCGAGCAGGCTGCCGGCTGTGTCGCCGCCGTAGTACGGTCGCGTCGAGTGGCTCGGACTCCATACATCGAAAAGCCAGCGCTGTATGTTGCCAGTCGCATCGGTTGCCGCGGATATACTCATACTCATCGCCGGTCCGAACGGTTCACGGCGAAACTCGTCATGCCGAGACCATTGCAGCCTGATTGGTCTGTTCGGCACCGCCATGGCGATCAGTGCCGCGTCGCAGGCTGCGTCGTCTGCGCCGTTGTGGCCGTAACAGCCGGAGGCCTGGTGATGGATGCACTGCACTTGTCGCTCAGGAAGTCCCACCACGCGAGCCAGCGCCTGCCGCAGTGGAAACATGCCTTGCCCGTGACTCCATACTTTTAGTAGAGCGCCGTCCCAGTAGGCGACTGCTGCCGACGGCGATATGGAGGCATGCGCGGTGTGGGGTCGCGAATAGTCCGCTGAATGTTCGCGGACGATCGGTC